>JAPJOH010000001.1 GCA_030826265.1 Collinsella aerofaciens
AGCTGCGGGAACGGCCTGTCCGCCTAATGTGTTCGGCTGAGATCGGAAATCAACCCGCGTGTCACAGCGGAGCTGATTCAGTTGAGATTGCCTGAACATTCCGCCCCTCTTTACGCCCTCGGGTATACTCAAAAGCTACTGATTCGATTTGATGCCCAGCAACAGCAGAGGGGATAGTATATGTGCGGTTTTGTCGGTTTTGTCGGTGGGACGGATAACCAATCCGAGGTGCTCACCAAGATGATGGACCGCATCGTCCATCGCGGTCCCGACATGGGCGGTCAGTTTATCGACGGCCGCGTTGCCCTGGGCTTCCGCCGCCTGTCGATCCTCGACCTGACCGAGGCCGGCGCTCAGCCCATGGCCAATGAGGACGGCAGCGTCGTCATTGTCTTCAACGGCGAGATCTACAACTTCCAAGAACTCCGTTCCGAGCTCGAGGCCAAGGGCTACAAGTTCCACTGCGGCGCCGACACCGAGAGCCTCCTGCACGGCTACGAGGAGTGGGGCGAGGCCGTTCTCGATCGCCTGCGCGGTATGTACGCCTTCGTCATCTGGGACAAAAAGAAGAACAAGCTTTTTGGCGCCCGCGACATCTTTGGCATCAAGCCGCTCTACTACTATCCCATGGCCGATGCGGGCGACGGCGCTCCGGGCGTGCTCTTTGGTTCCGAGATCAAGAGCTTCCTGGACTACCCGCACTTCCACAAGGCGGTCAACAAAAAGGCTCTGCGTCCGTACATGACGCTGCAGTATTCGGCAACCGAGGAGACCTTCTTCGAGGGTGTCTACAAGCTGCCGCCGGCGCACTACTTTACCGTCGATATCCCGACCGGCAAGATGAACATCGAGCGCTACTGGGATTGCGATTACTCTGCCGTCGAGAAGCCATTCGAAGAGTATGTCGATGAGCTGGACGAGGTCGTGCACGAGAGCGTCGAGGCCCATCGCATCGCCGACGTCAAGGTCGCGTCGTTCCTCTCCGGTGGCGTCGACTCCAGCTACATTGCCGCTTGCCTCATGCCCGACAAGACCTTCTCGGTGGGCTTTGACTACAAGAACTTCAACGAGACCAACTACGCCAAGGAGCTTTCCGATAAGCTCGGCGTCGAGAACGTTCGCAAGATGATTACCGCCGACGAGTTCTTCGGTGCGCTCGAGGATATCCAGTATCACATGGACGAGCCGCAGTCCAACTTGTCTTCCGTGCCGCTGTGGTTCTTGGCCGAGATGGCTCGCAAGGACGTCACCGTCGTGCTTTCGGGCGAAGGTGCCGACGAGCTTTTTGGCGGCTACGCCTACTACGAGGACACGGTCCCGGTCCGCAAGTACAAAAAGATGGTGCCGCTGCCCATTCGTCGTGCGCTCGGTAACCTGGCGCTGCATATGCCGTACTTCAAGGGACATAACTTCCTGGTCAAGGGTGCCGAGATCCCCGAGAAGTCGTTCCTGGGACAGGCTCTGGTATGGCCGGAGCGCGAGGTCGACGGCGTGCTCAAGCCCGAGTACAACACCGGCGACGGCGCCTTCGAGCTCGCTGCACCCATCTACGCACGCGTGAAGGGTCAGCCCGAACTGGTCAAGAAGCAGTACCTGGACATGAACATGTGGCTCCCGGGCGACATTCTGCTCAAGGCCGACAAGATGTGCATGGCGCACTCGCTGGAGCTGCGCGTGCCCTTCCTGGACCGCAAAGTCATGGAGTTCGCCGAGCACATTCCCGACCGCTACCGCATCAACGAGAACGGCAACAAACAGGTACTCCGCCACGCTGCCAACAAGTCGCTGCCCGATGAGTGGGCCACCCGTCCCAAGGTGGGCTTCCCGGTGCCGATTGTCTACTGGCTGCGCGAGCAAAAGTGGTACGACTATGTCAAGGAGTACTTCACCGCGCCGTGGGCAAGTGAGTTCTTCAATACCGACGAGCTCATGCACCTGCTCGATCTGCACTTTGCGGGCAAGGGCGATTTCCAGCGCAAGATCTATACGCCGCTCGTGTTCCTAGTGTGGTACAAGCGCTTCTTTATCGACGAGGGCCAGCCTTCTGTTCAGGCTGCCTAGTCTCGGCCTACGAATGCCTGCGCGTAACGGCTCCTCCGGGAGCCGTTTTTGCGCGAGCACGTTTCAGTTACTATGAAAACCGTCCCTGCCAAATGGCTGAGAAAGGTGAAAGATGCACCATTCGGATTCCGCGACCGTGACCACGGTCGATACGCTTGCCAAGCTGCTCGATGTGTGCGGCGAGCTGCGCGCATCAGAGCAGGTTGACGAGCGTGCCGTGACCGGTTGCTCGTTTGATTCGCGCGCGGTCTCGGCAGGTGACGTGTTCTTCTGTAAAGGTGCTGCCTTTAAGCCCGCGTTTTTGAGCATGGCGCTCGATGCGGGCGCCGTCGCATTTGTGTGCGAGGAGTCGCTGGTCGAGTCTCTGGAGCCGCTGGCGAAGGAGAGCAGTGCTGCGATGCTGGTTGTTGATAGTGTTCGCACGGCCATGGCCCTGTTGCCGCCGGAGGTCTACGACCGTCCCGACCACGACGTCAAGATCGTGGGCATCACCGGCACCAAGGGAAAGACCACGGCCGCTTTTATGCTCCAGTCGATTATCAAAGCGGCGGGCGAGTCCTGCGGCATGATCGGCTCGGTGAGTACCGACGATGGCATCGAGTGCTATGAGAGCACCAATACTACGCCCGAGGCCCCCGAGGTCTGGCGCCATATCGCCAACTGCCGCACGTCCGGTCGCCAGTCCATGGTCATGGAGGTCTCGAGCCAGGCGCTCAAGTACCAACGCGTCGAGAATCTGCCGTTTGACGTGGCGTGCTTCCTCAACATCGGGCGTGACCACATCTCGCCGATCGAACACCCCACGTTTGAGGATTATTTTGAGAGCAAGCTCAGGATCTTTGACCAGGCAAAGACCGCCGTGGTGAATCTGGGCACCGATGAGGTTGACCGTGTGCTAGAGGCAGCGTCGACGGCCGAGCGCTTGGTGACCGTTGGCGTCGAGCATCCCGAGGCAAGCCTGTGGGCGAGCGATGTCCGCATGCTCGGCTTTAACATCGAGTTCAACTTGCACGGCATGAGCGCCGACGAGCCCGAGGCGGGGGAGAAGGTCCTGCTGGGTATCGCGGGCGACTTTAACGTGGAGAACGCGCTGGTCGCTATCGCCGCTGCGCGCGAGATCGGCATCGGTATCGATGCCATCAAGAAGGGCCTCTCAAAACTGCGTGTGCCGGGCCGTATGGAGGTCGTGGAGTCGAAGGACGGCCGCGTGATTTGTGTCGTCGACTACGCGCACAACCAGCTTTCGTTCCGCTCGCTTTTCTCGTCGGTCAAGCGCGCGTTTCCCGCTAGTCCGGTCATTGCGCTGTTTGGCGCCGCCGGCGGCAAGGCTCAGGAGCGCCGCGAGCAATTGCCGCGCGAGGCCGCACCGTATTCCGACTTGATGATCTTTGCCAACGAGGATCCAGCTCACGAGGACCCGATGAAGGTCTGTCGCGAGCTTGCCGAGCATGTTCCCGACGATACGCCGAACAAGATCATCCTCGACCGCGAAGCCGCTGTGCATGCGGCGTTCAAGGCGGCGCGCGAGGAGTACGTCAACCCCGATGCTCCCACCATTGTCTTGCTGCTGGCAAAGGGTGACGAGGAGCTCATGCACGTGGGCGACGAGTTCGTGCCCATCGAGAGCGACCTTTCGCTGGCCAATCGCCTGATCGATGTTACCCAGTTTGACTAATGAACCATGATGACGGCGGCGCCCTGAGTGCGCTGTCGCCATAAGCGTGTTCCCTCAATCAAAACATGCCGTCCAAGTCCAAACCCTTCTACGTAAACGGAGTAATCATGTTCCACAATACCCTGCCGACCGTCGCTGAGCTTTCGGGCGAGATGCGCGAGCGCTTGGCCAAGGTCAAGTACGTCTTTACCGACCTGGATGCCACGATGCTCGCACCCGGCTCGTGCGTGCTGCGCGACAACGACGGCAACCCCTCGACCAAACTCGTTGAGGCCGTCGTGGCGCTCGCTCGCGCTGGCATTCAGGTGGTTCCCACCTCGGGGCGCAACCGTACCATGATCCACGAGGACGCGCGCGTGCTCGGTCTCAACTCCTACATCGGCGAGATGGGCGGCCTGGTCATGTACGACCTCAAAGCCAACGATTGGGAGTATCTGACCGGCGACATGCCCTACGACCCCTCTTGCGGCCTCACGCCGCACCAGGTGATCGAGCAGACCGGCGTGTGCGAGAAGATCCTCGCCCGCTGGCCGCACAAGATCGAGTATCACAACGACATGTCGACCGGCTACAAGTACCGTGAGGTCACCGTCGGCATGCGCGGCGATGTGCCCGACGATGAGGTTCAGGCCATCCTGGACGAGGCCGGCTGCGGCCTGGTGTGGGCCTGCAACGGTCACCTGACGCATCTGTCCAAGCCGACGACGCTCGAGCTCGATCGCGTCGAGGACGGTCGCGCATTCAACATCAACCCCGCGGGCCTCAACAAAGGCGTCGCCATTGCGCGCTTCTGCGAGCACCTAGGGATCGAGCGCGAGGAGACGCTCGCGCTCGGCGATTCCGAGTCCGACTTCTACATGGCCGATCACGTGGGCACGTTCTGCCTGGTCGAGAATGGCCTGACGAGCGCCGGCGCGCCCGAGTTCCTGGCTGCTTGCGAGAACGCTTTCGTTACGCGTGGCAAAATTGTCGACGGTTGGGCGGCGACGGCAGAGCTGCTGGTCGCGGCGCGTTCGTAGCGCGCCGCCGCCGCACTTGGACATGTCTTTTCGAGAGAGACTGGTGAGGTAATGTCCGATATCGAGAATTCGGCAGGCGACACGCGCCCGATTGGCGTGTTCGATTCTGGTTTGGGCGGTCTGACGGTTGCGCGCGCCATCGCGACGGCGCTGCCGCACGAGTCCGTCTACTACTTTGGCGACACCAAGCGCTGTCCCTACGGCACGCGTACCGAGGATGAGGTGCGCTCGTTTGCGTTGCAGGCGGGTCGTTGGCTTTCGAAGCACGACGTCAAGATTATGGTCATCGCCTGCAACACGGCGACCGCTGCGGCCTTGCGTCTGGCCCAGCAGGTGCTCGACGTTCCCGTCATCGGTGTGATCGCGCCGGGTGCCCGTGCAGCAATCAACAGCACCCGCTCGCGTCGCGTGGGCGTGCTCGCCACCAACCTCACCATTCGCTCGGGCGCCTACACGCGCGCCATTCAGGATCTAGATGCCGGCGTCGATGTATACGGCTGTCCTGCCTCGAGCTTTGTCGAGGTTGTCGAACACGAGCTTGCCTCGGGTGCACATCTGCAGGAACAGTGGCTTGAGAACGAGGATATCTTCGATACGCCTGCCGTGCGTGCGCTGGTGGGTGCCACGGTTGAGCCGCTGCGCGACCACGGTATCGATACCGTGGTGCTCGGCTGTACGCATTTCCCGCTGTTGGTGGGACCTATCCGCCATGCGCTGGGGCCTGGGGTGCGCGTCGTGAGCTCCGCCGAGGAGACCACGCGCGAGCTGACCGATATCCTCACGCGCCGCGAGCAGCTGGCGGGCGACGCCGCCGAGCCGCAGCATCGTTTTGCCACGACGGCCGATAACATTGCCGAGTTTGCGGTGGCGGGTAGCTTTATCTTTGGCCAGCCGCTCAAGAGCATTGAGCATATCGATATCGACGAACTGAAATAGATACAAGGTCACCGACCAAAGGCTCACTTTCACCTTTTGCCGAAAGGATATTTCTATGGAGTATATGCAGGTCAACCGCGCCAACGGCCGTGCCGCCAATGAGCTGCGCCCCGTCAAGCTCACTCGTGGCGTCATGAAGCACGCCCACGGCTCGTGTTTGGCCGAGTTCGGTGACACGCGCGTGCTGTGCGCCGCCACTATCGAGGAGGGCGTGCCGGGCTGGCGAAAGGGAGCTAAGGCCGGCTGGGTGACCGCGGAATACGCCATGCTGCCGGCGTCGACCGGCAAGCGCTGCAAGCGCGAGCACGCCAACCGCAAGGGCCGCTCCATGGAGATCGAGCGCCTCATCGGTCGCAGCCTGCGTACCGTCGTCAACATGAAGGCACTCGGCGAGTACACCGTTACCGTCGACTGCGACGTGATTCAGGCCGATGGCGGCACGCGTACAGCGAGCATCACCGGCGCCTGGGTGGCGCTGCACGACGCCCTCGCCATGTGGGTCGAGGCGGGCAAGATCGAGCGCATCCCGCTTATCGGCCAGGTGGCTGCCATCTCCATGGGCGTTGTCGACGGCAATACGCTGCTTGACCTCGATTATTCCGAGGACAGCCATGCCGAGGTCGACATGAACCTCGTCGCCACCGAAACCGGTGAGATGATCGAGCTCCAGGGCACCGGCGAGCAGGCGCCCTTCGACCGCAAACGCCTCAACGCCCTGCTCGACCTGGGCGACAAGGGTATCGCCGAGCTCATCGAGCTTCAGCGCCAAGCCATCGCCTAACCTGCCAAAAAGGGACAGGTTTATTTTGGTAGGTTTTATCTGGGAAAACGTCGAAGTATAAGACTGCCGTTGATTGAGAGGGGAGAGAGGCCGAGGTCCTCGTCGTCCTCAACACGGCATTGCTATAGAGACAAGGAGGCCAGTCATGGCACTTGAGAAGATTGACATCGACACCCTCGACCCGGCGGCGACCATCGTCGTGGCAACGGGCAACGCCCATAAGCTCACCGAGATCGAGGCCATTTTGGGCAAGGTCATGCCCGAGGTGCGCTTTGTGGCGCTCGGCCAGCTGGGTGATTTTGAGGATCCCGAGGAAAACGGCACGACGTTTTTGGAGAACGCCATCATCAAGGCCCAAGCCGCGGTTGAGGAGACGGGCCTTATGGCCATTGCCGACGATTCGGGCTTGGTCGTCGACGCGCTGGACGGTGAGCCCGGTGTGTATAGCGCGCGCTATGCGGGCGTGCACGGAGACGATGCCGCCAACAACGCCAAGCTGCTCGTAAATCTGGAGGGCGTGGCCGACGAGGACCGCACTGCGCGCTTTATGAGCGTCGTCGCGCTCATCGACACGGACGGTTTGGTCACCTATGGCGAGGGCGCCTGCGAGGGCGTTATCGCGCACGAGGGCCGCGGCGATCACGGCTTTGGCTACGACCCGCTGTTCCTGCCGGTCGACACGCCGGGCAAGACCATGGCCGAGCTGACGGCTGACGAGAAGAACGCCATCAGCCATCGTTTCCACGCGCTCGAGCATCTGTCCGCCAAGCTGACGGGCGAGGAGTAGACCGTGCGTGCGGTGGTGCAGCGCGTGCTCAACGCCGGCGTGACGGTCGACGGCGAGTGCGTGGGCCGCATTGGACGCGGCTACCTGGTGCTGCTGGGTGTGGGCCATGGCGATACGCGTGCCGAGGCCGACAAGCTGTGGGGCAAGCTCCGCGGGCTGCGTATCAACGAGGACGAGAACGGCAAGACCAACTTGGCGCTTGCCGATGTCGACGGCGAGGTGCTCGTGGTGTCGCAGTTCACGCTGTTCGCCGACTGCCGCCACGGTCGCCGCCCATCGTTTACGGATGCCGGTGCCCCCGATGTCGCCAACGAGCTCTACGAGTACTTCCTGACGCTCGTTCGTCAAGATGTCGAACACGTGGCGCACGGCATTTTTGGCGCCGATATGAAAGTCGATCTTGTCAACGACGGTCCGTTCACCATCGTCTTGGACACCGATAGTCTGTAAGTAGTCAATTTGGGACCGGGCTTTTTTAGCTACTTGCGTATGGCCACAACAGGGTGCTATAGTATTAGAGTTTTGTCTATCTTAGGGGTATTATCCCCTTTTTGAATTGCACCTTCTGGAGGCCCTGTTCATGGAAGAGATGGAAGTCAATCACGTCGACGACATCCACGAGAAGCTGACCGATATGGTGGGCGATCGCGTCAAGGTTAAGGCCAACATGGGCCGTACCCGCGTCGTCGAGCGCATGGGCACCATCAAGAGCGTCCACCCGGCCGTCTTCATTGTCGAGGTTGACGAGCGTCGCGGCCGCAAGTCGCGTCAGTCCTACCAGTATATCGATGTGCTCACCGGTCAGGTCGAGCTGTTCGACCCCGAGAGCGGCGAGCACATCTTTACCCCGCTCGGCAATCAGCTCGAGGAGCATTAACGGTGACCGATCGGTCCCTGACTCTTTCCGCGCCGGCAAAGATTAACCTCTACCTGGGGGTTCATACCGAGCGCGATGACCGCGGCTATCACAGGGTCGATTCCCTGATGGCGGCCGTCGGTCTTTCCGATACCGTGACGGTCACGCCGGCGCAGGCGCTGACCGTCCAGACGGTTCCGGCATCAGATTTTCCCATGCAAAAGAATACAGCGTATCGGGCTGCGGTTGCTATGGCCGAGCATTATGGTCGCGAGGCAAACATCTGCGTGACGATTGAGAAGCGCATTCCATTGTGCGCCGGCTTGGGCGGCCCCTCGACGGATGCGGCCGCGGTCATTGTCGCCTTGGCGGAGCTCTGGGGCATTGATCGCACCGACCCCGCGCTCGATGACATTGCGCGGGGCATTGGTGCCGACGTCCCGTTCTTTTTGCACGCGAGCCCTGCGTTTTACGTAGGTGGGGGAGACGTGCTGGCAACTGAATACTCCGCGCTGCCCGCGACGCCCGTTGTGCTGGTTAAGCCGCGGGAGGCGAGCGTTTCGACAATTGAAGCCTATCGACGTTTTGACGAGGCCCCGGTGCCTGCGGACAAGCCCGGCGCGATAGCTTCTGCCTTGCGTGCTGGTGATGCCGAGACGGCATATGCGCTCATCCATAACAACCTGGGTGTCATTTCCGCACAGATGGAGCCGCAGATTCAAACGGTCCTCGACTGGCTGCGTAAACAGGACGGAACCGTTGCTGTAGATGTGTGCGGATCGGGTGCCTGTTCGTTTGCCATTTGCGACACCGCCGCCACGGCCGAAAGGCTTGCGGACGCTGCCCAGCAAAAAGGCTGGTGGGCCTGCGCGACGGAGCTCATTCCCAACACGGTTCGCGTCGAAGTGCCAAAGAAGTAAAAATTTCTCTAGCACACGACGGAAATCTTTGTTACTATAGTCGAGCTAACGGGTTGTGGCTCAGTTTGGTAGAGCACTGCGTTCGGGACGCAGGGGTCGCTGGTTCAAATCCAGTCAACCCGACCAGAGCATGAGGAGGGACCGCTTCTTGCGGTCCCTTTTTTTAGCTATTGTTGTGATACCGCGATACCCGCGGTATACTCATTCGAGCTTGTCTCGCTGTATTGTGGAGGTCTACATGTTTGGACTGAGGGCTCCTGAGCTCATCATTATTCTCGTCGTTGTCCTGATTATCTTCGGGCCCAAGAACCTGCCGAAGCTCGGCAAGTCCCTCGGCTCTACCGTCAAGAATATCCGCGAGGGTATGGAAGGCGACGATAAGGCCGAAACCAAGCAGGCCGAGGAGGTCGTGGTCGAGCAGTCCGAGGAGGACAAGGAGATCGCTGAGCTCGAGGCCAAGCTCGCTGCTGCCAAGAAGAAGCAGGCAGAGGACAGCGACGCGGACGCAGAGTAGTCCCATCCCTTTGGGGTGAGCACCTGACCGGCTTGCCCGCAGGCTAGCCGGTCTTTTTCGTTTTGTTGACAGTTGATTGTTTGATTAGAGTTGGGGAGATATCCGTATGGACGCAAGCCAGATCGTACTGACCGCTGAGGGCCGCCAGAAGCTCGTCGAGGAGCTCGCCTGGCGTGAGGGCGATTACGCCAAGGAGATCGTCGAGGACATCAAGGAAGCCCGCGCGTTCGGCGACCTTTCGGAGAACTCCGAGTACGACGCCGCTAAGGACAAGCAGGCCCAGAACGCCGCTCGTATTGCCGAGATCCAGGCCATCCTCGCCAACGCTCAGGTTGCTGCCACCACGGGCGACCTGACCGTCTCCATCGGTTCCACCGTTTCGCTGATTGATCCCAACGGCGAGGTCATGGAAGTCACGCTCGTCGGTACCACCGAGACCAACTCTCTCGAGCACAAGATTTCCAACGAGTCTCCGGTCGGTCACGCCATCATTGGTCACGGCGAGGGCGATTCCGTCGAGGTCGTTACGCCTTCCGGCAAGACTCGCGTCTACACCATCGCCAAGATCGCACGCTAGACCACGGTCCCGCGTAAAGGTATGTTTTCGCTCCCTGGGACCGAATCCTGGGGAGCGTTTTAGTTTGAGGAGCTAACTTATGGCAGAGAACCTGAACGCCGCCGATCAGGCATCGACGCTCAACGACGAGCGCGCCACCCGCCTGGCCAAGCGCGCCGCCCTGTTCGAGGCGGGCCAGAACCCCTATCCCGAGCACTCTGAGCTTGAGGACTACGTCGCCGATATCGAGGCTAAGTACGCCGAGCTTGCCGATGGCGAGGACACCGAGGACATCGTGAAGATCGCCGGCCGCGTGGTCGCCAAGCGCGGCCAGGGCAAGATCATGTTCATCGTCGTGCGCGATGCGACTGCCGAGATTCAGCTGTTCTGCCGCATCAACGACATGGACGAGGCTGCCTGGAATACGCTCAAGGCCCTCGACCTGGGCGATATCCTGGGCGTGACCGGCGTGGTCGTGCGTACCCAGCGCGGCCAGCTTTCCGTTGCCCCTAAGAGCGCGACCCTGCTTGCCAAGGCCGTTCGTCCGCTGCCCGAGAAGTTCCACGGTCTTTCCGACAAGGAGACCCGCTATCGCCAGCGCTATGTCGACCTGATCGCCAATGACGACGTTCGCGAGACCTTCCGTAAGCGTTCGCAGATTCTCTCTACCTTCCGTCGCTTTATGGAGTCCGACGGCTACATGGAGGTCGAGACCCCCATCCTGCAGACCATCCAGGGCGGCGCTACCGCCAAGCCGTTCATTACCCACTTCAACGCGCTCGATCAGGAGTGCTACCTGCGTATTGCCACCGAGCTCCACCTCAAGCGCTGCATCGTCGGTGGTTTTGAGCGCGTGTTCGAGATCGGCCGCATCTTCCGTAACGAGGGCATGGACCTCACCCACAACCCCGAGTTCACTACGATGGAGGCCTACCGTGCCTTCTCCGACCTCGAGGGCATGAAGGCGCTCGCCCAGGGCGTCATTAAGGCGGCCAACAAGGCCATCGGCAACCCCGAGGTCATCGAGTACCAGGGCCAGACCATCGACCTTTCTGGTGAGTGGGCCAGCCGCCCCATGACCGACATCGTCTCCGACGTGCTCGGCAAGCAGGTCACCATCGACACGCCGGTCGAGGAGCTTGCTGCCGCCGCGCGCGAGAAGGGCCTGGAGATCAAGCCCGAGTGGACTGCTGGCAAGATCATCGCCGAGATTTACGATGAGCTGGGCGAGGACACCATCGTCAACCCGACCTTCGTGTGCGATTACCCCATCGAGGTCAGCCCGCTTGCCAAGCGTTTTGAGGACGACCCGCGCCTGACGCACCGCTTTGAGCTGGTTATTGCCGGCCACGAGTACGCCAACGCGTTCTCCGAGCTCAACGACCCGGTCGACCAGGCCGAGCGCTTTGCCGCCCAGATGGCCGAGAAGGCCGGCGGCGACGATGAGGCCATGGAGTATGACGAGGACTACGTGCGCGCCCTCGAGTACGGTATGCCTCCCGCGGGCGGCATTGGCATCGGTATCGACCGCGTGGTCATGCTGCTTACCAACCAGGCTTCTATCCGCGACGTGCTGCTGTTCCCGCACATGAAGCCCGAGAAGGGTTTCCAGTCCGGTGCCGCTGCCGCCAAGGCTGCCGAGGCCGGCAACGCCGCGAGCCCGTTCGTTAAGTCGATTAAGCCCACGCTCGATTACTCCAAGATCGCCGTTGAGCCGCTGTTCGAGGAGTTCGTCGACTTCGATACCTTCTCCAAGAGCGATTTCCGCGCTGTGAAGGTCAAGGCATGCGAGGCCGTCAAGAAGTCCAAGAAGCTGCTGAACTTTACGCTCGACGACGGTACCGGTACCGACCGCACCATCCTCTCCGGTATTCACGCTTATTACGAGCCCGAGGACCTGGTCGGCAAGACCTTGCTCGCCATCACCAACCTGCCTCCGCGCAAGATGATGGGTATTCCCAGCTGCGGCATGCTGATCAGCGCTGTCCACGAGGAGGAGGGCGAGGAGCGCCTCAACCTGATTCAGCTCGACGCTTCCATCCCCGCCGGCGCAAAGATGTACTAGGGGGTTACGACGTTTTACCAAACGCCGTAACCGCTCGACGCTGCGCGGGCCGCATTTGGACAATCTGACGTTCAACTTCAAGGGCGCGACCTAGGTGGTTACGCGCCGCCCAGGGCGACAATTTGTCATTCAAAAGGCAAGGCATGACCAGAAGGTCTATGCCTTGCCTTTTTCATGCCAACTTGTTCGCCCTGGACGTCGCTCGCTGTCCGTCCTCTACCTGCGGCGTTGACTTGGTTGACACTTAGGGACGTTCCTTTTCTGCCGGCACTTGGGGACAGTCCTAGTCGTTGGGGATCTACCGACGCATTGGGGGTTTGCGCCTTCCATGCATGACAGCCGTCTCTTTTATGTTTCCTTTAGCCGTTGCTGCCTAGGATGGGGGTTAGTCGGTAGGAAGGGAGCGTCTATATGGACGACGCGAGCGAGCGTTCAATCGAAGAGGACATGCTCGATCAGTTCAATTACTTTGATGATGAGGACGAGGAGCTGATCGACCGTCGCGAGCCAGCGCCGCTTGATTCCTTTGATCTGGTCGATGAAGAGCCCGACGAGGACGAGGGCGAATCGGCGGAGCCCTCACAGCCTTCGCGCCTTGACTCGCTGCTTTCGAGAGCCCCCATGCACCACGGTGTCCGTGCCGGCGCGCTCCATATGAAAACTGACTGGCACCAGATCGTGACGGCAGGCGATGAACTTGCCGTCGATGCGCCGCTCACCGATAAATCATCCATCATCTGCCGCACCGGTATGCTTATGCTCGCGAGCGGAACGGGTGCCTGGCGTGTTCGCGATACCATGAATCGTGTCGCCGCCGTACTCGGTGTGACCATCCACGTTGACTTAAGTCTCCTGTCGTTTGAGTGTACTTGCATCGAAGATGGTCACTGCTTTAATGAGGTCGTCAGCTTGCCCACAACGGGCGTCAATACCCATCGCATTTGGATGATGGAGAGTTTCCTCAAGGAAATCGAGACCTATGGTCGTCGCTTCACGGTGCACGAGTATCACGAGATGCTCAAGACCGTTGAGAGTTCAAAACCTGATTACGCGCCTTGGCAACAGGGCCTTGCGGCGGCCTGCGCCTGTGGCGCCTTCGTTTTTTTGCTCGGCGGCGGCCCTATCGAGATGGCCTGCGCGTTCGTGGGCGCGGGTGTCGGCAACTTTGCCCGCTCCCATATTCTCAAGCAAGGCCTTGGTCAGTTCAGCGCGCTGACGACCGGCGTTGCGCTCGCTTGCGTTTCGTATCTGCTGGCATTGCTCGGCCTTGGCCAGGTCATACCGGGGGCAATGTCGCACCAAGAAGGCTATATCGGCGCCATGCTCTTTGTGATTCCCGGCTTTCCACTCATTACGGCAGGCCTCGACATCGCTAAGCTCGACATGCGAAGCGGTATCGAGCGCCTTTCATATGCCGTATCGATTATTGTGATGGCGACCCTCGTAGGTTGGATGGTTGCCGAGTGTGTTGGCCTGGCGCCGGACGACTTTGCCCCACTGGGCCTTTCGCCGCTTGCCCTTACGCTCCTGCGCGTGGTGATGAGCTTCGTTGGCGTATTCGGCTTCTCGGTGATGTTCAACAGCCCGGTAAAGATGGCCGCGGCAGCTGGGTTGATCGGCGCCGTGTCCAATACCCTGCGTCTGACCCTTGTCGATGCGCCGACGATGATTCCCTTCCTGGGCCTCAGCACGGGAATGCCTCCCGAGGCAGCAGCGTTTATCGGCGCGCTGGTATCGGGGCTGCTCGCAAGCTTGGCTGAAGTCAAGCTCACCTACCCGCGCATCGCCCTCACGGTGCCTTCGATTGTCATTATGGTGCCGGGCTTGTATCTGTATCGCTCGATGTATTACATGTGCACCTTCGACACGGTCAATATGCTCGGCTGGTTTGTGCGCGCAGTGCTCATCGTAGCGTTTCTGCCCGTTGGACTGGGTGTGGCGCGTACGCTCACCGACCCTCGCTGGCGCCACACCAGCTAATTGGTACAAGGGGGACAGGTTACTTTGCACCAAATGAGTTGCGGTGAAATAGGAACTGAATTGCTGCTTAAAGGGTCAAAACAGTCCGTATTCCACCGCAACTTATGGGGTCGGGGGGGGGGATTATTGGTGCCCTGCATCTCCATAAACTCAACGCTTACGAAGCGCGCGCCGTTCGTGTTAGGGTAGTTCCACCACATAAGTAGTCGCAGACGCACGTACCACGGGCGGGCGAGATGAAGTCCCAACAGCTCCATCTTGCCCGCCCGTTTTTGTTGCGTGGTGCCGCGGCGTAACACAGAAAGGACAATGCCCTTTATGCCTATCAACAAACGAGAGAGCCTGCTGTTCACCTTTATCATGTGCTTTTGCATGGTGCTCTGGATGAGCATCTACAACGTTGCCCTGCAGCATGGGGCCATCAACGGCGAGGTTGCCGCCGCGTGGCTCGGCTTCCCCGTTGCCTACATTTTTGCCATGTGCTGCGACTGGTTTGTTGCCAGCCCCCTTGCCAAGGGTTTCGCCTTTAAATTCCTGGTCACGCCGGGCAAGAGTTCGCCGCTTGCCATGACGCTTGCCGTCAGCTCCTGCATGGTCGTTCCCATGGTCATCATCATGTCGCTGTACGGTGCCTGTGAGGGTCTGACGCACATGCCCGGCGGCATCCTTGCGAACCTGTATTCCGTGCCCGCGATCTGGATGATCAACATCCCGCATAATTTTGTGATGGCGCTGCCGTGGAACCTTTTGGTAGCCGGTCCGATTTCCCGCTTCGTCTTCCGTCGCGCCTTCCCTGTGGGGACGGTTTTCGAGGAGGAGCATGCCGAGCTCTTGGAGCAGGCTATGGCTCCTGAGTGCGAGTAGCTCGCTTAGGGATCTGCTGAGCGCGGGCGACTTGCTTGGTTGGAGCCCAAAGCGTGGATAGCTCTCTCGGCGACATCGCGGGCGTGAGCGGTGCGCATGACCGGAGGGCCCGTGCTGCTCCGTTGCCCGACGTGCTAGCGCGCAGAACAATCTGTTGGTGCATTCGGCGGCTGCTGAAGCGTTTCGGCAGCCGCTTTTTATACGGAGTTTAAATACAACAGTCTGTTGTATTACGTAGAGTGGTATATCTCTAGCGGGAAAAATGCGAGAGACGGAGCATTATGGCGTTGCTAGTAGGACTGGACGTAGGGTCGACGACGACCAAAGTTTACGCGATGCACGAGGATATGACCGAGGCGTGGTGGGGATATCGCCGCCACGGGGCGTGTCAGACAGCGAGCGTGCGCGCCATGCTCGGCGAGCTCGCCGAGCGCTTTCCCCATGAGTCACTGCGCGTTGCGGTGACCGGCTCGGGTGCGCGCGATATCGCGACCGCGCTGGGCGCCTCGTACGTTCAGGAGGTGGTCGCCAACGCGCTCGCGATCAGCAGGTTCTATCCGCAGACGCGCTGCGCCATCGAGCTGGGCGGCCAAGACGCCAAGATGATCTTCTTCCGCACCAACGATAAGGGAGACATCGAGGTTGCCGACATGCGCATGAACGGCTCGTGCGCAGGCGGTACCGGTGCATTTATCGACGAGATGGCAAAGCTCATGGGGGTCGGCACCGAATCGGGCGAGTTCGAGCAGCTCGCAAGCCGGGGAACGACCGTCCACGAGGTCTCGGGCCGCTGCGGCGTGTACGCAAAGACCGATATCCAGCCGCTGCTCAACGAGGGCATTCCTACCACCGACCTGGCGCTTTCGGCGCTTCACGCGGTCGCCCGCCAAACGATCGGCGGTCTGGCCCAGGGTATCGACATCGAGCCGCCGGTAATCTTCGAGGGCGGTACGCTCGCCTACAACCCCACACTGGTCCGCGTGTTCCGGGAGCAACTGAATCTATCGGACGATCAGGTTATCGTCCCGCGCGATCCGCAGATCATGGTCGCGCGCGGTGCCGCCCTGTCGCTGACCGACATGTTCGCATCGTCCCAACCGATCGACCTTCCCGACGCTTTTGTCCGGCTGGATAAGCTCGAGACGGTCGCGCCCGCAAGCGGGGAGGGACGTCTTGCCCAGCCCTTTTTTGCCACACCTGCCGAGCAGGCGGATTTTACGGCACGCCATGGCAAAGAGACGCCGGCAAAGGGTCCGGATGCGTATGCGCCCGGAGAGACGGTGCGTGTGGCGCTCGGTATCGATTCGGGGAGCACGACGACCAAGTTCGCCCTGGTCGATGAGGCGGGTGAGCTTGTCGATTCGTTCTACGCGTCTAATAACGGCAGACCGCTCGACGTCGCCCAACAGGGTCTTGTCAGCTTGAAGAACCGCTGGGAGACAGCGGGAGTCACGCTTGCGATCGATGCCGTGGGCACCACGGGATACGGCGAGGAGCTTTTCGCGCGCGCGTTCCACGCCGACTACCATACGGTCGAGACGGTCGCGCACGCCCGCGCCGCGTGCGCATGCGTTCCCGATGCGACCTTCGTGCTCGACATCGGCGGACAGGATATGAAGGCCATCTGGCTCAACCACGGCGTGCTGACCGATATCGTCGTCAACGAGGCGTGCTCTGCGGGCTGCGGCTCGTTCCTCGAGGGTTTTGCCAAAAACCTCGGAATAGCCGTTGAGGATATCGCGACCGAGGCATTTTCGTCCAAAGCCCCCGCCGTTCTCGGCAGCCGCTGCACGGTGTTCATGAACAGCAGCGTCGTTTCCGAGCAGCGGCGCGGTAAGGGTCCGGGCGACATCATGGCCGGTCTCTGCCGTTCGATTATCGAGAACGTGTTCACCAAGGTCATTCGCGTTTCAAATCTCAACCGTCTGGGCGACAAAGTCGTCGTCCAGGGCGGCACGTTCCGAAACGACGCGGTGCTGCGCGCATTCGAGCAGTATCTGGGCAAACCCGTCACGCGTGCGCCCCACCCGGGGCTGATGGGCGCTATCGGTATCGCCCTGCTCGCGCGCGAGGAATGCCGCAAGGGCGACGCCGGCACGTCGTTTATCGGGCTCGATGCCGTGGAGCGCTTCGAGCATCGCGAGTTCGGCGGCGTTACCTGCCGTCGGTGCAACAACCGCTGCCAGCGCGCGGTCGTGGCATTTGGCGACGGCTCGCTTTACGTCACGGGCAATCGCTGCCCGCGCGGCGGCGCCATCTCATGGGATGAGCTCGTGCGCGAGGTTCCCGCGGCGGAGGAGCTGCGTCCGCAGGGTGCTTGCGAGGCACAGGCACCCGGCACGGGGCGCGACCGGACCGCGGCTGCCCCCAATCTCTTTGTCGACCGCGAGAAGCTGCTGTTCGAGTCGTACCCCACGGTTCCCGTCAGCGGGGGGCGCGATGTCACGATCGGCATTCCCCGTGTGCTCGAGTTCTGGGACACCATGCCGTTCTGGTCGACGTTCTTCAGCACGCTCGGCTTTAAGGTGCGCGTCTCGGGACGCAGCACCAAGGCGATGTACGAGCGCGGTCTGGCGCACGTCACATCCGACACCGTGTGCTTCCCGGCCAAGCTCGTCCACGGGCACATCCGCAATCTCGTCGACGCCGGCGTCGACCGCATCTTCATGCCCATCATCACGACGGTGCCCACCGAAAACACCGCCTCTACCAGCGAGTGGATGTGCGCCGTCGTAAAGGGATACCCCTACGTGATGCGCAATTCCGATAACCCGGAGGAGCGTTTCGGCGTTCCGTTCGATACGCCGCTGTTCCACTGGTACGACGAGGGCGACCGAAACCGCCAGCTCAAGGCGTGGTGCAAGGAGACCTTCGATATCGATGCCGACCTGGTTGCCAAGGCGACCGAGCAGGCGGACCGCGCGCAGGAGACGTTTGAGAACCAGCTGCAGCTGCGCGGCAGGCAGGTGCTCGAGAACGTGCACGAGGACGGCGGCTACGCGGTGGTGATCGCTTCGCGCCCGTACCACAACGACCCGCTGGTCAACCACGGGCTGCCCAAGCTCTTCTCTGAGCGCGGCATCCCCGTGCTGACGCCCGATGCGGTGCCGGGGGTCTGCAACGTCGATCTTTCCAACAGCCGCATCGACATCGTGAACAACTATCATGCGCGCATGCTGTCGTGCGCGGTCATCGTCGCATCGACGCCCGAGCTCGAGCTCGTGCAGATGGGCAGCTTCGGCTGCGGCCACGATGCGTATCTCACCGACGAGATCGCGCGCATGATGGGCGAGATGGGCTCCAAGGTTCCGATGATGATCAAGCTCGATGAGAGCGACGTCGCCGGTCCCATGGGCATTCGCGTGCGTTCGTTTATCGAGTCGGTCAACCGTCGTCGCGCGGAGGAGCGTGCCGAGGGCGCCCGGGTGCACGCGGTCCATCCGCTCGACGACCCGTATAAGGTCAAGTACACCAAGCGCGACCGGCACGACAAGATCGCGCTGGTCCCCAACACCTCCCATGCGTTCTGCAGGCTCATGACCGCGGCGATGCGCAATCAGGGCGTGCGCGCCGAGGCCCTTGATATCGGGCGCGAGGATGCCATCCGCCTGGGCAAACGCTATGTGCACAACGACATCTGCTTCCCCGCGCAAATCGTGATCGGCGAGGCGCTCGCGGCACTCGAGAGCGGTAAGTACGACCCGCACGACGTCGCCGTGGTGACTGGCAAGTATATCGGCGACTGCCGCCTGACGCACTACATGCCCCTGCTGCGCCGCGCGCTCGACGACGCGGGATACGACTATGTCCCGGTGCTCACCAACGACGACGTCGATGCCCACAATGCGCATCCGGGCTTCAAGCTCGGCCTTGGCCCGAGCATCCAGATCGCCTACGGTCTTCCCATGATCGATGCCCTCGAGGCCATGCTTAGGCGCATCCGTCCCTACGAGCTCGAGAAGGGCGCGGCGGACGCTGCGTTCGACCGCGCGCTCGATGAGGTTATCGAGGGCATGGAGCGCTCCGGGCTGAGAGGCCAGGCGACGGGCTTCAAACGCGCGCTTGCGATCATGGACGCCGTTCCGTACGACCGCTCGAACCCGCATCCGACCGTTCTCATCGTGGGCGAGTACCTGCTCAATTTCCATCTCGGCGCCAACCACGAGATCGAGCGCTACCTCGAGGACAACGGGCTCGAGGTCATCGAGGCGCGCATGACCGACGTGATCCGCAAGACCTATTTCTACAAGCATGCGCAGTCGCGCGAGTTCCACGTCGACCTGTCGCTGCCCGAAAAGGCCTGGTACGCCACGGCGGACAACCTGTTCGAGCTCGCGCACGACCGTTGCGACCGCCTGGGCGCGGCGAGCCCGCTCTACGAGCCGCCGACGCGCATGCCCGAGCTCGTGCGCGCGAGCGATAAGATCCTGCACCATACGTTCGATGCGGGCGAGGGCGTGCTGATTCCGGCGGAGATTCTCGAGCACGCCAAGCGCGGCTGCCGCAACTTCGTGATCCTGCAGCCGTTCGGGTGTCTGCCCAACCATGTCGTGGGGCGCGGGATCATCCATGCGCTCAAGGAGCAGTATCCCACGGCGCAGTTCCTGCCGCTCGACTACGATCCCGACGTGAGCTTCGCCAACGTGGAGAACCGTCTTCAGATGCTCATCATGAACGCCAAGGCGCAGGGGTGCGGTGAGGCGCATGGCGAGACCGCGTAAGGACGCCGATGCGCCCGATGCACGCACCCGTATCATCGAGGCGTTTTGGGAGCTCATCGAGAACAACAGCATCTTCGAGCTGTCGGTTGGCGAGGTGACCCGCGCCGCCCAGTGCAATCGCGGAACGTTTTACTACTATTTTCACGATTTCGATGAACTCGTCGCCATCGCCATAGCCCAGCTGCTGCAGGATAACGAGCTCATCACCGATGCCCTCTGGCATTTTTCGAGCGAGGGCGACCTTTCGGCGTTCGACCGGCGCGACGTCCGCTGCCTGCTGCAGCGCATCGTCATCACCATGAGGGCGGGTGCCGCCGAGCAGGTCGTGCAGGGCATCCATACGATCATCATCGACCGCGTGAGAGAGATCGTCCACCCCGACGGAGAAGAGCTCAAGGCAGATTCGAGCTTTGCGGTGGGCTTTCTGGTCTCGGGCATCATGGGCTTTGTGATGGCGGTCGGCTTTGCCCGGGAGGGCGGCGAGGAGATAGACCTCGAGCAGCCGGGGGACAGCGCGTGCGCGTACCTGAGGGCGGTCGCCATGCAGACGGTGGAAACGGTCGCGCAAGTCGAGGGCGTCGATACATCCGAGCTGCTCGAACGCGTCTCCAAGGAGGCCGATGCCTATCGCGCATCGCGTGCGACGAGTCCCGACGTGGTGAAAGACGCCTAGGGTTTCTCTTGCGGGGCGCCTGTCGCGCATCGCGCGGTGAGTCCCGCGATGCGGTCATAACCTGCATTCATGTGAGCCGGGTTTATAGATATTCCTCCAGCTGTTAACATAGACAACCTGTGGGTAAAGAGACAAAAGCGCCGCCGACGGGCGGGCGTTTTGATTTCGATGAACTCATGTAAGGAAACGAGCATGTTAGATAGATTTACCGATCGAGCGCGCAAGGTCATGTCGATGGCCAAACAGGAGGCGCTCGATCTGCACTCAAATAAGGTGGGCACCGAGCACCTGCTGCTCGCACTCGCCAAGGAGGACGAGGGCATCGCTGCCGAGGCGCTGCGCTCGCTTGATATCTCCTACGACGACATCATGGACACCCTCAAGGAGGTCCAGACCACGGTTCCCGAGCCCAGCGAGGAGACCGAGGCTGCCAAGCTTGCCTTTACGCCGCTCGTCATTAGCGTGATGGAGCGCTCCTTCCGCGTGGCACGTGAGAACAACCAGACCTACGTGTCGACCGAGCACTTGCTGATTGGCATCGTCGAAGAGGGTAACGGCATGGCCATGGACATCCTCATGCGCCTGGGTGTGTCGTCCGCCTCCATCAAAAAGGCTATCGAGAAACTTACTGCCAAGGACCAGGACAAGAAGCGTCCGCTCGCCGGCGCCGGTGCCGGGCGTCCCGGTGCGGGCCTGCCGTTCTTTAGCGGCTCGGACGCGTCGCAGCAAAAGGGGAGCGGCACCGATACGCTTAAGCAGTTCGCCACCAACCTTACGCAGAAGGCGCGCGACGGCGAGCTCGACCCTGTAATTGGTCGCGAAAAGGAAGTCCAGCGTATGATGGAGATCCTTTCGCGTCGCACCAAGAACAATCCGCTTATCTTGGGCGACCCCGGCGTGGGCAAGACGGCCATCGTCGAGGGTCTGGCTCAGCAGATTGCAGCTGGCAACGTGCCCGAGAACCTTATGAACCAGAACATCTGGACGCTCGACCTGCCGGGCCTCGTTGCGGGCGCCAAGTATCGCGGTGAGTTTGAGGAGCGCCTCAAGAACGTGATCCAGGAGGCCACCGAAGCTGACGACGTCATCCTGTTTATTGACGAGATGCACACCATCATCGGTGCCGGCTCTGCCGAGGGCTCCATCGACGCGAGCTCCATGCTCAAGCCCGTGCTCGCGCGCGGTGCCTTCCAGATTATCGGCGCCACCACGGCCGAGGAATTCCGCAAGTACCTCACCAAGGACCCGGCCTTCGAGCGTCGCTTCCAGACCATCGATGTCGAGGAGCCGAGCGTCGAGGACACGGTCAAGATCCTGACCGCGCTTAAGCCGCGCTACGAGGAGCACCACCATGTGCGCTATACGCAGGGTGCTATCGAGGCCGCCGCGAACCTCTCCGACCGCTACATCCAGGATCGCTTCCTGCCCGATAAGGCCATCGACCTCATTGACGAGGCCGGCGCCCGCGCCCGCATCGCCGCCAACCGCGCGCCCGAGCCGGTGCGCGAGGCCGAGCATCGCGTGGAGGAGCTTAAGGCCGCCGCGCAGGAGGCCACCGAGAGCGACGACATGAACAAGGCCGCCGAGATCACCGAGCAGCAAAAGGCTGCCGAGATTGAGCTCGCCGAGGCCAAGGCTGCCTGGACGGCCGAGCTCGACGCCAGCCCGCTCACCATCGATGTCTCCCAGATTGCCGACATCGTGTCCGTGACCTCGGGCGTGCCGGTGTCCTCGCTCACCGAGAGCGAGAGCCGCCGCCTGCTGCAGGCCGAAAGCGTGCTCAAGACGCGCATCATCGGTCAGGACGAGGCCGTCGAGGCCGTTGCCAAGGCCGTGCGCCGCAGCCGCTCGCCGCTCAAGGACCCGCGTCGCCCCGGCGGCAGCTTTATCTTCCTGGGCCCCACCGGCACGGGCAAAACCGAGCTCGCCAAGACGCTCGCCGAGTATCTCTTTGGCAGCAAGGACGCGCTCATCAGCTTCGATATGTCGGAGTTTGGCAGTGAGTTCGAGGTCTCCAAGCTCATCGGTAGCCCCCCGGGCTATGTGGGCCACGACGAGGGCGGCCAGCTCACCAAGGCTGTTCGCCGTCACCCGTACTCGGTCGTGCTGTTCGACGAGATCGAGAAGGCGCACCCCGACATCTTCAATATCCTGCTGCAGGTGTTGGAGGAGGGCCGTCTGACCGATAGCCAGGGCAAGACGGTCGACTTCCGCAATACGGTGATCATCATGACGTCAAACGTGGGCGCCCGCGAGATCGCGCAGGATGCGAGCGTTGGCTTTGGCACCACCGGCGAGCAGGGCCTCACCTCGAGTGAGATCCGCGGCCGCGCGATGGGCGAGCTCAAGCGCCTGTTCCGCCCCGAGCTGCTCAACCGTATCGACGACATCGTGGTGTTCCAGAAGCTCTCGGGCGAGAACCTGACCAAGATTGCGCACCTGCTGGTGGACGATCTGCGCCAGCGCCTGATCGCAAACGGCATGAACATCAAGCTTACCGATGCGGCCTACGACAAGATTGTGGCGGAGGGTACCGACCTCACCAACGGCGCGCGTCCGCTGCGTCGTGCCATCCAAAAGCTCATCGAGGATCCGCTGTCCGAGGAACTGCTGGCTGGCGAGTGGGGCGAGGGCGATACCGTCCTGTGCGACGTGGCCGATGGCAAGTTTGTCTTTAGCCGCGGCACGGGCGAGATCCCGGCACCGCGTCCGGCGGGCACGCTTGGTGGCGATACCGCCCCGGCGGTACCGCACACCGGCAACGCCGCGCCCGTGAGCGGCGGCGTGACCTCGGGCCCCGGCGGCATGATGCAAGCCGGTTCCGGCGCGCTGTAGGGCGTGGCGACAATTTGATACGCGCAATCGAGGCGCTCCGGAAAGGGCGCCTCGATTTGTAGAGCTGCGGAAGTTGTGACCGTTACGCTATACGGTCCACCGTTAGCCGATGATGCGAGGGCGCTCGGCGTTTTCGACTGGTTTATGCACGCAAAGTCTGGGAATATACAAGTCGCATGTCTTACTGTCTAACCAGTTGCGCCAAGGAGGCACCATGGACTACAAGATTACCGGCTACGAGCCCGCCCAGCTGTTCCATTTCTTTGAGGAAGTCAGCGCGATCCCCCGTGGGTCTGGCAACGAGAAGGGCATCAGCGATTTCCTGGTTGCGTTTGCCAAGGAGCGCGGTCTCGATGTGTACCAGGACGAGGTCTACAACGTCATCATTCGCAAGCCCGCATCTGCCGGTGCCGAGAATGCCCCGACCGTGATGCTGCAGGGCCACATCGATATGGTGTGCGACAAGTTGGGCTCCGTCGAGCACGACTTTACGACCGATGGTATCGACCTGGTCGTCAAGGACGGCGTCCTCACCGCTAACGGCACCACTCTGGGCGCCGACAACGGTATTGCCGTCGCGCTTATGCTTACCGTGCTCAACGACGATTCGATTACCCATCCGGCCCTCGAGTGCGTGTTCACCACCGACGAGGAGACTGGCCTGGTCGGCGCCGAGACGCTCGACAAGTCCCAGATTAGCGCCCGCACCATGATCAACCTTGACTCCGAGGAAGAGGGCGTTGCCACCGTCAGCTGTGCCGGCGGCGTCGTCGTTACCTACACCTGCCCGATCGCGCGCGAGCACAAGACCGGTAGCACCCTCACGCTCGACATCTCCGGCCTGCTGGGCGGCCACTCCGGCAGCGATATCAACCTGGAGCGCGGCAACGGCAACCTCATCATGGCCCGCATCATCGACCGCCTGATGGTTGCCGGCGAGCCCGCCATCGTTAGCTTTAACGGCGGCACCAAGGACAACGCCATCAACCGTGAGTGCAAGGCTGTTCTGGTCTACGCCGACCACGCTGCCGCCGAGGCCGCGGCCCAGATCGCAAAGGGCATCATCGCCGACGTCACTGCCGAGCTCGAGGTCTTCGACCCCGGCTTTACTTGCACCGTCGAGATTGCCGACGACGCCGAGGTTGAGGCCATGGACCAGAAGTCCGCGCTTGCCCTCATCCGCGCCCTGCGCCTTGCCCCTAACGGCGTGATTCGCCGCAACGTCGCCACCGACGGCTCCGTCGAGGTTTCCTCCAACATCGGCGTGGTCGCCACCTCCGATGACGAGGTCAAGATCATGCTGTCCCCGCGCTCTTCGATCACCTCGCTGCAGAACGAGTTCAAGGACCGTCTGCAGACGCTGGCCGATGTCCTGGGCTTCGACGCCAAGTTTGAGTTTGAGTATCCCGGCTGGAGCTATGCCGAGCATTCGCCGGTCCGCGAAGTCTTTGTCGAGAGCTATCGAGAGCTCTTTGGCTCCGAGCTGCGCATCGAGTCCATTCACGCCGGCCTTGAGTGCGGCCTGTTTGCCGAGGCTCTGCACGGCCTGGACGCCATCGCCGTGGGCCCGACGCTCTCCGATGTCCATACCCCGGACGAGAGCATGGAGCTCGCTTCTGCCGAGCGCTTCTACGAGCTGCTCATCGACGTCCTCAAGCGCCTCGCTGCGTAAAGGTTGCGCTAGCAGCAGTCCGAGTCACGTGCTAGCGGATTGCAAATGACATTATGAGAGGGGGCACCCGGTCTTTTGCGACGGGTGCCCCCTCTCTTTTGTTTGATAATTGCGAAATTACGGCCACCTAGTCCATTTCTGCCCTGATGAGGTCGAGGGCGCGCTGGCAGTTTTCGCGGACGGGGCCGAGCATATGCTCGCGCAGGTCCGCCATGCCGGGCAGGTCGGCGTATTCGTCCACGACCTCTTCCATGCAAATGGGTACCTCGTAGGCGAGGTCCATCATGGTCGCAAAGCAAAACTTCTCGGATAGCCCGGCATCGGTGAGCGTCGCCTCCAGCGTGGGGTCGCCCATACCGTGGTATCGGCGGATAGCGCCTGGACCGATGCACCCCACACGATTTTCGCCGCCAACGCTCATGGCAAGGCGCGCCCGGCGGCGCATGCGCTCATACGCCAAACCCGACGCGACATCGTACATTCGAGCCATCATGGCTGCGCCGTCGTTTCCAAGGAGCAGGGAATAGTTTTTCGCGTGCGCATCCGGTGCGCCGATGATGGCGTTAAAGAAAAGTATCTGCGTAAACAGATACAGGTTAAGTTGATGGTGGCTCGTATTTACGAGGAGCTCTTGAATGTCGCGTGTGGTCGGGCCGCCGTCTGCCGTGTACTTTTGGGCGGGCATCACCCCAAGTGCCTGACAGAGGTCTTCTTGATGTAGGCGCCTGATCGTTCCGTCTTTGACTTTCACGCGGTCATAGCGCTCAACAATGAGGGCGGGTTCGTCCTCAAACATACGATATTCGACGTTTGCCGTTGCGATGCCGGCGCGCTGGGCGCTTTTCATGCAGACAAACTCATTGAGAGCCTCGAGTTTAAATCCGATAACGCCATTTTTGAAAATATGCGTCGTGGGCGAGGAGCCCATGCATTCGCACCAGCGGTCGTTTATGAACGCGAGCGCGAACTTGCCCTGGTTGCCTCCAAGTGACCAACTTTCATCTAGACCCATCCACGATGCATCGCGGTCATCTCTGATCGACTTGAGACGAAGAGCAATTTCGTGGTCGTCTATAGGGCGGTATTCGCCAGCGCGATGCAGGACGGCGTCGGCATCTTCTTCGGCACAAAACTGCACTCCGCCCGGACAGTCGAGTCCGATATGGCTGAGCAACGCAACGGGATTGTTGGGCCTAACGTCGAATTCGGCGGCAATCGCTTTTCGTTGGTCCTCGCTGTCGGGTAGAAGGCCAAACAGGTACGGATTCATGACCTGTTGTCCGTATGTGCGATTCGATACGGGTATGTTGGTCGATAGGGCTGGCCCGTCATAGTCATGATCGTAGGTAAAGCTGATAAGACCGTTCTCATCTTGCGCGAGCGTTCCAGCAGGCACGCCGCAAATAATGGTCCGAAGCGTTTTGCTGGCCATTGGCTACCTCCCTTTGGGCCTTGTTTGGGCAGATGGGTTTGTGGCAATCGAGACTCCGAGATTGGACATGGCGAAATCGGCGAAGGCCTTGTCGTAGAGCTCGGACGTAAAGGGGACATCTGCGAGAGCCGGAATGGCTGCGCTGCGACGGTTGCGATGGTGAAAACGTTGAGCGTGATGGCGCCTGGGGGTGCTACGAGGTTGCAAATCAGCATGCGGGGCGTCGACTGGTTGCTCGTTTTTCGATTCGTCGATATCCCCTTGAGCGGCGAGCGCCAGTCCGAGAGCATTGAAGATTGCCAACAGCTTGTCGAGCCGAATACCCGTGGCATCTCCCAGCTCGAGCGATGCGAGCAGGCGCTCCGAAACACCGGCCTTATTAGCGAGGGCGGCACGGGTGAGACCCTGAGCCTCGCGTGCCTGGCGCACGTAGATGCCAGCTTGGCGCGGTGTGGTGATGGGAAGGGTATCCACGGCGATCTCCTAACGTGCAGACTTTTGCATCATAGTATGACATGCAAAAGTCTGCATGAAAAGGCCTCATGCAAAACTCTGCATTAGGCCTCATCCGGACGTTTAGTTTTGAAGGGTGTTTTACAGCGCCAAAATCCCCAGATGCTCCAGCAAAATCTTGAGGCCGATGAGGACGAGCACGACGCCACCCACGATGGTGGCGGGCTTTTCGTAGCGCGCGCCAAAGGTGTGGCCGATCGCTACGCCGGCAACGGAGAAGACAAAGGTCGTGATGCCAATGAGCGACACGGCGGGAACGATATCGACCGAGAGCGCGGCAAACGAGATGCCCACGGCAAGCGCGTCAATCGAGGTGGCGATGGCAAGGATTAGATATTCGCCCAGGTCGATCTTTTCGGCATCCTTGCCGTCGCCTTCGTTCTCGTCCTCAGTAAAGGCTTCCCACAGCATCTTGCCGCCGATAAAGGCGAGCAGGATAAAGGCGATCCAGTGGTCGATGGGGCTGATGATGCCCATGAACTGGCTACCAAGGGCCCACCCAATTACGGGCATGCCGGCCTGGAAACCGCCAAAGAACAGGCCGAGTATCACGGCGACCTTAAGGTTGATCCTTTTCATGCCAAGGCCCTTGCAGATGGATACGGCAAAAGCGTCCATAGAAAGGCCGATAGCGAGCAACACAAGCTCTGCGAGTCCCATAGTCTGGCTCCCTCTCTGCGGGCGGGCCCGCGTGTACCTCTTGGGGGAGTAACAAAAAAGACCCGTGGCGTACGCGTTGCGCGCACAGCCACGAGTCTCGTTCATTAAGGCAAGCCAGGCCGCATCGGCCAGTGTGTTGACTTGCCGCGCCACCGGAGGCGAACCCGATCACGCGACTACTCCCTCATTTATGCGAATCCCGATGCTACCACATGAACAGCTGATTTGGGTTGGGCTCTCAGCTGTGTTCGCTCATTCTGTAAGCATCGGATTTCGCAAGCGCCGCAGGGACAAACCGTGAGAAACTTATTGACGTTTATGGAGCGTATACGATGGGAGCGATGCCTTGGATAAGAACGAGCTGCAAAAGCGTATGGAACAGGCCATTCGCCTGACGGCACCTGGCCAGCCGATCCGCACCGCCCTCGACATGATCATTGCCGGTCACCTGGGTGCCCTTATCTGCGTCGGCGACACCGAAAACGTGCTCGCTGCCGGTAACGACGGCTTCCCGCTCAACATTTCGTTTACCTCGAACCGCCTGTTCGAGCTTTCCAAGATGGACGGTGCCATCGTTATCGATGGCGACCTCACCCAGATCCTGCGCGCCAACTTCCACCTCAATCCCGATCCCTCGCTTGCCACGAGTGAGACGGGCATGCGTCACCGTACTGCCGCTCGCATGTCGGTGCTCACCGACGCCATCGTGATCTCGGTTTCGGCTCGTCGCGCCGTCGTTAACGTGTACGTTCACGGCAAGAGCTACGAGATCCAGCCCGTCACCACCATCATGAGCTCGGTCAACCAGCTCGTCGCCACGCTCCAGACTACCCGTCAGTCGCTCGACCGCTCCCTGCTGCGCCTGACGGCCCTCGAGCTCGACGACTACGTCACGCTCGCCGACATTACCGGTATTTTCTCGAGCTTCGAGATCATGCAGCAGGCAAAGACCGAGCTTAAGGATTGCATTGTCAAGCTGGGCAACCAGGGCAAGCTCGTGCAGATGCAGCTCGAGCAGCTCGCGGGCTCCAGCATGGATACCGAATACGACTTGATGATCCGCGACTACGCAAGCGATTCCTCCGAGGCAAACGCCGAGAAGATTCGTGCAGAGCTCGCTCGCATGACGCCTAAGGACCTGTCCGACCCGCAGCACGTGGCGGCAGTTCTGGGTTACGACGACCTGGACGAGGACTCCGTCATGACGCCGCTGGGCCTGCGCACGCTTTCGCGCGTGTCCGTCGTGCGCGACGGCGTGGCCGAGAAGATCGTCGACGAGTACGGCTCGCTGCAGGAGCTCATGGATGACATCAGCGAGGATCCGGAGCGCTTGGGCGACTTTGGCGTCAACAACCCTGCCATTCTTGCGGACTCGCTGTACCGCATGAAGGGCACCAAACAGGGGAACGCATAATGGCGCCCGTATGCGCCGTGGTCGTTGCCGGCGGCAGCGGCCAGCGCTTTGGAAATCCCGGCGGCAAGCAGCTCGTTAATGTGGCGGGCCGTCCGCTCATGAGCTGGTCCATCCGCGCGTTCGATCGTAGCGATAAGGTCGGCCATATCGTCGTGGTTTGCCCTGCCGAGCGCCGTGCCGAGATGCGCCGCCTGGCCATCGACCCGTTTGACTATGACACGCCCATCAGCTTTGCCGATGCCGGCGATACCCGTCAGGATTCCACCCGTGCCGGCGTGCATGCGGTTCCGGCGGGTTTCGAATATGTCGCCATCCACGACGGCGCTCGTCCGCTCATTACGACCGAGGCCATCGACCACGCTATCGACGTGCTCGTGAGCGACCGTGCCCTCGACGGTGTCGTGTGCGGTCAGCCCGCGATCGACACGCTCAAGATCGTTGACGGCGATAATATCGTCGAGACGCCGCCGCGTGAGCTCTACTGGGCAGCGCAGACGCCGCAGATCTTTAGCGTCGATGCTATGAAGCGCGCCCACGCTGCAGCCATTGCCGAGGGCTTTATCGGTACCGATGATTCGTCGCTGGTCGAGCGCATGGGTGGGCGCGTCCGCTGCGTCCAGAGCCCACGCGATAACCTTAAGGTGACGGTGCCCGAGGACCTGCGTCCCGTAACCGCGATTCTGCTTGGCCGCATGGCCGAGGGAGAGGACCTTCCCCATGTTCAGTAACCTGCGCATTGGCCATGGCTACGACGTTCACCGTCTGGTGGAGGGGCGTCGATGTATCATCGGCGGTGTCGACATTCCCTACGAGCGCGGCCTGCTGGGCCACTCGGATGCTGATGTGCTCGCGCACGCCTTGGCCGACGCCATTCTGGGCGCCTGCCGCGGGGGAGACATCGGCAAGCTATTCCCCGATACCGACCCTGCCTACGAGGGCGCCGACTCGATGGTGCTGCTTGCCCGCGTAATGGACTATGCGCGTGAGCTGGGCTTTGAGTTTGTCGATGCCGACTGCACCATTGCCTGCCAGCAGCCTAAGATCACCCCGCATCGCGATGCCATGCGCGCCAACCTTGCCCATGCCCTGGGCGTTGACGTCGAAAACGTGGGCGTCGCCGCCACTACGACCGAAAAGCTCGGTTGGGAAGGCCAGGGCGAGGGAATCGGCGCCTGGGCCGTTTGCCTGCTACAGAAAACCGTTAAGGAGTAACGAATGCGTATCTACAACAGCGCTACCCATAAAAAGGAAGAGTTCCAGCCCATCGAGTCCGGCAAGGTCCGCATGTATGTGTGCGGCCCCACGGTCTACGACAACATCCACATCGGCAATGCCCGCACGTTCATCAGCTTTGACGTGATTCGTCGCTGGCTCATCGCGAGCGGCTACGAGGTCACGTTCGCCCAGAACCTCACCGATGTCGATGACAAGATCATCAAGCGCGCCAACGAGCAGGGCCGCACTGCCGCCGAGGTCGCGACGGAGTTCTCCGACAAGTTCATCGGCGTCATGCGCGCCGCCAACGTGCTCGATCCCGATGTGCGCCCCCGCGCCACCAAGGAGATCGGTCCCATGATCGCCATGATCAAGACGCTCATCGAGCAGGGCCACGCTTACGCCGCCGATAACGGCGACGTGTACTTTGCCGTGCGCAGCGATCCCAACTATGGTCAGGTCTCGGGCCGCAACATCGATGACCTTATGGTGGGTGCGCGCATCGAGGAGAACGAGGACAAGAACGACCCGCTCGACTTTGCCCTGTGGAAGGCCGCCAAGCCCGGCGAGCCCAGCTGGCCGAGCCCCTGGGGCGAGGGCCGTCCCGGTTGGCACACCGAGTGCGCCGCCATGGTGCATCGCTACCTGGGCACTCCGATCGACATCCACGGCGGCGGCTCCGACCTTGCCTTCCCGCATCACGAGAACGAGTGCGCTCAGGCCACCTGCGCCTGGCACCAGGGCTTCTCCAACACCTGGATGCACACGGGCATGCTGCTGGTAGACGGCGAGAAGATGTCCAAGTCGCTCGGCAACTTCTTTACGCTGGCCGAGGTCCTCGAGCAGCACTCCGCTGCCGCCCTGCGCCTGCTGATGCTGCAGACGAGCTATCGCTCGCCGCTCGACTTTTCTTGGGAGCGCCTGGAGGGTGCCGAGAACTCGCTCACGCGTATCGCCGGTACGGTCGAGAACCTGCGCTGGGCTGCGAACCATGCGACGGCCGATGCCGATGAGGCAGCATCCGAGGCGTTTGCCGCCAAGGCCGCCGAGACCCGTGCCACCTTTAAGGAGTGCATGGACGACGACTTTAACACCGCCGGTGCCATGGGTGCTGTCTTTGGCTTTGTGACCGAGTGCAACCAGTACCTGGAGCAGGCGGGCGATGCTGCCGACAAGGCCGCAGTCCTGGCTGCCGCCGATACGCTGACCGAGCTGCTCGATACGTTTGGCGTTGAGCTTCCCGAGCCCAAGGTCGAGTTGCCGCTGGGCCTGCTGGGCGTTGCCGCCGGTTTGGTTGCCTACACGGGCGACGACGTGGACGAGGCCGCTGCCAAGATTCTCGAGGCTCGTGCCGAGGCTCGTGCCGCCAAGAACTGGGATCTGGCAGATGCCATCCGCGATCAGCTCAAGGACCTGGGCCTCACCATTGAGGATACGGCCGCCGGCACCCGTATCAAATCTCTCTAATCCCCGCGGGTTTCCCAAGCACCCGACCTTGCCGTTCAAACCGTCGCTCGCGTACTCAAGTACGCGTCGCTCCTCTTTCACGGCAATCTCGGGCACTTGGAAAACCCGTACCGACCGCCCGAATTTATATTCATGGGCGGTCGTTTATTTTGTTTCGTTTGATAATTGTGTTAAGGAGGCCGCTTTATGGCCGACAATCGCAAGCGCGCACCGCGTGGCGGCAAGCAGGCCGCTTCTGGCTCGCGTCCGATTCGCCGCAATGACCGCGCTGCCGCTCCCAAGGGCCAGCGTGATCGCACTCAGGCCGCACGTCCGCAGCGCGATCGCAACCGCGACGCTGTCCAGGCTCCCAAGGGCGAGTTTATCGAAGGTCGCCGTGCTGCCGCCGAGGCGCTACGCACTGGTTTTCCCATCAAGTGCGCGCTCATTGCCGAGGGCGGGGAGCGCGATGCCGCTTTGTCGCGCCTGGTCGACGACCTCAACGCCGCGGGTGTCCGCATTAAGTATGTGCCGCGCGCGCAGCTCGACGCGCTGTCGAGCCATGGCGCCCACCAGGGCATCGCGCTCGAGGTTGGCAACTTTCCCTATGCCGATGTCGCCGATATTCTCGACCGCGCAGGCGAGGGCCCGGCACTTGTCGTGGTGCTCGACCACGTGACTGACGACGGCAACTTTGGCGCCATCGTGCGCTCCGCCGAGGTTGTGGGCGCGGCCGGCGTCATCATCGCCAACAAGCGTGCCGCCGGCGTGACCGTGGGCAGCTACAAGACTTCAGCCGGCGCCGTCATGCATCTGCCTATCGCGCAGGTGCCCAACATCGCCCGTGCGCTCGATGACCTCAAGGCCGCTGGCTTTTGGGTGGGCGGTGCCTCTGAGCACGCCGAAGGCAGTTGCTGGGATGCTCCCTTCGAGGGTCGCGTGGCGCTCGTCATGGGCTCCGAGGGCGACGGCATCTCGCGTCTAGTGCTCGAGAAATGTGACTTTTTGACCAAGCTTCCCCAGCGCGGCATGACCGAGAGCCTCAATGTTGCCCAGGCGACTACGGCCCTCTGCTTTGAGTGGCTGCGCCGCAACGCCGGCGAGCTCATGGGGGAGGAGTAGCGCATGTCCAAGAAGAACCGTGCCAAGTCCAAGGCCAAGCGCTTTGGCGAGGGCTCGGCCAAGCCGATTGTTTCGGCCGCGACCTACGGCGTGGGCGGCAATGCGTTTGCGCAGGCTATCGCCGACCCAGTCTCGACGGTGCACTCCAACAAGCCCGAGCTGCTGGTGGTCGACGGTTACAACGTGATCCACTGCACGCCGCGCTACGAAAAGCTCGTGTACGACCATTCCGACGATCCGTATTCCAGCGACGTCCACGATATGGCGCGCACCGCCCTCATCAACGACGTTGCTGCCTTTGCCCAGGGCCGTTACGAGGCCGTGATCGTGTTTGACGGCGCGGGCAATATCTCCAGTGAACGTCCCAACCTGCCGGCCCGCGGCGTGCGCATCGAGTTCTCGCCGACGGGTGTTTCAGCCGATACCGTGGTGCAGAAGCTCTGCATCGAGGCACGTGAGGAAGGTCGCGCGTGCTCCGTGGTATCGAGCGACGGCACGATCCAGGCCGTCGTCATGGGCAAGGGCGTTACGCGCATCTCGAGCCGTATGCTGGTAGACGAGATTAAACAGATCGATAACGACGTTCACGAGGCAGAGGAAGCTCCGCAGATCAAGATGACTCTGGGCAGTCGCCTGAGCCCCGATGCCCTGGCCAAGCTCAAGGCCCTGCGCGGGAGGTAGGGAAGTTGGCGGGGCAATGCTGCCTCGCTAACTCCATTCAGCGATGTCGATCATTCTTTCGAGGCGCCACGTTAGCGCCTCTTTTAGATATGGCAGCCTTGCCGTGAGCGCGTCGTTTCTGGAAAGAATCTCGATTGCCTCGTCAACGAAGCCTTCGAGTTTGTCGCCGTCAAACCAGCCCATGTCCTCGACGAGCAACATTTGTTTGGCGGGGCTTGAATGAAATTGTGCGCTGGTAAAACTGTGCTCTCCCGCCCTAAGCTCCTCTAGTGATATGTTGCACCAGAGCGATGAGCCCGAATCGAAGATGGGGGCAGGTCTGCAAGCTTGCGTGTTTACGTTTCGCACGAGGCCGAAGTTGCGCCAATGACGATCGTAGTTGGCAATGATGTCGTCACATACGATCATGCGGTCAAGGGCATCCTTGACGCCTGTCACCCCGAGCTCCTCGCAGTTTGCTACATATCGCTCGTAGTCGGTTAGCCGTTCATCTGCGTTTGCGTGCTGGTTTACATAGAACGCAGGGACATACTCTTCTTCATCAGTTAAGAAGACATCGCATGTGCTCAGGGCGGAAGTGCCCGTGCCCTCGAGCGAGTAAGGCACATAATCGCAGGCGTTTAGGATGCGACGGTGGAGCGCGGTCGCCACCAGCTCGTTATAAGGTTCCTGGTCCAGGTGCGCTCCTGCCTTATGCAGAATTCGACGTTCGCCCTCGCACGTCCAGTACTTTTGAAGATTGCCGTCCGAGGTGTTATCGGGCTTGGCAGCAGCTGCCTTGCCCTCTGGGGCGAAGGGTGCAATGGTTAGCGAGACGTCATCAAAAGCATTATTGAAGAAATTGATATCTTTCCACGCGAGACCGGAGTCTTGGGGCCTAATCCAATACTGGTCGGATAAGGAGAGGCCGAGATTTCGCTGGACGAGTTCATCGGGAACATCGACTGCGGCTTCTGCAAGCAGGGAGGCTAGCCCAATGCGTGCGAGCGGGATACCGCGGCCGCGCCACCAGATGCGGAAGGAGTCTAGCGATATGGGGCTATTAGGGCCAAATACTCCAATAGGGGCGTGGGCGTAATCGATGTCGGCACCGATGTGGGTAAAGTCTTTTCGCGATGTGCTGTAGACCAGCTGAGCGACTTCGTACGTGCGGTTCATGAGGGTGAACGCGATCTCGTTCTTACCGTGGCCGCGGCGGGGACGTCCCCCCGTTTTGGTCACAGAGCGGAGTCGCGTGTCGACGCTGTCTTTGTCGATGAGCCATACACCAGAAGCCTTGCGGGCCTCAAGTGCTTCGTTTTTTATGAGCTCCTGCACCCTGCGCGGAGTGATGCCGAGCAGTTCGGCTGCTTCCTTGGTAGTAAGCATCGCGAAACCCTTCGTCAGAACGAATAGTTTTATATATAGCAATTGTAATTAAAACTATTCGTTCTGACGAATGGTTTTATGATTGAGGGCGCACTGACAGAAATGAACGGGCCTGGTACGCGCTGTTGCTGGATTTTGCATATTTATATAACGCCGTGCGGCCTGTTGCGCCCCGTCCGCAATTCCATTATTCTTAACAGGCTTCGCGCGAAAGCGCCAAGTGTGCCAGTGTGGCGCAACGGTAGCGCAACTGATTTGTAATCAGTGGGTTGCAGGTTCGATTCCTGTCACTGGCTCCATGAAAGAAAAAGCAGGTCAGATGGTATTTTCATCTGGCCTGCTTTCTTTTATATCGCCGCCGTGTGCAATAGGCTGTGCAACGAAATATGCAATAAAAGCCGTTTTGGGCTGATTATTAATTCTCGTTGATTTCACAAACTCATCACGTAATTACAATTGCGCTTTTCGACATTTTTTGGAGTCGAGTTCGTGCAGCTTTCGATCAATCTTGCGCTGATCGCGCTTTTCGGCCTGAACTTTGCGGCGTTCACGCTCCTCGTGAGTCTTCGTACAAAAGGAGCTCTGCTTATTAGTCTTCCGCCTTGGCTTTGAGAGTTCTTTCTGAGCAGCTTCTGCGCTTGTCAGCGCGTGCATCGTTTGCTGACGAATTTTGTAGGGACGCTTGCAGAGGTCGCAGATGCGCCAAGGCTGATCGCTTTGAAGGTACTCAAGAAGTTGGATGCTAAACGCTCTAGTCAAACTCCCTACGGGCTGTTTTCTGGACTCTAAGCTAATGCTGGCTATTCTTCGGAGTGTCGAATTCTGAATGAGATGGGTCTCCTCCGGATACGGTGAGATAGAGAGATCCAAAAAAGCGGCAAGCTGCTTTTCGATGGATTCAAGGTTATGGGATGCCGAAACTCTTGCTGCAAGAATACCCAGAGGCAGCTCGCTTTCGTTGGTGTCCAAATATATCTTTGTGGGCATTTGGAAGGTAGTGAAAAGCTGACCGACTTTTTTCTTGATCTTGTCACTGTTCGGCAGCTTCTTTAGAAGTGGGATTGCCTTGTCATATGCCTTTGGACCAAAGGCGGCCTTGCATGAAAAAAGAAGGGCAGCGACTTGCATGATTGTTAGGGTTGTGGCCAGATCTTCGGTCAAGATGATCTGCTCGTCCTTCTTCCGGATGCCTTTTATCAGATTTGCGATTTCTGTGCCAGCCGAACTGTCTTTCCCTTTGTAATGGTTAAACAAGGAAAACCCGAGAGTCTCTATAATATCGGAGCTTCGCGTTGAAGCATTCAATGAGTCGCTCCAACAATCAAGTCCGTCACCCACCGGGTCGTTGGAGAACTTGTCATTTGATATAAACCGCTTTTCAACAAGCTCGAACTGATTGGCGTAGGGCGACACTGGAAGACCGTATGCCTCAATAAACCGTTTGACTTCTCCGAGATCCTCCGTATTCAAATTGAGCAAAGCTCCTGTCGCAAAACCATCCGGTAAGCCATAGGCTTTATTACCTGCCTTGCATAGGAACGCATCATGTTCTGATCCGTTGATATTAACGCAAATCAGTTTTGTCCTAGGAAGCGTCCATGGAGTCGGGCTGTCAATGCTTGTGGGAACTTTTACTTTGACGGTTGCCATACCTGCTCCTTTAACTGCTGGAATACTATAAACCGCATTCTGATAAAAACATAAGTTAACACCAACCAGCAGGTCAAGTATTGTGTTCTATATGTACTACATAAACGAAAGGAGTAGATATGGAAGACAAGGACATCAAAAAAATGAACGCTATCTCTCGCAAGGCGTGGTGTCGTGATTTGCACGCGCTGCCGTCCGCATACGTTAGTTCGCGCGATATCGTCAAGCTGCTGAACGTCTGCAAGACCAAGGCTATTCAGATTCTTAAGGCGGCCGGCGGCGTGAAGATTGCCGGCGTCTGGCGCGTGGACAAGGCCGATCTGATCTCATACCTGGCCTCTATGGAAGAAGGCAACGATGTGCTCTAAGACAATCGCCGAGGCCTTGGCAGATGCGTTGCCCGTCGACGGTACGCTCGGTTGCGCTGCGCACGCCGTCGGCGCGTGCCGTGCAACCGAGCGTACCGTCGACCGTGGCGACACTGCAACTATCTCAAGCGAGGAGGACCGGATGGACGTGACGAACAATATGAATGTTGATCCATCCTCGATATCAAGACGGTCATTAGTGCTGAGGAGTACAAGCGACTGGCGGGTAAACACGATGTTTAAGTTAGATATCTGAGGTGGGATGCTTTGACGTTGCACTGGCCGACCATTGCGTACCTTAATGTGGTATCTATTTTTATGGCCAAGGAGCACCTGGACTTGTTCGATGGGCATGCCTTTGTCGATTGCCTTTGTGGCAAGCGTTCTTCTGAACTTATGAGGGTGGACCCTTCTTAAATCAAGCTCGCGCTCCAGTTTTCTAAGCAACGCCTCGACACCGCCAATTTACAGCCTCTCGTGTGGCGCCTTGCTCGACACGAAGAGGGCTTCCGAGCTGCCCATTCGGGTGGGCAGGTAATTCTCAATATGGACTTTAGTCTTTGCATCAAAATAGACGATGCGGTTCTTATTGCCCTTGCCGTGTACGATGCACTCCCGACTGATGGTGTCGATGGAGTTCCTGCCCAACGAGACGAGTTCGCCTACGCGCATGCCGGTAAAGCGCAACAGGTCGATCAGGGCAAGGTTTCGGGGCAACCCGCAGTTATCGCAAAGAATCTCGCGACTTTGTCGCCATACGTTTCCCTTATGAGTTGCGGAGCCTTGACTCTATTGATGCGTTTGACCGGGCTTTTGATGATATGGTCTTCGTCTTCGAGCCATGAGTAGAAGCTTGAGATGATTCTTCGGACGTTGTCAACGGTGACGTGAGTGACGCCGGCTTTTTGCTGATAGTTGGAAAGATAGGACCTAATTTCTTCGGTTTCCAAGTCACAAGCTGGCGTATCGAACGATTCGAGCAGTTTTTTGGTGGTGGCTTCGTAGTAGAAGATGCTCCTATCCGAGCAGCCTTCGAGGCGTTTTGCAAACAGAAATAGATCTAGGAATGATTCGCTTTCAAACTCGCCGCCGTCTTCGGCTAGCTGGCTTTCATCGAAAGGGCAGTGCGATAAAACTATTTCGAGCTGCCGGCGTCCGCCGTGAATCGGCCACGGCTCCGCGGCCGGGTGGCACCTCCGCTACGCCGCGTCAAGGGGGCCCATGAGACCCCGCACAAACCTCCGCTCCGCTCCGGTTGGTGGAGGTCGTCATGGACCTCCCTTGACCCGTCTTCGCTCCGGTGCGGCTTTGCAGGGAGCAAAGCCGACGACGACGCGCGGCGTCGCCATTCGGCTTTGCCCGCAGGGGCGAGATGTTGAGGGCCACGTGCCCGGAACGGAGGAAGAGATGCAGCAGCTGATGACCGAGGAAATCGCCAAGACGGTGCCGAGGCTCTATGGGCAGGACGGGGCGGAGGACCCCACGGTCTACGCCCACTACTTCTCGTGCGTGAACGGATGGGACTGGTGGCTGCTCGAGTTCGACGGAACGGACGAGGCGTTCGGCCTCGTCGAGGGCTACGACGACGAGCTCGGCTACTTCAGCATCAAGGAGATGGCCGAGCTGAACCGCCAGATGGGGTTCGACGCCGTCGAGCGCGACGAGCACTTCTCCCCGAAGCCGCTCAGCGCCGTCAGGAGGAGGTGGCCGCATGGTCACGGTCGAGTTCGACTCCATGGGCGAGGCGGTCCGCCTCGCCCTCGTGGCCGGTGAGTACGTGGGCGGCGGCCTGGCCGTCCTCCTCCTCGACGCCACGGACCCGCGCTCCGAGGGCTACATGGCCGAGTGGGGCGCGCTCACGGCGAACGTGCCGGCGGCGGCCGAGTGGTGCCGCGGACGCGGCGACATCGCCATCGACGCCGACGTGCCCGCGGCGCTCCTCGAGGCGCTCGAGGCCGCCGGCTTGCTCCGCATGGCCGGCCGCTCGGCGGCGTCCGGGATGGCCCGCTACCCGCTAGCCACGGTCGCCGGGCACGCCCTCGACGGCATGGGCGGCCTGCCCGAGACCCTCGAGGAGGCCCTCGGCTCGACAGTCGTCGTCGAGTACGAGTCGGGAGGCGACGGCGGGGCGTTCGAGGTTGGGACCGCGCCGGCGCGCTCGGCCGAGCTCGGGCGCCTCATCGCCGCCGCGAGGTCCGAGGTCGACGCGTTGGCGGGCGCCGGCGGATGGGCTGCCGTCCGGGTCGGTTTCGGGGATGCCGAGACCATCGACTGCGAGACGGGCCGGACGGTTTACGTCGCGGGGTGAAATGGGAGGAGGGCGCGGGCGCGGTCCGGATGGGCCGCGCTTTTCCTTTCCCGGGGATACGGGACTCCCACCGTCCAAGTGCCTTGGACGGTGGGAGCTGGATACGACGATATACTGCGCGTGCAACGGGGACACGCGCCTCCTTTTCGGTTGACTCCACCAGTTCGTACAGAGACTTTTCGATTTCCCGCTTTGATTTGGAGGTCTGTAATTCCATATTTCTGGAATACGGCACGAGGCTGAGCTTCGAAATCGCGTCTTGCGTCGGTAGATTGTTCCGCGTCCGCGACCAGTTTTTCAAGGATGCTAAGCTGGGACTGTATTGAGAGTTCGTTTAGGTGGTTCACATTGTCCATAGCGGTGACCACCAATGTTGAATAGCTGTCTTGAAAGACTGTGTCACGCTAGTGTCGGTATCGATTTGATACTACGAACAAATTAGAACTAAATGGATATAGTTTCCATACTAATTAAAACAAATTTGCATTCAAGTTTTTATTTAAACTTGATTTAAGGCGGAGTGGAATGTGAGCGCACAAGGAGATGCGGAATCGATGAGAGCCTCAAAAAAAATTACCGCAGTGTTATCATCTTCCATCCTCTCTATTCTTCCATTTCTGATTCTATGGGCGGCTTGGTCAGCCCTCCCTGATACAATTCCCGCTCATTGGAGTGGGGGTGTGGTTGATCGATGGGGTAATAAGCTTGAATTGCTGGTTGTTCCGCTGTTTTCTCTGATTGGTTCTATTGCAATTTCTGTGTACCTTATTGTTTCCACGCGGCGAAGAGAGTTCGCGGATTTCTCTGCTCGAATGCGACGGGACTTTGTTGCGTGCTATATTTCCAGCCTTCTTTTATCGACAACCTGCTCAGTGATAATTGCCGTTTGGGTTCAGTTGATTCTTACGCAAAGCACTGCGGTTGATGGGGGGCTTGGACTATCGATCCTGTATTCCCTTCCCGGGCTATATGTGATCTTGTGCGCCTTGCCGCCTTTTTATGCGAGCGGCGAGAGCAAAAAGGCAGAGCGCCTGATAACAGTTCTTATTGGCGGCGCGGAGATTGTTCTTTGTGGAATAGTGCTTGAAGGTTCGCCTGCCTCTTATGCGATGATTGGACTGATGATTCTGTTCTGTGCGTTTGAGATTGTGTCACAGGTAAGGGATAGCCGGTCCTTATGAGTTGAATTACGCGCGTGCGGATATAAAGGTTGGCATGTTAAGCTGGTCGTTTTCTCGTTCTGGGACATTTGCAGTAGGATGAGTGGGGCTAGGCGCGCTGCGGTGTGATGGTGACGGTTGAGGCTTGTATCGCTGCAAATCCGCTGATGCACATTTTGCTATTGGGCTTGAAGGCGGGACCGACAGGCCTTTGTTTGGGATGTTCTGGTCGTCCAACGCGTGTTGCACGGCTTTATATTGTTACGCTCGTTCGGCGCTCCGTTGGAGCATTTCCGGGTTTGTCGGCATCATGACTTGGCCAAGTGACACGCTTGCCGGGACGGTTGTAACGCCGCGCCGGTTCCGTGTGCTCCCTCGTTGTTGGCCTGTCCAGCCGGGGGCGGATTCGGCCTCATGTTGTGGCGCACGGCCTTCAGGGGCTTCCCCTGGCGAGCTATGTTCGTCCGTATGGGTAAGGGTCGGTTTGAGCTGACAATCCCGTGCCGGAAGAGGTTTGCACCATGCGCACGATGACAGAGATTGAGTGGCTGGACGGCCGTGTGACAAAGGTGCCGGAGCTCGCCCTGGGCGATGCGCTCGGCGAGAGCGTCCAGGCGGAGCTCGATTTCGGGTTCGACGACGTGTTGGAGGGCCTTTGGGTCGAGGTGCGCCATCACGAGCACCATCATGAGCAGGATAAGGGCGCACTACGGGCGCCCGGGATTTTGCGGCGCAACTCGGCGTGCCGAGTTCGTTTCCGCTGGTAGCGTAGCCGGTTAAACCGGAAGGCGGTCACGGCCCGCCGTCATACGCGCCCCGCGCGCCGTATGACGGCGGGCCGTTTTCGCAGGCAGGGCCGTATGACGCATCAGAACCCGTCGGGCGCGGCGGATACCTTGCGCTTCCTGCCGCCGGACGGCGACCCCTTGGGCTTTTTCGGCTTCTCCGGGATGCGCCACACCGGTGCCGGGGAGGTGTTGCGGGCCTCCCCCTCGAGCGCCCGCGCGAGCAGCGCGTCCTCGGCCTCCGGCGACGTCAGGCCCAGCAGCGGCCCCAGGAACGTCTCGGTGATGTCGCGGCTGGCGAGCGCCATCGGGCCCTCCGCGTCGATCACGAGCGCGCCGTTCTCGCGCGCGCTCCAGGCCATGAGCTCCGACGGGGTGATCAGCGGCCGGCGCGCCACGGAGAACGACTTGCCGGACGAGGAGCTCTGCGTCCCCTTGGTGGAGCTCTGCCCGGTCGTCTTGACGCTGTAGTCGCCGAGGCGCTTGCTGATCTCCTCCGCCTCGCCGACGGACTCCACCGAGAGGACGACCTGGGTGCCGAGCAGCGCCAGCAGCGCGTCCGACTCCGCCCTGGAGTAACCGCACCGCGCCTCGAGCAGATGGGTGTTCTGGAGCACGAAGACGACGTGCAGGCCGATGCTCCGGACCTCGGCGAGGTCGCCGAGGAGGCGGGGGATCTTGGGGATTCCGGACCCCTCGTCGATGGCGAGCAGGGTCTCCGCCGGCAGCCTGCCGCCGGACAGGCGCGCTGTCTCGCGCAGCGCCGACAGCGCCTGCGAGAAGATGCACGAGACGAGCGCGCCGCGGTCGCCCCGGTCCGTCGCGCTGGCGATGTAGAGGATGGTCGGCTTGCGCCCGACCGATGCGAGGTCGACCTCGCCGTCCCAGAGCATGCGGCTGACGTCGTCGTCGCAGAAGGACATGAGGTAGTTGCGCGCGGTGGAGACGAGGGCCTCGCCTCCGCCGCCGTTCGACGAGGCGACGAGGAGGAACTGGCGCGCCGGGTTTCCCGCCGGCAGGTCCGCGGCGAGCTCCTCCAGCGACTTGACCGCGCTCTTCCCGTCGCGGGGCTCCAGGAGTGCGAGCACGGTCGAGAGGTTCCGCGCGCCGTCGGGGATCCGCCCGTCCGTAATCGCGAGCAGGCAGAGGCCGGTCAGCAGGTTGCGGCTGGCGTCCGTGAAGAACCTCTGGCCGGAGGAGAAGGCGTCGGGCACGATGGCCGCCGACAGCTCGCGGAGCTCGGCCACGGCACCTGCGACGCCTTCGGTCCCGAGTGCCGCGATGGCGCGGTCGAGGGGGTTGAACCTCGCCGACTTGACGGGCTCGTCGAGCCGGATGGCGACGACCTCCATCCCGGCCCTCCTGGCGAGCGGCTCGGTCCATGCGCGAATCTCGGACTTCGGGTCGTGGACGATGACGGACGTCGGGATCCCGTGGGCGTTGCGGTCGATCGCCGCGACGATCGAGGGTGCCGTCGCGCGTCTGCTTTTGCCAGCGCCACTGCCCGCCCTTATGAGGCAGTGGACGGCGGGGACCATCGCGATCCCGCCGCCGATGCAGCCGGCCGCCACGAGCCCCTCCGCGGCGGCCTTCCCGTCCCAGGGAGGGCAGCGCCTCGCGACCCTGGACGGCCTCGACTCGAGCCAGGCGTCCCCGTGCGTGCGCGTGGGCGCGCGGTCGCCGGCGAACGTCCCGTCGTGGAGCCTCGCCCATGAGCGGGCCCAAGAAACGAGGCCGAGGATGAGGACGGCTGTCGCGACGAGGGCGAGGGCCGCGAGCATCTCTCCCATCTCGCCCGACGCCGCCGCGTCGGCGGCCGCCTCGAGGGGGCCGCGGAAGACTTGGGCGGGCTCGGGCCCCGGGTCGCTTGCGGGCAGCCGCAAGAGGACGGAGAAGCCCGAGGTGAGGGATGCGGTCCACCACCTGGCGTAGTCCCAGGCGCCGGCGGCCGCGGCGCAGGCGACACCGGCGGCGATGCCGTGGCCCGCGAGCGTGCCAGCGAGCTCCCTTTTCATGTCGCGGTTGAAGGATTTCGGTTTCATCTCGTGATCGTCCTCTCTATCCTGTTCGCTATCTTCAGCGCGGGGACGCTCGACGGCCCGGTGCCGCCGGAGGCGAGGACCCTCAGGGTCGCGGCGATGAGCCGCAGCGCCCTCTCGCCGGCCTCGTCCCCCATGTCGCGCCCGCCGGCGTCCCGCGTGGTCTCCCTGGCGACCAGGGTCGCCATCGCGGCGGCGCGCCCTAGGGCGGTGCCTGCCGACGGGGCGCGCCTGAATGCCCGGTCCGCCGTGGGACACCCCCTGAGGTCTGCCGGCTCGAGGTCCCGGCCGCGCGCGGCCTTTCGCGCGATCCTTTCGAGGCGCGCCCTCGGGATGCAGGAGCGGGCCTCGGTGGCGAGTCCGGCTTCCCGCCGCCTCTCCGCCGCCGGGCCGGTTTGGGGCGCGGCGCGTCGTGTCGGCACCTCCTCGCGAGCCGGCGTTCTGTCCGGGACCATGACCCGCAGCGCCGCGTTCTCGCACCGGAGGCCGAGGTCGGCGGCCGCCTTGCGGGTGTAGACATCCCGCGCCTCACCGGCCAGGCACTTGAGGTCGGCGCACCTCTCGACCGCCTTCCTGTGGCGGTCCAGCGCGCCGGCGAGCTCGGGGGAGCCGGATGCCGCCCGGTCGAGGGCCTCCCTCAGCGCGGCGGAGGCCTCCGGGTGGAAACGCCTGAGGTGGGCGGCCTCGATCCTTCCGTCCGGCGGCAGCTCGATATCGAAGCGGTCCCGGTCGATGCGGGCGACGGCGTCCAGAGCGGCCTCCCTCGCGAGGTCGCGCTCGATGTAGGCCTCCCTCAGCAGCGGCGCCATGGCCTTCGAGGAGATCTCGAGCCGCGCCGCCTCCATCTTCCCCTTGGGCAGCAGGGAGTCCCAGTCGCCCTCGCGGTCGACCGTGAGGATGTGGACGTGGTGGCTCGTGCCGTTGACGTGCATCGCCGCGTAGAACTCCACGCGGCTCTCGGGCACGCCGGTCATCTCGGAGAAGAGCCTCGGCCACTCGGACCGCACCAGCGCCTGCCAGGCGTCCAGGCGGTCGAGGCCGGCATCTGGGGCGATGCCGTTCGGGACAGTGACGACGGTGGTGAGCACCGCGCCGCCGTTTTGGGCGATGGCGCGCCTCGCCTCGGCGACGGCGATCGGGCCGTCCGCGCCCCAGAGCCCGCCCGTCGAGCCGGTCCTGTTCGCGGCGTAGGCGGCCAGGCCGTCCACGCCGAGCCTCCGCCCGTCGGCCTCGCTGAGCTCGATGACGACGCCCCGGCGGGTGCCCGCGTAGGCCGCGAGGCCGGCTGCCGAGGCCCTCGCCACCGCCCCGGCGCGGACGACGGAGTGGTTGACGATGACGGGCGGGCTAGCCATCGGCGCGCTCCCGCGCGTGGAGCTTCACCTCGTCGATCCTGCCGAGTCCGGCGCGGCTGAGCTCGCCGGCCTGCGCGAGGTAGTTCTTCCAGATGTCCGCGACGGGGACGTCCTCGAGCGAGGCGTAGGACGCCTTGAGGACGTCGGCCGACATGAGGCCGGCCATGATGGCGGCGGTCATGGGGCGCGAGAGGACCGCGGCGATGCGGTCCTCGGTGGCGTCGAGCTTGCGCTCGATGTCGAGTGCGGCGACGTCCATGCGCGCGTCGACGATGCCGCGGATGAAGCCCGCGACCTCGTTGCCGTAGAGGTCGAGCTCCTCCGCGGCGAGCGCCGAGCGCAGGAGAGAGCGGATCTCGTCGCTGACGTTGGACTCGTCGAGCTCCGCCCGCGTCTTGAGGGCGGTGTAGAGCTTGTGGTCGATTTTTACGCTGATGGTTTTGGTTTCGGCCATAGGGTCTCCTCATAAAACAGGGGGCCGTTTGGCCCCCTGTGGTGTCTATTCGTCTTCCGTGTGTGTAATCGGATAGCCTTTTGGCGCTTTAGCCGCCGGCAAGGGCGTATATGCGATGAGCTCGTTTTTGATTCGGACGGCATCGAAATCAATCAACCCTGCAATTAGTTCAATGGGTCCGGCGCTGGATTTGTTAATGCCCATGTTTGCTCCGAGCTCAGTTGGTCTTAGCCGGCGCTCGCTACATTCAGTTGGCGCCGATGTAGCTAAGAACGCTGTCGCGATTGATGCGCCACAGCTTCCCGCACTTCACGGCTTTGAACGTTCCGTTCTGGCAGAGCCTGTAGACGGAGCGGTCGCTGATACCGAGCAGGTGGGCGACAGGCATCGGATCGACGATGTCCGGCATCGTACGAAAAGCATCAAGAGTGATGCGTTTGTTCTCAACTTCCATTTCGACCTCCTTTCCGTCTGCTGCGTCTCTTCGAGATCTAGTCTGGAGCGTCTTGGGCGACGGATTCAAAAACGCGGTCATGACGGACGATACGGACCCGATGGACTGAAATGACTTACTACGGAAAGGCATGGGAAAGGCCGCGACGCAGTATCGCGGCCTTCGGTTAGGCCCTATCCGGTTTTTGAATACTATGAGGCGCTCTTATAAAGGCATCCGAGGGCGTCCATTGCCGATGCAGTTGCTTTGGGGTCGGCGCTGGCGTATCTATCTAGGGTCATGGAGGCTTTGGAGTGACCCATCAGGCTTGCGAGCGTTCTTGGGTCTATGCCGTTGGCGACAGCGTATGTTGCGAAGCTGTGCCTTAGGTCATGGAAGGTTACCGTGTTCCTATTTAATACCCCGTGAAGGTTCAGCGCCTTAGACAGCGCACGCCAAGCGTCATTGACCCTGGGCGGCTTGAGGAACGAGCCGTCGGGAAAGCCCAGCACGAATAGCTCCCCTCTGAATTCAATTCCAAGCCTGGCGCATTCTTCTTCCATGTTTCGCTTGCGCGCGGCTAGGTCGTGCATGAGGTCCTCCGGACAATTCGGAATCGTCCGTCTGCTGCTGACGCTTTTAGGGCCTTTGATGTAGAACTCGGTGTCGGTATGTCCGATTGCGGCTTCAACACGAATTGAGGAATGGGAAAAGTCGACACATTTCCACTTCAGGGCGCATAGTTCGCCTCGACGGAGTCCTGTATACAGGGCGATTTTCGCAGCTAGAATTGCCGGGACATCTATGGATGCATTGAGGGTGTTTAGGACGCGCACCCTTTCCCTTCCGGTAAGTGAATTCGGTTGTCCGTAGTCGGCATCCTCGTTCTTGGGAACCTTGGCCCATGCGGCAACATTTTCCGAAACTAGCTTTTTCCTTAGCCCGTATTTCAATGAGCCCCTCAACAGCCTAAGGGAATTGCATGCAGTTGACCTCGCATGCTTCTTCGCCATTACGCTGACCCATTCCTGAACGTCTTCTTCAGTCAGGTCTTCTAGGGGGATGCTGCCAATATAAGGCTCGATGTTTCGGCGGAGCATGCCTGAATAGCCGGTTGCGGTTGAACGTGCGATGTCGGCGCACTCCATTGTTATATAGCTAGACACTAGTTCGGCAACTGACATCGATACTGCCGGTTCCAGCGCTTCGGCTTCCGCTTCTGCATTCAGGCGAGCGCGGATTGCTTCGGCTTCTACCATGGCAGCATCTCGATGCTTATGGCTTCGCCCTTTATCGCGGCCTCGATGCTCAAGAAGTTGGGTCTTCTTGCGCCAGACGCCGTCCTCGAAGTAGGGGAACTGCGCACGCCAGCGGTCATTCATGTACTTATATATAGATGAGGTAGCGTATCTCTCTTCCATTTTTCCTCCGTGTGCAATCACGTGTGCAATGACTGTGCAATTTGACTGTTTCGGAGACGTCTCAAGTGAGACTATAGGCGGAAAATGAAAGAAAAACGTGAGGTCACGGTCGGCATAGTCGCAGATGAACGCTAATAAACGATAAGGACACCGATGTAATCAGTGGGTTGCAGGTTCGATTCCTGTCACTGGCTCCATGAGAGTTTTGGGCCCTGTTCCCTTGTGGGACAGGGCCCGTTTCTTTTTATGTCGATAAGCCAGCGGGTTTGACTCCCACCAAGCTTCAGGTTTGTCTCGATCTGTAACACGGGTGGGCTGAAAACCCTCCTTATAGTTACAGATTGAGACAATGCCAAGGGTTGGCCGATAATATCTCGATCTGTAACACGAAGAGGCTGAAAACCGTTCTTACTGTTACAGAATGAGACGTAAGCCGGGGTCGCCGCGTAGTATCTCGATCTGTAACAGATAGGAGAGGAATGACCCTCTTACTGTTACAGATTGAGATGAAAACGGTGAGGCCCCTGGTCTACTTGATCGCACCGGGGAAGGCCCGATCTCGACCTATATATAGGTGCAAATAGGCTGTTATCGAAGTTCTATTCTGAAGGTGTACTCTACTACACCAAAGTGTTACCTCGGGAAACGTCACCTCAGTATCCAAAACCACCGTCCTTCACATCCAAACTCAACAAAACCGCAGGTCACGGCTATATAGATACGCCCGGGGCCGTGTATCTAGAGGTTTTCGTTGACAGCCCCCAAGGTTGCATCGTATTATCTTTTTCGTTCGCGGGGGCGGCGGTCCAAAAGACCAAAGGACCTGCGGATACTTGAACGATTGGGAGTTTGCCCGAGTGGTTAATGGGGACGGGCTGTAAACCCGTTGGCTCTGCCTACATAGGTTCGAATCCTATAGCTCCCACCCGTCAAGTGCCTGTATAGCTCAGTCGGTAGAGCACTTCGTTGGTAACGAAGAGGTCACCAGTTCAAGTCTGGTTGCAGGCTCCATCCGGCGGTGTAGCTCAGTTGGTTAGAGCACACGGTTCATACCCGTGGCGTCACTGGTTCGAATCCAGTCACCGCTACCATAGGTAACACGGTGGCTTCTCAATAGTATGTTGAGAGGCCACTATGGTATAAAGGCAAAGTCCCGTCCGGGGACGACCTGTTTAGAGGAGGGCTTTATGGCCAAAGAGAAGTTTGAGCGCACTAAGCCGCATGTTAACATCGGCACCATTGGTCACGTCGACCACGGCAAGACCACGCTGACCGCTGCCATCACCAAGGTTCTCTCCGAGACCGAGGGCTGCAAGGCTGACTTCACTGCGTTCGAGAACATCGACAAGGCTCCCGAGGAGCGCGAGCGCGGCATTACGATCTCCGTCTCCCACGTCGAGTACGAGACTGCTGCCCGTCACTACGCTCACGTTGACTGCCCGGGCCACGCTGACTACGTCAAGAACATGATCTCCGGTGCTGCTCAGATGGACGGCGCTATCCTGGTCATCGCCGCTACCGACGGCCCCATGGCTCAGACCCGCGAGCACATCCTGCTCGCCCGTCAGGTCGGCGTTCCCTATATCGTCGTCTTCCTGAACAAGTGCGACATGGTCGACGATGACGAGCTCATCGACCTCGTCGAGATGGAGACCCGTGAGCTCCTCTCCGAGTACGATTTCCCCGGCGACGACATCCCCGTCATCCGTGGCTCCGCTCTGGGCGCTCTCGAGGGCGACGCCAAGTGGATGGACGCCATTCGCGAGCTCATGAAGGCCGTCGACGAGTACATCCCGACGCCTGCTCGTAACAACGACCTCCCGTTCCTGATGGCCGTTGAGGACGTTATGACCATCTCCGGCCGTGGTACCGTTGCTACCGGCCGTGTCGAGCGCGGTGAGCTCAAGCTCAACGAGCCCGTCGAGATCGTCGGCATCAAGGATACCCAGAACACCGTCGTTACCGGTATCGAGATGTTCCGTAAGTCCATGGACTTCTGCGAGGCTGGCGACAACGTCGGTCTGCTGCTCCGCGGCATCAAGCGTGAGGACATCGAGCGCGGCCAGGTTCTCTGCAAGCCCGGTTCGGTTACCCCGCACACCAAGTTCACCGGCGAGATTTACGTTCTGACCAAGGAGGAGGGCGGTCGTCACACCCCGTTCTTCGATGGTTATCGTCCTCAGTTCTACTTCCGTACCACCGACGTTACCGGTACGGTCAAGCTCCCCGAGGGCACCGAGATGGCTATGCCTGGTGACCACATCACCATCGAGGGCGACCTCATCCACCCGATCGCCATGGAGGAGGGCCTGCGCTTCGCTATCCGCGAGGGTGGCCACACCGTCGGTTCGGGCATCGTCTCCACGATCATTGAGTAAATTAGCTCTTTGATATAGCTGACTTAGAGAACCCGGCACTTATATGGGTGCCGGGTTCTTTTCTGCAATGGATATTGAGCCGTTGCTGGTGTCGAGAGGATCGATAATGGTCCTGGATGCACCGTCGATTAGCTCTCGATGGCTTCATTGATGTGTTCCAAATATGAATGGATCCACCGAGAACCAATTGACTCGAGGTTTTCATTGACAGCACTTACGTGGAGCTGATAAAGTAACAACTCGTGCCCGTACGGGGCGGAAATGAAAGGTTCAGGATACATGCGTACTCTAGTTACTCTTGCGTGCACTGAGTGCAAGCGCCGCAACTATACGACCACCAAGAACAAGTCGACCATGCCTGATCGTATGGAGATCAAGAAGTATTGCCCCTGGTGCCGTCACCACACGCTGCACAAAGAGACTCGCTAGTCTCTAGTCACATACGCCAGTAGTTCAATTGGTAGAGCATCGGTCTCCAAAACCGAGTGTTGAGGGTTCGAGTCCTTCCTGGCGTGCCAGTCATTATTCCGTAAGCTCCCACTTGGGGGCTTACGGTTTACTCATGTATAAGCGCATTGCGCGGAGGTAACCCAAATGGCCAACAAGAAGAACAAGAAGAAGGCTCAGCAGCCGGCACCTGCCAACAGCGCTGCCGCCAACTCCAAGGTTGAGGCCAAGAAGGCCGTTGCCAAGAAGAACGAGAAGGCTGCGAAGTCCAAGAAGAACGAGAAGCCTGGTTTCTTCGCCCGCACCAAGAAGTATTTCGCTTCGGTCAAGTCCGAGATGAAGCGTGTCACGTGGCCCGATAAGAAGGAGCTCGTGAACTACTCGGTCGTCGTCTGCGTTTCTCTGGTCGTCGTCGGCGTCGTCATCGCTCTGCTCGATGCTGGCTTTGGCGAGGCTCTTGCTCTGTTCTCTGGATTGAGGGGCTAAACCATGTCTAAGCGTTGGTACGTCGTTCACACTTACTCTGGATACGAGAACCGCGTTAAGTCCGATCTCGAGCATCGCATCGAGACCATGGGCATGCAGGACCGTATCTTTGATATCGAGATTCCTATGGAGCGCGTCACCGAGATTAAAGAGGGTGGCAAGCGCGAGACCAAGGATTCCAAGATCTTCCCGGGTTATGTCCTGGTCCGCATGGAGATGGATGACGATGCTTGGACGTGTGTTCGTAACACGCCTGGCGTCACCGGTTTCCTAGGCGGCAACGGCAAGCCCGCTCCGCTTTCCCGCGACGAGTACAACAAGATGACTCGTCGTCCCGGTAAGGGCGATTCGCCCAAGCGCACCTCGGTTGATATTGAGGTCGGTACGTCCGTCCGCGTCACCGATGGCCCGCTTACCGACTTTGATGGCAAGGTCTCCGAGGTTAACACCGAGGCTGGCAAGCTCAAGGTCACGCTGATGATCTTTGGCCGCGAGACGCCGGTCGAGCTCGACTTTAACCAGGTCGCTGTCATCGCTTAAGTTTTCGTCCGTTCGCGCGAGCGTGCTTCTTCTGTGACTGCTCATCTCAGGAGTGCTTCTAACACGTGCGTGCTTACGATATAGCAAGTACTTCACACTCGTGATTCGAAAGGAATGACCATGGCTGAGAAGAAGGTTGCCAACGTCATTAAGCTCCAGATTCCTGCTGGTGCAGCTAACCCCGCTCCTCCCGTCGGCCCCGCCCTGGGCGCTGCTGGCGTGAACATCATGCAGTTCTGCCAGGCCTTTAACGCCGAGACGCAGGACAAGAAGGGCGACATCATCCCCGTTGAGATCTCTGTCTACGAGGATAAGTCCTTCTCCTTCATCACCAAGACCCCGCCGGCGGCTCACCTCATCAAGAAGGAGCTGAACCTCAAGTCTGGTTCCGCTAAGCCCCAGGCCGACAAGGTTGGTCAGCTCTCCCAGGAGCAGCTCACCAAGATCGCCGAGATCAAGATGCCGGACCTCAATGCCAACGACATTGACGCCGCCAAGAAGATCATCGCCGGTACCGCCCGTTCCATGGGCGTCACCATCGCTGAGTAGCGATTTCTTATGGTAACGACGGGTGCTCCGACCGGGGCGCCCGTTAAATGTGTGCAATAGGGCACACGATACGATGTGGGAGGGCTCACGCCCGTTTAACCACAGGAGGTAATGCACATGGCTAAGCATGGTAAGAGCTATAACGCCGCTGCCGAGAAGATCGACCGCGCCACGCTCTACACCCCCCTTCAGGCTGCCAAGCTCATCAAGGAGCTCGACACCGCCAAGTTCGACGAGACCGTCGAGGCCCACTTCCGTCTTGGCATCGATACTCGTAAGGCTGACCAGAACATCCGTGGTTCCATCTCCCTGCCCCACGGCACCGGCAAGACCGTTCGTGTTGCCGTCTTCGCCGAGGGCGAGAAGGCCCGCGAGGCCGAGGCTGCCGGCGCCGACATCATCGGTTCCGACGAGCTCGTCGCCCAGATCCAGAAGGGCGAGATCAACTTCGACGCCGCTATCGCTACGCCGAATATGATGGCCAAGGTTGGCCGCATCGGTAAGATCCTTGGTCCCCGTGGCCTCATGCCGAACCCCAAGCTCGGCACCGTGACCATGGACGTTGCCAAGATGGTCTCCGAGCTCAAGGCTGGCCGCGTTGAGTACCGCGCCGACCGCTACGGCATCTGCCACGTGCCCCTGGGCAAGAAGTCCTTCTCTGAGCAGCAGCTCGTTGAGAACTACGCTGCCCTGTACACCGAGATCCTGCGCGTCAAGCCCTCTTCTGCTAAGGGCAAGTACGTCAAGTCCATCTCCGTGTCTTCCACCATGGGCCCTGGCGTCAAGGTCGATCCCGCTGTCCAGCGTGACTTCCTGGCTGAGTAACTGCTAGTTACTGCCTGATCAAAGCAAGCATTGCTAAAGAAACCCGGTTCTGCCTTGTGCAGGACCGGGTTTCTTGCTATCGCGTCAAAAGCACCACAAAGGGGACGGTGTCCCCTTTGTGGTGGTTACCAGGGTGTTCTGGCTGTTGAGGACTCGATGGCATCGTGGCGTTTGAGCTCGCGGCGCATGGTTTGCGAATTGAGCCAGGCTGCCTGCCAGCCACGGATGGGGTAGCGCGTCTGATCGAGCTCAAACTGCGTATAGCCGCAGGCGTTGATGATCGTCGTTCCACACACATGCTGCCGCTCGCGCTGAAAATCGTAACCGTAGCTTTGGTGTACATGCCCATGCACCATGTAGTCGGCCCCCCAGGACTCAAGCGCCGTGTTAAAGCACTCAAACCCTCGATGCGGCAGATCGTCCAAATCACCCATACCGGCGGCGGGCGCATGGGTAAGCAGAATGTCGCACCCGCCGACCATCCTAACCTTACGCGACAGCTTACGCATGCGCTTGGACATCTCGCGTTCGGTGTACATGTTGGCGCCGTCGCGATAACGCATGGACCCGCCAAGGCCCGCAATGCGAATCCCTCGGTACGTGTACACGCTGTCTTCCACGCAGATACATCCGCCTGGTGCATGACGCGCGTAGCGGTCATCGTGATTGCCGCGAACGTAGATGAGCGGCTTGTTGATGACCGTAACCAAAAATTCAAGATAGTCCGGGTCCAGATCGCCGGCGGACAAAATCAGGTCGACACCCTCAAAGCGTTCCTTGCGAAAGCACTCCCAAAGGCATCGTTCTTCGGTATCGGCTATGGCAAGGATTTTCATAGGGCAGGGACTTTCGGCTCATCGTCGAGCTGCGGAATGGTGCCTACCACGTTGTCCGCCAGCCAATTCATCTCGACAATCTGTGTGCTCGGCAGCGGAGGGAAGCCTTCAATCTGTACCACGCCGTTCTGGCTATGGAGCTCGCCGCCAAAGGGGTTGATGGATCCCTCAACAATGCCGTTGCGGAGCAACTGCACGAGTTTGCGCGTTTGGTAGGGTAGGCCCGGAGCGTAACGGATGTCGATAACGCCGGAGCTCATGCCGTACCAGTAGTTGACGGCGCGCACTTGGTTGTCGTCGCTGGTCTCGTCCCACGTGCCGTGCAGAAGGCTGCGAACGATGAGCTCGTAGTAACGGCCCCAGTTCCATACGGGCATGGCGATGCCGGTGACTTTGCCGTCGACCAAGCGGTGAAGCCCGTAGGCCCTTGGGTCTTCGAGCGACTTTGACATGTCAGCGCCGGTCATGACGCTCACGCCTTCGCGGCACATGGCCTCGGCAAGACCACCGGCAGGCACATCGCCCCAGGTGAGGATTACCTGCGCGCGGGGGTCGAGCAGTGAGGCGCCAATCGCAAAGGCGTTAATCTCGCTGAGTGCGCCCGAGGCGAAGACCGACGCGTGGTAACCGATGCGGTGATTGTCCGCCATGCTGGCGGCAAGGGCGCCCAGCAGAAACTTGGCCTCGTACATCTTGCCAAAGTACGAACGGACGCTTTGATGGGGAAGGCCGATAGAGCAGTTGAGGAACCGAACCCGGGGATACTCAACGGCAGCCCTGAGCGTGTATTCCATCAGGCGGTGCGAGGTCGAGAAGATGACGTTTGCTCCATGTTTGACAGCCGTTTCCACGGCGGCGTAGAACACATCCGGATCGTGACAGTCCTCGAACGCCTCGGTGCGCACGATACCGCCAAAGTGCTCATCGAGATACTGGCGCCCTTGGTCGTGCAGACTGTCCCAGCTCGACGCCGCACAGGGGAACTCATGGATAAAGGCGATGCGCAGGGGGTTGGCCGCCGAATAGACGGTCTTGCCCATAAAGAAGTTGAGCACGCCGGAGGTGGACTTGGCGGGCGACTCCTCCTCGTCGACGCTCGGTGCTTCGACGAGATCGACCTTGTCCTCGTCATTTTTGCCGGCAATGACCAGCTCGCGCCAAATCTTGCACAGGCGGTTTACGACGATATCCGTCGGCGTATCCAGCAGGCGGTCCTGGTTGTACACATTGAGGTAGACGAGCATGGCGTCGGCGGGCGTAATGTCCAGGTGGTCGCCGCCTGCGCGAAGGTAGGCGCGCTTAAAGAGCAGGAAGGTGTGGCGTAGGTAGTCGACCTTTTTCTGCGGCCATTTTTCGATAAGGTTCTGACCGAGCATCTTGGCGAGCGTCTCGTAGCTTCCCTCACGCGAGAAGTCAATCTCGTATAGGGGGCAGACGCGCCAAAACGCGCAGAATTCGCCGTACAGGCGGCTTTCGACGGAATCACATGTGCTGGGGTAGAGACGGGTGACCCTGGCCGAAACCGTTGGAGCGTCCAGGAATTTGAGGACACTGACGCGTTTGTTGCCTTCCTGGACATAGAACCGATGCATGAACTCGGTGACGATGACGGGGTCGCGATAGCCCTCGGTTACCTGGATGTCGTAGAGGTTGGACCACTTGCGGGCGAACTCGGTGCTAAACGGAAGCAGGGGCATAAAGTTACACGAAAAGGCGGACTGACGGCCTTTGGTGACCGTGCCGACGACCATTTCGAGCGGAATATCCCGCAGGCCGACATTCTCTCGCTGACCTAAGGGGAGCTGAGCAACCAAGCTATCGAGGTCCGTAAGGTATGGATGCTTGCTTTGGCTGATGGCGCGACGGCGTCCCTGCTCGCCGCGCTTGCGTGCTTGACGATAGGCCTCTTCCATAATGTTGCTCCCTTAGTCGTTTAAACAACTATATGAACCATGGTACCACGAATGAAAACCACTACAAAGATGCCTGTCCCCTTTGCGGTGGTTTAGGCGATGATGGGGGCGATGGCGCGGATGCAGGCGTCGGCTGCCGTGAAAGTAGTGCTGTCGTCGCTGACGATAAAGATGATCTTTCCTTTGATGCCAAAGTCGCCGATTTCGCTAAAGAGTACGTAGGGCTCCTTGTCAAAGCCCGAGATGGGAAGCACGGCGGCCTTGGTGGCGCTGGTCAGCTCGTCTGCCAGTGCGTCGAGCGAGGCCCACTTGGACGTGTCCTTTACGGCAACGGGCACAGCCACACGCCCAAAGGGCATGAGGTGCACGAGCGTGTTCTTGGAGATGTTGGAGTTGGGCACAATGATGGTCTGTCCACAGGCATCCTCAATCGTTGTATGGCGCCAAGTGATGTCTTGGACCACGCCGGATACGCCGCCGACCTCGATATTGTCGCCGGGTTTGATGATGCCCATAAAGGTCACTTGCATGCCGCCGATAAGGTTTGAGAGCGTGTCCTGGAAACCCAGGGAGATGGCGATGCCGCCGACGCCAAGAGCGGCGACGAGCGCGTTTGCATTAATGCCAAAACAGTTGTCGAGGATAAAGCTGCCGCCAATCATCCAGATGACGGCGCGCGCGATGTTGATGAAGATACTCGATGCCGGAAGCGGGTTATCGTCTCGGTTAAGCAGATGGTTCAGGGTCTTGGATACGACCTTGGCGGCGACGGCGGTGCCTATCGCCAAGATGACGGCCCAGATGATGTTGTGGACCCATCGTTGTGCAAAGAAATGAAGAATTGGCTCAAACAATTCCATGTAGGGAAACCTCCTAATAATCGTCCAACCATGATACCCACCAAGAAGCCCGTCCGATCAAATTCGGACGGGCTTCTGTGCTCGATATAAGGTTTACGCGGCGGGGCTGCAAGGCCCGGCGGTGTAGCTTAGCGTCGACGCTTCCAGATAATGCCGAGGATGATGACGATGATGCCGCCGATAAGGCACGCGCCAACTACTGCCAGCGTGTGGTCTCCCGTTGCGGCGAGCTTACCGGTTGTCTTCTTGGTGATGACCTTCGTGGTCGTCGTGTCCGTCTTAGGCGAGGGCTTAGGCGTCGGGGCCGGTGTGGGCGTGGGGTCCACGGCAGCGGAGCCGAAGCTGATGGTGCCCGCGAGCGAGGCCATCTTGCTCTCCCAGCTGTTCTGCCCGATCAGCGCCCTTAGCGCTGACTCGCAGGTACCCCACTCGGTGTGCTTGGTGGCGTTTGCGAAGGTGGGGAAGTCGGTCGTGTTGGTGATGATGTAGTTGTTGGTGGCGACGGTATAGGCCTTGGCGGGGTCGAGCGTGCTGCCGTCCTTGGTAAGTGTGGCACTCACAATGCGCTTGCCTTCGGGCTGCGTCCAATCAATCGTCACGTTGATGCCGCCAAAGGAGAGAACGCTGCCAGAGTCATCGCGCCACTTGTACTTGTCTTGCGCCTCCTGCTCGGTGTGACCGGCCGCCACATAAGCCTGCTGAAGCTCGTAGCTGTCGTTGCAATCGTCGCTAATTTGTAGCGAGTGCTCGAGCGCTGCGAGGAAGTTCGCGCCGGTCATGGTCCAGGTCTCCACGGTGTTGCCGTAGGGCGAGATAGCGATGACGTTGCCGGCGGTCACGTTGCCCGCCGCGATGCCGCCGCGGATGCCGCCAGCGTTTTCGATAGCGAGGTCCGCGCTCGTCAGGGCAAGATAGGAGCCGCAAATCACATGGCCGATGGTCTGGGCCTTGGTGGTGTCGCCCTCCTTACTGGGACGGAAATCGGTGGTGCGCACCATTTCCCAACCATGCGTGCCTGCGGCGTCCTTGCCGTAGAAATAGTTGGTGGTGGATGTGCCGAGCACCTTGTTCGATTCGTTTTCAAAGGCCTCGTCGAGCGGCTTGATCTTGTTGCGGACGTCTTCAAGGCGGCTTTGGTAGTCGGAGCCCTTGTCGGGGTCTGCCAAAAGGTCGTTGACGTTCTTGGCGGTGTAGAGCTTCTCGTCGCTGCCGTCTGCAGGGACCGTGACCGTGTCATCGTCGGTCGTCTCGGTGCCATTCGTGTCGTATTTGTACGGAATGGAAAGCAGTCCCACCTCGGCAAAGGCACTGCCCGCCTCAACAACGTGGATTGTCTTGCCGTCGGCTCCCGTCACCTTCTCGTTAAGGTTGATGTGCTCGTGGCCTGCGATAAGGGCATCGACGCCACGGAGTCGCGTGGCAAAGGTCTTGGCGTCGAGCGTGTGCGCGATACACACAACAACATCGCAGCCCTCCTTGCGCAGCTGCTCTGCCTCGGCATTGATGGCGTTCGCGGCACTCGAGAACGACGTACCCGCGACCAGGTCCGCGCGCAGCGAGGATTCCAGCGACTCATCCATGGCACCCACGACGCCGACCTTGATTTTGTAGTCGAATGTGGAGTGATCCTCGCTATCCTCCCAGGTGCGATCGAGCGTCTTCGTGATGCTCGAGCTCCATACGCCGCTCGTAGACTTTGCGTTCGCGCAGAGCATGGCGAAGGGCGTGCCGGTGGTGCTGTAGCCGGTCATGGCGCGGAGTTTGTCCGCGCCGTAGCTCCAGTCGTGGTTGCCTGGCGTGGTCGCGTCGTAGCCGTCGGCGTAGAAGGTGTCCATGAGCTCGGCGATGCTCTTGCCCTCGCTCATGGTGGCGAAGGACTGTCCGTGGAAGGTGTCGCCCGCATCGAGCAAAAGCTCGGGGGCGCTGTTTTGGGCGCTATAGAGAACCGCCAGTCCATCAAAGCCCACAGTGCCGGTGCCCTTGCTTGCGTTGTAGCTGTACTTGTAGCTGCCGTGGATGTCGTTGGTGTGCATGACGGCCACGGAGCCGTCAATAGCGGCGGGCAGGTTCCCCGCGAAAGCGAGGCTTGGGATGCCTGCGAGCGCGCCGGCAAACAACGCGGCGGCTAACGCAAAGCGGGGGAGTCTTTTCATGGCAGTTTCCTTAGTCCTTAGCCAGAATGTCTGGTTGAATATCGGATTATCGACATAATATGCGAAAACCGCCGCAAGGGCCTCTGTCCCTTTGCGGCGGTTTTGGCGTTTGCGCAGATAAAACCTACCAAAATAAACCTGTCCCTTTTTGGCAGGTTTTAGCTTAGCAGCATGCGGTCGTTGGCGAGCTCGCCGCCCGAGACCTCCTCGAACTTCTGTAGCAGGTCGGCTACGGTGAGCGACTTCTTCTCGTCACCGGCCACGTCGTAGATCACATGGCCTTCGTGCATCATGATCAGACGGTTGCCCAGACGGATGGCGTCGTTCATGTTGTGCGTGACCATGAGCGTGGTCAGGTGGTTCTCGTCGACGATCTCCTCGGTCAGGTTAAGCACCTTAGAGGCCGTCTTGGGGTCGAGGGCCGCGGTGTGCTCGTCGAGCAGCAGCAGGCGCGGCCTGGTGAGCGTGGCCATCAGCAGGGTGAGTGCCTGGCGCTGGCCACCCGAGAGCAGGCCGACCTTGGCGTTGAGACGCGTGTCCAGACCAAGGTCCAGGCGCTTGAGCAGCTCGACGTACTCATCTTTTTCGGCCTTGGTGACGCCCCACGAAAGGCCGCGACGCTGGCCGCGACGCTTGGCGAGGGCCAGGTTCTCGGCGATCTGCATGTCGGCAGCGGTACCGCGCATGGGGTCCTGAAACACGCGGCCCAGGTACTTGGCGCGCTGCGACTCGCTCAGGCGCGAGATGTCGGTGCCGTCGAGCTCAATAACGCCCGAATCGAGCGGGTACACGCCGGCGATCATGTTGAGCAGCGTGGACTTGCCGGCGCCGTTGCCGCCGATCACGGTTACAAAGTCGCCGTCATTTAGGGTGAGGTCGACGCCGGTGAGCGCGCGCTTCTCGGTGACGGTGCCCTTGTTAAAGGTCTTCTTGACGTGCGAGAGCTTAAGCATCTGCCTCATCCCCCCTCGTGTAGGAGCTGCGGAGCTTATAGCGCTCCCAAACCACGGGCACGCACAGGGCCACAGCGACAATCACGGCGGAGAGCAGCTTCATGTCGTTGGCGTCCATGCCCAACTGCAGCACGATGGCGCGGATAAGGAAGTACACCACGGAGCCAAAGACGGCGGAGGCAAGACGGACGCTAAACTGCGTGAGGCCGCCGGGCAGCAGACGGCCGAGCACCTCACCGATAACAATGGCGGCAAGACCGATAACGATGGCACCGGTGCCCATACCAATGTCGGCATACTTTTGGCTCTGGCAGATGAGCGCGCCCGAAAGGCCGATGAGGGCGTTGGAGAGCACGAGGGCGATCATCTTGGTGGAGTTGGTGTTGACGCCCAGGGCGCGGATCATGTACTCGTTGTTGCCGGTGGCGCGCAGCGCCGAGCCGATCTCGGTGCCAAAGAACCAATACAGGATGGCAACGATAGCCACGGCGAGCAGGATGCCCAAGATGATGGCAACGGTGGACTGCGGCAGGCCGGTCATATTGCTGACGGCCGAAAACACGGTGCCCTTGGCAAGAATGGGCGTATTGGACTTGCCCATGATGCGCAGGTTGATGGACCACAGGCTGATCTGGGTGAGGATTCCGGCGAGGATCGCGGGAATCTCGAAGACGGTGGTCAAAATGCCCGTGACGGCACCCGCGATGGCGCCGGCGCACATACCGGCCAGCACGGCGAGCAGCGGGTCGACGTTGTTATTGACGATGAGCACAGCGCAGACGCAGCCGCCGAGGGCAAAGCTGCCGTCGCAGGTCATATCGGGAATGTCGAGCAGGCGGAACGTGATAAACACGCCAAGCACCATAATGCCCCAGAGGACGCCCTGCGAAACGGCGCCCTGCAATGCAATGAGCATGCTTCATACCTCCTAGAATAGGGTGGACACGTGATTTTCCATAATAGCGGTAACAATGTATAAAAGAGCTGCGGACAGACGTTTTGTTTTACCTGAAACAAGCAGGGCGGACGCCGGTCTACAGCGCCCGCCCCTGTGGCTCAGATATTGAATAACGCGGCTAAAGCGCGAGCACGGGCTCTAGACGCATGCCGCGTATGGCATTACGCGTCCAGAGCGGAAAGGTCGATGCCCAGGGCTTCGGCCATCTCGTCGTTCTTGACGACGACCAGGTCCTTGCTCGAGAGGTGCTTGATCGGCATGTCTTCGGGCTTGGCCTCGCCCTTCAGGATCTTAACGGCCATCTCGCCCGCGGCGTAGCCCAGGTCCTCATAGTTGATGGAGAGGGTGAACAGGCCGCCGGCCTTACACATGCCCTCCTCGCCAGTCACGAAGGGGAGTTTGTTCTCCTTGCAGATCTGGCCGACCTGCGAGGCACCCGCGGCGATGGTGTTGTCGGTGGGGGAGTACAGCGCGTCGACCTTGCCCACGGCAGACTCGACGACGGACTGAATCTCGTTGGAGCTCGAGACGGTGAAGTCGGTGTACTCGAGGGCCAGCTTGTCGAGCTCCTTCTTGGCGGCCTTGATCTGGACGTCGGAGTTGGACTCGGCGGTGCAGTAGAGCAGGCCGACCTTTTTAACGTCGGGCAGGACCTTCTGCATCATCTCGAGCTGCTCGGCGACCGGGGTGAGGTCGGAAGCGCCCGTGACGTTGGTGCCCGGCTTGTCGTTGTCCTGTACCAGGCCGCAGGCGGCGTAGTCGGTGATGGCACAGCCCACGATGGGGATATCGGCTGTGGCGCCGGCGGCAGCCTGCGCGGCGGGTGTGGCGATGGCATAAATCAGGTTGACGTTGTCGCCCACAAACTTGTCGGCAATGGACTTACACGTGGACTGGTCGTTCTGGGCGTTCTTCTGGTCGATCTTGACCTTAAGGCCGCTCTCCTTGATGGCCTTGACAAAGCCGTCGTTGGCGGCATCGAGTGCGGAGTGCTCGGTGAGCTGCAGAACGCCGATGGTGTAGTCGGAACCGGCGGCAGCAGAGCCGGAACCAGAGTTGCCGCCGCATCCGGCGAGCGGGGCGAGTGCGAACAGGCCGGCGGAGACCAGAAGGCTCCTGCGGCTGATGGTGATGTCCTTCATATCATTACCCCCAGTATAAAAATGGCTGGAAACACTGCACTGGGACAAAGTGCAAGTGGAACTATAGTAGCGCTGATGTCCATTTTTACAACAGCCTGGCGGGTTTTTAATACAGAATCGGATGGGCGGTACAGGTAGTCGAATGGGCGGCGGAGGGTCTTATGCGGCGGAGGAGGTGTCGTCCTCGTCCAGGGCGGCGAAGAGCTTCTTGCCGTCGAGGAGACGTGTGGTGACGTTTCTCATTCGGCCAATCTCTACGGTACGCAACGTGTCATCGGCGCCTTGGGCGTCGTAGACCGTTCCCAGCAGATACGAGATGCCATCGCGCTGCCTGATGGCAAAGGGACGGAGTGTCATCCGTGCTGCTTCGGTTTCGCCGCGTGTCGTGACGCTCGAAATATCAAAACTCACCGTGGTTCCGTGGTCGATGGCCTGCTCGACGAGCTCGCACGTGTCGATGCGCTTGATGGGCGTGCGTGTTGCCTTGGTAGCCTTGCTGCCTGCGCTTGGAGCGGGTTCGGGTGTATCGAGGTAGCCGCGAACGTCGGCGCTCGCCATGGCAACTAAGTGCTGCGCCATGCTCTTGCGGATAGCGATAGGCGTGGAGCGGTTGCGCATGACCATACCGTGGAGCCGGATGATCTCTTCATCGGTGAGCGGGCGGGTAAGAAGTTTGTAGCCCACGCCGCGTTTGTATTCAATTTCGTATCCGGCATGGCGAAGCGCGGAGATGGCGGTGTAGATGCTGCGCCGCGCCGCCGAGATGGGCATGCGGGCGGGGTCGTCGGGATGGGTGAGGCGCCGGATCAGCTCATCGGAAAGCATGGCCTTGTCTTCGCCGGTGTTTTCGCTCAAGAGCTGCAGGATACGAACGGCGCGATAGGCTGCCATCGAGGCGGCGCCCCTCGTCGTGGTGTCGTAGGTTTCAACAGCGGCTTCGGTCATGGTGCCCACGTCCTTTCCGTTTTGGGTGGCGACGGTATGGAGCCTAGGACGCGGGGCTTTCCCAGGGGCGCAGGGCGCTCTGGGCGGTCGGTAGTCGTCGGCAAACGGCGGGTCGAGTTTTCAACAGCCCTGCTCAACTGACCAAAAACTTGCCAAAAGCTTGACGGATGCTGTTGAAAAAAGCGTCTCTCGACCGATGCCGAGAGACGCTTGTGCGATGAGCGTTGGCGTATGGCGACGCGAGCTAGCGTCCGACGATTAGAAGTCGGCGTTGCCCACGGTGCGCGGGTGCGGCAGGACGTCGCGGATGTTGCCCACGCCGGTCAGATACATGACCAAGCGCTCGAAGCCCAGACCGTAGCCGGCGTGCTTGCAGGAACCGTAGCGGCGCAGGTCAAGGTAGTACTTGTACTGCTCGGGTGCCATGCCCAGGTCCTTGATGCGGGCCTCGAGCAGATCCAGGCGCTCCTCGCGCTGGGAGCCGCCGATAATCTCGCCAATACCGGGAACCAGGCAGTCGGCGGCGGCGACGGTCTTGCCGTCGTCGTTCATACGCATGTAGAAGGCCTTGATCTCGGCCGGGTAGTCGGTTACGAAGGTCGGGCGCTTAAAGTGCTCCTCGGTCAGGAAGCGCTCGTGCTCGGTCTGCAGGTCGATGCCCCAGCTGACGGGGTAATCAAACTTGTGGCCAGCAGCGACTGCCTGCTCCAGGATCTCGACGGCCTCGGTGTAGGTAACGCGGGCAAAGTCAGAGTTTGCCACGTGGTCCAGGCGCTCGATCAGGCCCTTGTCCACAAACTTGTTGAGCATGTTAAGCTCATCGGGGCAGGTGGCCATAACGTCCTTAAGGACGTACTTGAGCATGGCCTCGGCGTTATCCATGTAGTCGTTCAGATCGGCAAAGGCCATCTCGGGCTCGATCATCCAAAACTCGGCGGCGTGGCGCGTGGTGTTGGAGTTTTCGGCGCGGAAGGTGGGGCCAAAGGTGTACACGTCGCCAAAGGCCATGGCAAAGTTCTCGGCATTGAGCTGGCCGGACACGGTGAGGCTTGCGTGCTTGCCAAAGAAGTCCTGGCTCCAGTCGACCTCGCCGGACTCGGTGAGGGGCGGATTTTTGGGGTCGAGTGTGGTCACGCGGAACATCTCGCCGGCGCCCTCGCAGTCACTCGTGGTGATGATGGGGGTGTTGACGTAAACAAAGCCCTGCTCCTGGAAGAAGCGGTGGATGGCGGCAGCCGCGACAGAGCGGATGCGGAACACGGCACGGAACAGGTTGGTGCGAGGGCGCAGGTGCTGCTGGGTGCGCAGGAACTCGACGGTTGCGCGCTTCTTCTGCAGCGGGTAATCCGGGGCGCTCGTGCCCTCGACCTCGATGGAAGTGGCAGAAAGCTCGAAAGGCTGGGGTGCATCGGGGGTCAGTTTGACGGTGCCGGTGCAAATGAGTGCGGCCGAGACGTTTTGATGGGCGATCTCGTCGTAGTTGTCGAGTGCCTCGCGGTTCATGACGACCTGCAGGTCGCGGAAGCAGCTGCCGTCGTTGAGCGTAACAAAGCCAAAGTTCTTCATGTCGCGGACGGACTTGACCCAGCCGGCGACGGTGACGGTCTGGCCGCCGAGCGACTCGGCATCGGCATAGAGCTGCGCGATTTTGGTGCGGTTCACGTATCCTCCCATAACGGTTGAATGATAGTTATCCATACAGTTCGATATTCTAGCAGCTCGGCTCATTTGAGCTATACAGATAAAGCATTGGCGGGATGGTTTTTCAAACGAAAAGCGCCCGCGGCCAAATGGTCGCGGGCGCTTGACGAGGTGCCTTTTGGCTGTGTGGCGTGGGGCCTGGCTACTTGGTCTTGGCAACCAGCAGCGGGTCGCCAAGCTTGACGAGCGGGTTGCCGCCGATAAGCGTTCCAGACTCGCCGACATGGTCGATGCTCTTAAGACGATCGAGCTCGGAGACGATGACGGTCACGATGTCCTCGTGACCAGCGGCCTTAATGGCCTCGCGGTCGAAGCTGATGAGCGGCTGGCCTGCCTTGACCACATCGCCCATCTCGACAAAGCGGGCAAAACCCTTGCCGTTCATTTCCACGGTGCCCAGGCCAACATGGATGAACACGCGCAGGCCGTCCTCGGTGATCATGCCGATGGAGTGGTTGGTGACAGTGGTGGCACCGATGCGGCCGTTGGCGGGCGCATAGATGGTGCCGGTAATGGGCTCGATGCCATAGCCCTGGCCAAGCATGCCCGAGGCGATCGTCTCGTCGGGAACCTCGTTCAGGTTGACGAGCACGCCGTTGACGGGGGCATAGATGACGCCTTCGCGGGTAGCGAAGCTTGCTGCGGGCGGAACGGACGCCTCGCCGGTCGAGGTGAAGGTGGACTTAAGCGAATCGAGCAGACCCATAGTTGCCTCCAACTTAAATAGGCGCATATCGCGCGTTTGGTTTGCCGGAAACGTTTCACATGTGTTTCGCGGCTTGGTCAACGCCCCTATTCTACGCTGCTCAACGATACCTCTGAACTGGGATTATGTGATATATCAGTTGAAGGGAAACTTATTGCCGGAGTGTTTCTGCGCCACGGGTTCAAGTGGGGTACGCTTGAAGGCGAAAAACAAGGGCGCATAATTTGCGCGAAGGGAGCACATATGATTGTCGAGAACCATGCGCTGTGGGGCGAGGAGCCGACCGAGGATTATCCGGCGACGTTTACGTATTTGGGTGCCGAGCCGTTGCCCGATAAACCGAATGGCCGCCGCCCCGCTGTGATTATCTGTGGCGGAGGTGCGTTTACGCATATCGCTCCGCATGAGCAGGATCCTGTGGCGTTTGCGTTTTTGGATCACGGTTACCAGGCCTTTGTGCTCAACTATGTCACGAGTGGCACGGGTGACGTAAGTTTTCCGCACCCGCAGGCAGATCTTGCCAAGATGGTCGCCACGGTGCGCGCCAACGCTGACGAGTGGCATGTCGATCCTAAGCGCGTGTGCGTCGTGGGCTTTTCTGCTGGCGGCATGATTTGCGCCTCGCTGGCAACACAGTGGAAGACCGGCCCCTTTGCGGCACTTGCCGGGGCGCGTCCGGACGACATTCGTCCCGATGCCGTGGTGCTGGGCTATCCATTGCTCGACTTTGCCTATGTGCGCGACATGCAGACGCGCGATCCGCGCATTGACTTGCGTGTGCCCAAGACGGGCGGCAAGACGGGGCGCGATTTGCTCAACGACTACCTGTCGATGGTGACGGGCGGCGAGGCAACTGACGAGCATCTGGCCGACATCTGCCCCACCACGCATGTTTCGCGTCAGATGCCACCGACCTTTGTGTGGGGCGTGTCCGACGACAAGACGGCGCCGATCGCGCAGGTCTACCCGTTTGCGCAGCGCATGGCCGAGGAGGGCGTTGCATGCGAGATGCACGTCTTCGACCAGGGTGGTCACGGCCTTTCGCTCGGCAACGCCAACACCGCGGTCGACAACGAGGACAAGCAGGTGGCGGTCCGTCCCTGGATCCGCCTGGCCTTCCGTTTCCTGGAGCGCCACGGGTTTTAGTTACGGCGTTTTACCAAACGCCGTAACCACTTGACGCTGCAAGCCCGCCAGAGCGGCAATCTGCCTTTCAACTTCGGCGGCATGACCAGAAGGTCAATGCCGCCTCGTTTCAAGGCACCTTGCTCGCTCTGGCGGGCTTTCGCTGTCCGCGCCAAAACATCGGCGTTGTCCTGGTTGCCAAAAGAATGATCCCCTGGGGACGGAGGGAAACGGATCATTTTGTCGAGGGGCGGGCGGCCGCTTCGGTCCTCGGGGAAACCACGTCCCGTTTCGGGCGCAGATTCTGGGCCGCAGTTTTCCCGAGAGGCCTCATTGGGAAACTATGGCCTTGAACTTTCCTACCTGTCCCCCTTGCACCGATCTGTTGATTGAACGTCGCTGTGTGTTCGCGCTATCATGCATGGTTACAATTGGTTAGCCGTGGCAAACGGTTAGCCAAGGTAAACTAAATGCAACGCCCTGTGGGCGTCGGGGGAGGAACACGGACGTGAAGCTCGATACGCTCGAGATCGGAAAAGACGCCGTTGTCGCATCGGTGGCATCGGACGATCAGGCACTCCGACAGCATATTTTGGACATGGGCCTAACGCCGGGCACCGAAGTCACCATGATGAAGTACGCCCCCATGGGCGATCCGCTCGAGATCCGCCTGCGTGGCTACGAGTTGACACTGCGCAAGGACGATGCCGCTCGCATCGAGCTCGTGGGTATTCACGACACCGATACAGGTCCGCGCGCTAACGCCGCAATCGGCACGACGGAGCATCCGGCCCTGGGCGAGGGGACGTATTCGCCCCGTGCGGCAAAGACGGCCGTGCCCGAGGGCGCGCCGCTGCACTTTGCCCTCGCCGGCAACCAAAACTGCGGCAAGACCACGTTATTCAACCAGCTGACGGGCTCCAACCAGCACGTCGGTAACTTTCCCGGCGTGACGGTCGACCGCAAAGATGGCACCATCCGTAACCATCCCGAGGCGAGCGTTACCGACCTGCCTGGCATTTACTCCCTGTCGCCGTACACAGGCGAAGAGGTCGTGAGCCGTCAGTTCATCCTCGACGAGCGTCCGGACGCCATCATCGACATCATTGACGCTACCAACATCGAGCGTAATCTGTACCTGACACTGCAGCTCATGGAGCTCGACCGTCCTATGGTCATCGCGCTCAACATGATGGACGAGGTGACCGCCAACGGCGGCGCCGTGGACGTCAACCTGCTCGAGAGTCTGTTGGGCGTGCCCGTTGTTCCCATTAGTGCTGCCCGCAACGAGGGTATCGGCGAGTTGGTGGATCATGCCTTGCACGTGGCGCGGTTCCGCGAGCGCCCCGGTCGCCTGGACTTTTGCGCGCCCGACGGTCCGGACGGCGGTGCGCTGCATCGCTGCATCCACGGTATTGCTAACCTGATCGAGGACCATGCCGTGACGGCGCACATCCCGGTGCGCTTTGCGGCGACCAAGCTGGTCGAGGGCGATGAGCTGGTAACCGAGGCGCTTCACCTGGATCGCAACGAGCTCGACGCCATCGAGCACATCATTACCCAGATGGAGGGCGAGGCCGGCACCGACCGCCTGTCCGCGCTGGCCGACATGCGCTTTAGCTTTATCGGCGACGTGTGCGGGCGCTGTGTCGTCAAGCCGCACGAGAGCCGCGAGCACGTGCGCTCCGTCAAGATCGACCGCATTCTGACGGGTCGCTATACGGCCATCCCGGCGTTCCTGGTGATCATGGGCCTCGTCTTTTGGCTGACGTTTGGCGTGATCGGCGCGGCGTTGCAGGGACTTATGGAGGACGGCATCGCTGCCATCATCGCTTCGGCCGATGCAGGCCTCAAGGCGTTCGGCACCAACGACGTGGTGCGCTCGCTGGCTGTCGACGGCGTGCTTACGGGCGTGGGCAGTGTGCTGACCTTCCTGCCGATTATCGTCGTGCTCTTCTTGTTCCTCTCCATTCTGGAAGACTCCGGCTACATGGCACGCGTAGCCTTTGTCATGGATAAGGTGTTGCGTCGCTTTGGCCTGTCGGGCCGCAGCTTCGTGCCCATGCTCGTCGGTTTTGGCTGCACCGTGCCGGCTATCATGTCGACCCGTACGCTCCCATCCGAGCACGACCGCAAGATGACGGTCATGCTCACGCCGTTTATGAGCTGCTCAGCCAAGTTGCCGGTTTACGGCTTGCTGTGCGGAGCATTCTTCCCGCAGGCGACGGTTCCCGCCATGGTCTCGCTCTATCTGATCGGTATCGTGGTCGGCTGCATCGCGGCTTTGGTGCTCAACCGCACGGCATTTAAGGGCGACCCGGTGCCGTTTATCATGGAGCTCCCCAATTACCGCCTGCCGAGCGTCAAGACGACGGTGATGCTGGCATGGGATAAGGCCAAGGACTTTATTACCAAGGCTTTTACCATTATCTTTGCCGCTACCGTGGTCATCTGGTTCCTTCAGACGTTCGACATTCGCTTTAATGTGGTCGCCGATCAGTCGCAGAGTCTACTTGCCGGTCTGGGTAGCATCATCGCGCCGGTGTTGGCCCCGCTCGGCTTTGGCGATTGGCGTGCATCCACGGCGCTCGTCACGGGGCTCATTGCCAAGGAGAGCGTCATCTCGACGCTCACGGTGCTTTTGGGCGCAACCTCTCCCGCGGTGCTGTCAACTATGTTTTCGCCGTTTACCGCTTACGTGTTCCTGGTCTTTACGCTGCTGTACCCGCCCTGCGTGGCGTCCATCGGCGCCGTCAAGAGCGAGTTGGGCGCGCGCTATGCCGTGGCTGTATTCGCGTTTCAGGTGACGGTCGCCTGGATCGTGGCGTTTGTCGTGCATTCGGCGGGCATATTGCTGGGGTTGGCTTAGTTATGAATTGACGGCGCAACCTCTGTGTATCGAATTGTTTTCGGCCCCGCATCTGTACTGACGGATGCGGGGCCGTTGCTATATAATCGCCTCCGCTCAAAACGATTGGAGACGTTATATATGACTCAGACAAGGCAAGACGGCATCACGCTCAAGCAGTGGCTCCCACTCGTCGGGCTCACCTGCTGTGCGTTCGTGTTCAACACGTCGGAGTTTATGCCCATCGGCCTTTTGACTGATATCGCCGCGTCGTTCTCGCTCACCGAGGCCCAGGCGGGCATCATGATCTCGGTCTATGCCTGGGGCGTCATGCTGCTGTCGCTGCCGCTCATGGTGTTCGCCTCGCGCTTTGAGTTCAAGCGGATGCTGCTGGGCGTGCTGGCCGTGTTCTCGCTCGGTCAGTTCCTGTCCGCTGTGGCGCCGACCTATCCCATCCTGGTCTGCGCGCGCCTGGTGGTCGCTTGCGCACATGCCGTGTTCTGGTCAGTCGCCTCGATTATGGCCTCGCGCCTGGTCGACACTCGCCACGGCGCGCTCGCCATCAGCATGATCGCCACGGGCTCTTCCATCGCGCAGATCTTTGGCCTGCCGCTCGGTCGCGCCATTGGCTTGGCCGTGGGCTGGCGCATGACGTTTGCCGTGGTCGGGGGCCTCTCAGCCATCGCGGTCGTCTACCAGGCAGCGGTGTTCCCGGCCATGCCGGCGGGTGAGCGCTTTACCGTCAAACAGCTGCCCGAGCTGCTCAAGAACCCGCTCCTCATCGCGCTCTACGCAGTCACGGTCTTCATGGCGACCGGCTATTACGCAAGCTACAGCTATATCGAGCCCTTCCTGGCGCAGGTCGCGCACGTCGATGCGGGCGCCATTACCATGACGCTGACGGCGTTTGGCTGCTCTGGTTTGCTCGGAAGCTGGCTGTTTGGCCGCCTGTTCGATGGGCATCGCTTCCCGTTCTTGGCTATCACGCTCTCCGGCGTGCCGGTGGCCCTGCTGCTCATGGGGCCGGCCGCATCGTCGCTCGTGACAGTGCTTGCCGTCTGCGCACTGTGGGGTTGCTGCGCCACGGCCTTTAACGTGGCGTTTCAGGCCGAGCCCATCAAGCACACACCGGCGGATTCGTCGGCCGTCGCCATGTCGATCTTCTCGGGCCTGTTCAACCTCGGTATCGGCACGGGTACCGCGATCGGCGGAGCCGTGGTTTCGGGTCCCGGTATCGCCTGGATCGGCTTTGTGGGCGGGGCGATTGCCGTCGTGGGCGTTATCCTCGCCATCACGGTGATGTTCCCAGCCATCCGCCGCGCCAAGCCCGTCGCCTAATCACGTCCCCTCATCAGTTGCGGTGGAATAGTTCCTGTTTAAGGCTTCTGAAGGCCCAGACAGGAACTATTCCACCGCAACTTATTTTGGGGAAGAGGATACAAGCTGGGCATACAATGGATGTCGTTGTGTTGCGCTTACCGGGAGGTTGCTATGTGGGCATACGAGACGACGTTCTATCAAATCTATCCGCTGGGCTTTTGTGGAGCTCCGCGCGAAAACGCCGCGCCCGTTGCCGAGGATGAGCTCGCCCAGGCCGCCGATGCCACAGCTAGCCCCGATGCCCCCATCATGAAGATTGCCCAATGGGCCGACTACCTGCAGGAACTCGGTATTGGCGCTGTGCTCATCAACCCGCCGCTCGAGTCTGATAGCCATGGCTACGACACGCGCAGCCTGCGCCATATTGATCGCCGCCTGGGTGGGGATGCCGACTTTGCCGCCGTGTGCGACACGCTGCACGCCCACGGCATCCACGTGGTGCTCGATGCCGTCTTCAACCATGTGGGCCGTGGCTTTTGGGCCTTCCGCGATGTGCAGGAGCGCAAGTGGGATTCGCCGTACAAGGATTGGTTTCACATCAGCTTTGACGGTGACTCGTGCTACGGCGACGGCTTTTGGTACGAGGGCTGGGAGGGTCATTTTGAGCTTGTGAAGCTCAACCTGCAAAATCCCGCTGTGGTCGATTACCTGCTCGAGTCTGTGCGCCGTTGGGCCGACGTCTTTGGCGTCGACGGCCTGCGCCTGGACGTCGCCTACATGCTCGACCGCGACTTTATGCGCCGCCTACACTCCTTTACCCGTGAGCTCAAGCCCGGCTTTGTGCTCATCGGCGAGACGCTCCACGGCGACTACAATCAGATCGTCAACGACGAGATGCTCGACTCGTGCACTAATTACGAGTGCTACAAGGGCCTGTATTCCAGCTTTAACTCGGTCAACATGTTCGAGATCGCCCATTCGCTGCACCGTCAGTTTGGCGGCGACCCTTGGTGCATCTACCGCGGCAAACATCTGCTTTCGTTTGTCGACAACCACGATGTGCCGCGCCTGGCAAGTATCCTCACTGACAAGTCGTGCCTGCGTCCCGCCTATGGCATGCTCTTTGGCATGCCGGGCATCCCGTGCGTCTACTATGGCAGCGAGTGGGGAATTGCTGGCGAAAAGGGCGGCCCCGATGGCGACTGGGCGCTGCGACCTGCGCTCAATGAGCCTGCGCCCAACGAGCTGACGGCGTTCATCACGCAGCTTGCGCACCTTCGCTCGGCCGACGACGCGGCTGCCCGTGCTCTCAACTACGGTGCCTATCGCAACGTGGTGATCCAGAACAAGCAGCTGCTGTTCGAGCGCGCCTGCGACGACGCGGCGGTGCTCGTGGCGGTGAATGCCGTGGGTGAGCCTTACACCTTTGGCGCCGGCGAACTCAACGGCTCCTTCGTCGACCTGCTTGCCGACGATGCGCCCACGGTCGAGCTGACGGGTACCCTTGAGCTTGCACCCTACGAGGTGCGCTATCTGTTGAGAGCCTAGCCCATGGCCGTGTCTGACGAGGGCTATCAACATATTGAGCATGGGTTTGAGCCCGTGTTTGACGAGCACTCGCGCGTTTTGGTGCTCGGGTCGTTTCCCTCGGTGCTTTCGCGCGCCAATGTCTTTTATTACGGCAACCCTCAGAATCGCTTTTGGCGTGTGATGGCCACGTGCCTCGGTATGCCTGTGCCGCCCAACGAGGGCGATCCTTTGGCAAGCGGTGAGCCCGCGACGCTCGATGCCTCCATTGCCGCCAAGCGGGCCATGCTGCTGAACGGCGGCGTGGCCCTGTGGGATGTGGTCGAGAGCTGCGACATTAAGGGCTCGAGCGACGCGAGCATCCGCAACGTTGTGCCGGCACATATCGAGCGCATTACCGATGCCGCGCCGATTGAGGTCGTTGCCTGTAACGGCGGCACGGCAGGGCGACTCTACAAACGCTACTTGCAAGATCGGACGGGGCTGCCTGCCATCGTCCTGCCCTCGACAAGTCCCGCCAATGCCGCCTGGCGCCTGGAGCGTCTTGTCGAGCGTTGGCACGAAGCCGTTGACTGGGCTGTTATTTAATTTAGATTTTTGTTTGAGCGTGGGCGCCCAGACGTTTCAGAACGCCTCGCCAGATCGGCGCGGGCACGGCTGGCTCGGCGCAAACCATGCCGTCGGCGTCGACGTTGGCGGCATTGCCGCCGCCAAGTCGCTGTGCATGCTTGACGGAGCAGCCCATGCGCACAGCGCCCACGAGCTTGTCCATCGCTTCCGAAAACGGTCGGCGCAAGAGGCCCATGCGCGGGGAGCGACGAAGCGCTGCGATGCCGCTGCCGGCGCAGATGGCAACGCCGCCACACCACAATTGGTCATGGCGCTCACATGCCTTGTGCAGGCGAACGGCGGTCCCACGCGCCTGCTCAGTGCTCTCTTGTGCGGCTCGAATCGCGGCATAGACGCGCGTTCCCGTACCGCCAAAGCGCTCAAGCGCCTGCTCGATGGCTGTCAACGTCTCATCGTCAGCCACATCTTCAATGGCCAGCACGATGCCATCGGCAACGCTGCCAGCGTCATTTGCCTTCAAGTCGACCGGGCGGGGGAGTGCGGTGCCGGAAAGCTGTGCATAGGCGGCGATGGCATCCTGCAGGTCCCAGAGCAAAAACTCAAGATCGGCGCTATTGGGAATGCTGACATACGCAATGGTTTGCAACGTTTTTGGTACATCGCCGCGTGCGGTCGTCTCCATGCCTCCTCCTTTCCGGTTGGTTTCCGTTTAGGTTACACCGTCTGGCGGCGCCCCGCCGCGCTATCCTAGTGCAACCCTTACGAAAGGAACGCCATGCGTCTGTCCATGAACACCTCGCTTGCCACACTCAAGCCTTCCGGTATCCGCCGGATCAACGCACTCGCCGCCCAGCACCCGGGGTGCATCGCGCTCGCGCTCGGCGAGCCCGATTTTCCCACGCCCGACGTGATTAGCGCCGAGGTGACCGCTTCGTTGGACCGCGGCGACACGCACTATCCGCCCAACAACGGCCGTCCCGCCCTGCGCGAGGCGCTGTCCAAATATATGGGTGACGCGGGCCTGGCGTTTTCCGCCGATGAGGTCATCCTGACCGACGGCGCGACCGAGGCCCTGTCGGCAACATCCATGGCTATGCTCAACCCCGGCGACGAGGTCATTATCCCCACGCCGGCCTTTGGCCTGTACGAGAGCATCGTCGTGGCCAACCACGCCAAGGCGGTCTTTTTGGATACGGAGCCTACGCAATTCCAGATTGACGAGGAAGCGCTTCGCGCCTGTGTGACCCCGGCGACCAAGGCCATCGTTATCTGCTCGCCCAACAATCCTACGGGCTGCATCCTCGACGCGGCATCGCTCGATGCCGTGGCGCGCGTGGCAGACCAGGCGGGCATCTACGTAATCTGCGACGACGTATACAACCGACTCGTCTATGTGGACGGCTACGAGCGCTTCGCTCAGCGACACCCGGAGCTGCGCGAGCAGACGGTCGTCATCGAGAGCTTCTCTAAGCCCTGGGCCATGACCGGCTGGCGCTTGGGTTGGCTCGCAGCGGCAACCCCCGTCATCGCCGAGATCGCAAAAGCCCACCAATACTTAGTATCGAGTGCCGTCTCCTTCGAAATGGACGCCGCAACGCGAGCCCTGACCGTCGACCCCACCCCCATGCTCGAAGTCTACCGAGCCCGCCGCAAACGCGTGCTGACCGCTCTCAACAACATGGGCCTCGACGTGGTAGAGCCTGCAGGAGCCTTCTACGCCTTCCCCAGCATCAAACAATACGGCCTAACGAGCGAAGACTTCTGCATCAAAGCCATCAAAGAGGCAAACGTAGCCCTAGTCCCGGGCGACTGTTTCGGCACCGAAGGCCACGTCCGCTTAAGCTACTGCGTCTCCGACAAAAATCTGGACGAAGGTCTCCACCGCCTGTCAACCTTCGTTTCAACCTTATAGCCCAACGGGACGCAACACATCAGCCCACCGACCCAAGCATTATGAGTGGGGGCGTCAGCCAACGAAAACCCGGGCTGCCCAAAGTCAACGCAGGCACGCGCCGCCGAAGGCCGGGCGCAAGGTTTTCGTAGATTCCGCACGAGCCGGAAAGCACTTAATGTGCTTTCCGAGCGAGCCCAGGACCTGACCGAGCGAAAACCTCGCGCCCGGCCTTCGGCGGCGCGGCCGGATGGTGGAATTGTGTGCAGCCCGGTTTTCCGTTGACCGACGCCGGGGTCCCCGCCATAATACTTTCGGTTCACGCACGAATCCGCTGCCAGAGACAGCCGGTGCAAACGGGCATCGCCCGCGAGCTTAATGGGATATCCCGCCAGCCGAGGTGGTCGAGTAGATATGTCTTCTCGCCCCCGTCGCTCATGCAGCGCGGGGGCTTTCTTTTTGGACATGCCCCCGTCACGTCCTTGTGGCGGACCGTGCCCGGAAAGAAATCGAGGAGGTGTAATTCATGCCCCAGCAGTACAAAATCGACAAGGTTGCAGAGATCGAGTCCCGTATCGCCGAGAACGCCGGTCTGTTCGTCGTCAACTACAACGGTCTGACGGTTAAGCAGGCTCAGGAGCTGCGTCATCAGCTTCGCGAGTGCGGCGCCGAGATGAAGGTCTACAAGAACAACCTGGTCAAGATCGCTCTCAAGAACCAGGAGCAGCCCGAGCTCGACGAGATCCTCGCCGGCCCCGTCGCTTATGTGTTCTACGAGACCGAGCCGGTCGAGGCCGCTAAGACCCTTAAGGACTTCTCCGCTAAGTCCAAGGGCGTCCTTGAGATCAAGGGCGGTATCTCCGACGGCAAGGCCGTTTCCGCTGATGATGTTAAGGCTATCGCCGAGCTGCCCACCAAGGACCAGCTTCTCGGCCAGATCGCCGGTCTCATCTCCGGTTTCGCTCGCGACATCGCTGTCTGCGTCAACGGCGTTTCCTCTGGTCTCGCTCGTTCGATCCAGCAGGTCTCCGAGCAGAAGGCAGCCTAGTCGCTGTTTTCACCCGCGGCGGCAACGCCGCACCCCTGGCGCATTCGTGCCGTGTTTTAACTGATCTCCGTGCACAGACACGGAAACCGAAAGGACTTAGAAATGGCTAAGCTTACCACCGATGAGATCATCGATGCTCTTAAGGAAATGACCCTTCTCGAGGCTTCCGAGCTCGTTAAGGCTATCGAGGACACCTTCGGCGTTTCCGCCGCTGCTCCTGCCGCTGTTGTCGCCGCTCCCGCTGCTGGCGCTGCTGAGGCCGAGGAGAAGACCGAGTTTGACGTCGTGCTCGAGGGCTTCGGCGACAACAAGATCCAGGTCATCAAGGCCGTCCGTGAGCTCACCAACCTTGGCCTGAAGGAGGCCAAGGAGGTCGTCGAGGGCGCTCCCAAGGCTGTTCTCGAGGGTGCCAAGAAGGAGGACGCCGAGGCTGCCAAGGAGAAGCTCGAGGCTGCTGGCGCTGCTGTCACCCTCAAGTAATCAGGCTTTCTCGCCAGATTTCTTTGCAGACGGGGTTCGCATTGCGAACCCCGTCTTTTTCGTTTTGATCCCTCTATTTTGTTGGCTCGGCATACAAATTGCTGCCGCTTGCGGTGCTTTGGCGTTGCTACCGTTGGGCGATAAAATTGCACCATTCGAGCAATAATTTGCGTTGACCTGCTGAAGAATGGCGCTTGCCTACATTAACGTTAATTAACGGCGGTAAGATAAACCGGTATCGCAATTTGGTTTGCGGCCGCCGTGCCGCACGCACAGGGCGCATCCTGCGCCTGCGAAAGGATCCCTGAATACTATGAGGGCAATCATCCCCGCCGCCGGTCTTGGCACGCGTTTTCTGCCTGGCACCAAGTGCACGCCTAAAGAGATGCTGCCGGTGCTCGACAAGCCGGTCATCCAGTACGTCGTTGAGGAGGCGCTCGACCCCGAGGAGGTCGACGACGCCATTATCGTCACCTCTCCCGGCAAGCCCGAGTTGCTGAGCTACTTCCAGCCCGATCGTTCGCTCGAGAACCTGCTGCGCGAGCGCGGCAAGGATGCTTATGCCGACGCCGTCGCCCATGCGGGCGGTATGCCGGTCGACTTCCGCTATCAGTACGAGCCCAAGGGCCTCGGTCACGCCATTCGCTCTGCCGCTGACGCTGTGGCGGGGGAGAACTTCCTGGTTCTTCTGGGCGACTACGTTGTGCCCAACCGCGACATCTGCGACAAGATGCTTGCCGTCTCCAAGGAGCACGGTGGCGCTTCTGTTATCGCCGTTGCCGCGTGCGCTCCCGAGGAAGTCAGCCGCTATGGCGTTATCGCCGGCGATCGCGTGGGCGCTCTCGAGGGCTTCGAGAATGCCGCCGACGACGAGCCCGGTGCCGTTTGGCGCATCGGCGGCCTGGTCGAGAAGCCCGCTCCCGAGGCGGCTCCGTCCAACCTGTACATCGTCGGTCGCTACCTGCTGAGCCCGTTGGTCATGGACCTGCTGGCCGATCAGCAGGCCGGTAAGGGCGGCGAGATCCAGCTGACCGACGCCATGGCCCGCTCGCTCGACCGCGAGGCCATGTACGCCGTCGTCATCGACCCGCTGTCGGGCTACGATACCGGTACCCCGTCTGGCTGGATGGCCACCAACGCCCTCATGGCTGCAAGCGATCCTCGCTTTGCCGGCGCCTTCTGGGATGCCATCGACGAGCGCGGCGGTTTGATGCGTAAGTAAGCCTTCGGGCATCGACATTTACGGGTGCGGACTTCGGTTCGCGCCCGTTTTTTTTATAAGAGCTGCGATTGCTAACCCTCTGTTCACAGAAAATATATGAACAGGTGTTCGATGCACATCCATCTACCTGCATGTTTTCTGTCGAAAAACTTTGCTACTCCAAAAACTCAATCACGTCAAGGCTTTTCTTGCTCAACGGTCGGTACCTGATAAACTATTAGGTTGCGATAACTGGCGAAGCTATGCCTCGCCAATCCACCGAGCATTTCCGTGAAGGAGGAAAAACCTGGTGACCTACGCATACACTGCCACTGAGCGCAAGCGCGTCAGCTTCGGGAAAATCCCGGAGGCCATGGAGCTCCCCAACCTTATCTCTGTTCAAAGGGAATCCTTTGAGCGTTTTAAGGACGAGGGCCTTCGTGAGGCGTTCAAGGAATCCAGCCCCATCCAGAGCCAGAACCATGTTCTCGAGGTTACCTTCGGCGAGCATCAGTTCGGCGATCCCGCGCACACCGTCGAGGAGTGCCGCGAGAAGGACATGACCTATCAGGCTCCGCTTCTGACCGACGTCCGTCTCACTAACAAGGAGACCGGTGAGATCAAGGAGCAGCTCGTCTTTATGGGCGACTTCCCCATGATGACCGATCAGGGCACCTTTATCATCAACGGTACCGAGCGTATCGTCGTCTCCCAGCTCGTCCGTTCCCCGGGCGTGTACTACAGCTCCGAGATGGATTCGGGCAAGCAGATCTACAAGGCTCAGATCATCCCGTCCCGCGGTGCCTGGCTCGAGTTTGAGGTCGACAAGCGCGACCAGCTCATGGTCTCCATCGACCGTAAGCGCAAGCAGAGCGCCACGATGTTCCTGCGCGCCCTTGGCATCGCCGTCACCAACGACGATATCATCGAGCTGCTCGGCAACTCCGATGTGATCAAGCGCACCCTCGAGCGCGATACCGCCCTTACCCGCGAGGATGCTCTTATCGAGATCTACCGTCGCCTGCGCCCGGGCGAGCCTCCCACCGTGGATGCTTCCCGCAGCCTGCTCGAGGGCCTGCTCTTCAACCCGCAGCGCTACGATCTGGCCCGCGTCGGTCGCTACAAGGTCAACAAGAAGCTCAACCTCACCACCGAGGAAGAGGTCACGGTGCTCACCGACGAGGATATCGTCGCTACGCTGCGCTACCTGCTGTCCCTCGCTGCTGGCGAGCAGGGCTTCAAGGTCGACGACATCGACCACTTTGGCAACCGCCGCATTCGCACCGTCGGCGAGCTCGTCGCCAACCAGTTCCGTATCGGCATGAGCCGTATGGAGCGCGTCGTCCGTGAGCGCATGAGCTCCCAGGACATCGACGAGATCACCCCGCAGTCGCTCATCAACATCCGTCCGATCGTGGCCTCTATCAAGGAGTTCTTCGGTTCCTCGCAGCTCTCGCAGTTCATGGACCAGGCAAACCCCCTGACCGGTCTGACCCACAAGCGCCGTCTGTCCGCACTCGGCCCTGGCGGTCTTGCCGGCCACAAGTCGGGCTCCAGCCGCCGCACCAACGTGCCGACGGCCGTCCGCGACGTTCACAACTCGCACTACAGCCGCATGTGCCCGATCGAGACCCCCGAAGGCCCCAACATCGGCCTGATCGGCTCGCTCGCCCTCTACGCCCGCGTCAACGAGTATGGCTTCATCGAGGCCCCGTTCCGTCGCGTCGAGAACGGCGTTGCCACCGACCAGATCGACTGGATGACCGCTGACGAGGAAGAGAAGCACGTCATCGCGCCGGCCAACACGCCGCTCGATCCCAAGACCAACGAGTTCATCACGACCGATGCCGAGGGCAAGATCGTTCGTCCACATACCGTGATCGCCCGTACCCGCGACTTCGACGGCTCCTTCGGCGCTCCCGCCGACGTGCCTGTCGAGGACGTCGACTACATGGACGTCTCGCCGCGTCAGATGCTCTCCGTCGCAGCCACGCTGATTCCGTTCCTCGAGCACGACGACGCCAAGCGTACGCTCATGGGCGCCAACATGCAGCGTCAGGCCGTGCCGCTGGTTCACCCCGCCGCTCCCTATGTCGGTACCGGCATGGAGCGTCGCGCCGCCCTGGACTCTGGCGAGGTTACCTTGGCCAAGAACGCCGGCGAGGTCATCTATGCCGACGCCTCCAAGATTATCGTCAAGCATGCCGGCGGCATGGACGAGTATCACCTGGCCAAGTACCAGCGCTCCAACCAGTCCACCTGCATCAACCACCGTCCGCTCGTGCGCGTCGGTGACACCGTTGAGCAGGGCGAGCCTCTGGCCGACGGTCCTTCGACCGATCATGGCGAGCTCGCACTGGGCCAGAACCTCACCGTGGCATACATGCCGTGGGAAGGCTTCAACTACGAGGACGGTATCGTCGTGTCCGAGCGCCTGGTGGCCGAGGACCTACTGACGACCATCAATATCACCCGTCACGAGATCGACGCCCGCGACACCAAGCTCGGTCCCGAGGAGATCACTCGCGAGATCCCGAACCTCTCCGAGGACATGCTTGCCAACCTCGACGAGGACGGCATCATCCGCATCGGCGCCGAGGTCGGCCCTGGCGACATCCTGGTCGGCAAGGTCACGCCTAAGGGCGAGAGCGCTCTGACCGCCGAGGAGCGCCTGCTGCGCGCCATCTTCGGTGCCAAGGCTCACGATGTTCGCGACACCTCCCTTAAGATGCCTCACGGCGCTTATGGCCGCGTCATCGACGTCGTCCGCTTTAGCCGCGAGAACGGCGACGACCTGGCCCCCGGTGTCAACGAGCAGGTGCGCGTCTACGTCGCTCAGCGTCGTAAGATCCAGCAGGGCGATAAGATCGCCGGTCGCCACGGCAACAAGGGCGTTATCTGTAACGTTCTGCCGGTCGAGGACATGCCCTACATGGCTGACGGTACCCCGATCGACGTTATCCTCAACCCGCTGGGCGTTCCTTCGCGTATGAACGTCGGCCAGCTGCTCGAGTGCCACCTTGGCTGGGCTGCTGCCTGCGGTTGGGATACCGAGGATGCCGACTCCGACAAGTATGTCCCTGGTCCGTTCTTCGTCTCGACGCCCGTCTTTGACGGCGCCAAGGAGGACGAGATCGCCGAGGTCATCCGTCGCGCCAACAAGAACATGCTCAACAAGGCCACCGCTGCCTTTGGCGATCACATGCGCCCCGAGTTTGTCACTCAGCTTGACGAGCGCGGCAAGACCCGCCTGTTCGACGGCCGCACCGGCGAGGAGTTCCGCGAGCCCATTACCGTGGGCACGTCCTACATCCTCAAGCTCGGCCACATGGTCGACGACAAGATCCACGCCCGTTCGACCGGCCCTTACAGCCTGGTTACCCAGCAGCCGCTGGGCGGCAAGGCTCAGTTCGGCGGCCAGCGCTTCGGCGAGATGGAAGTTTGGGCACTGTACGCATACGGTGCTTCCAACGTCCTGCAGGAGATCCTGACCGTCAAGTCTGACGATACCGTGGGCCGCGTCAAGACCTACGAGTCCATCGTCAAGGGCGAGAACGTTCCTGTCCCGGGTATCCCCGAGTCCTTCAAGGTTCTCGTCAAGGAGATCCGTTCCCTCGCGCTGGACATCGAGCCCATGCACGATGCCGACGAGGACGCCTCCGCCCCTGTGACCGCCGAGGAGACCTCTGCCCTCGATGACCTGGCTGCGCTCGCCGGCGTTGACGCCGACGTCGAGGCCCAGGATGCCGAGACCGCCGAGGCACCCGAGGCTGTCGCCGCCACGACCACTGATAAGGAGTAGTTGACTGTGGCAGATTTCGAAGCTACTGATTTTGACTCGGTAAAGATCTCCCTTGCCTCCGCCGACCAGATCCGTTCCTGGTCGCACGGTGAGGTCAAGAAGCCGGAGACCATCAATTACCGTACCCTCAAGCCCGAGAAGGACGGCCTGTTCTGCGAGAAGATCTTCGGTCCCGCCAAGGACTGGGAGTGCTCCTGCGGCAAGTACAAGGGCATCCGCTTTAAGGGCATCGTCTGCGAGCGTTGCGGCGTCGAGGTCACCTCGGCCAAGGTGCGTCGCGACCGCATGGGCCACATCGAGCTCGCCGCTCCCGTGTCCCACATCTGGTACTTCAAGAGCCCCACGAGCTTCCCGATGAGCCGTATGCTCGACATCAAGTCCAAGGACCTCGAGAAGGTTCTGTACTTTGCCAGCTACATCATCACCGAGGTCGACTACGAGGCTCGCGAGGCCGACGCTGACGACCTGCGCGAGGAGCTCGCCGCCGATCTGGAAGAGATCGATGCCGAGTGCGCCCGCCAGATCGAGTCCCTCAAGGAGCAGGGCAACCCCGAGAACTTTGACGAGTTCTCCGACGAGGAGCCGCTGACCCCCGAGGAGATCGCCTCTGGCATCGTCGACATCGAGGAAGAGTGCAAGGACGAGAAGCAGCTCCGCACGGACGCCTTCAACGTCTTCATGAAGCTTACCGAGCGCGACCTCATCTCCGATGAGCCGCTGTTCCGCGAGATGACCCGTTACTACTCCATGTACTTCAAGGGTGGCATGGGTGCCGAGGCCGTCCGCGACCTGCTCGCTGCCATCGACCTTCCTTCAGAGGCCGAGAAGCTCAAGGCCATCATCGCCGACGAGGATTCCCAGAAGCAGAAGCGCGAGAAGGCCGTCAAGCGCCTCGAGGTCGTTGACGCCTTCCTGAAGGGCGGCAACAGCCCCGCGAACATGATCCTGGATGTCATCCCGGTCATTCCGCCCGATCTGCGCCCGATGGTCCAGCTCGACGGCGGCCGCTTCGCCGCGTCCGACCTCAACGACCTGTACCGTCGCGTGATCAACCGTAACAACCGACTCAAGCGCCTGCTCGACCTGGACGCCCCCGCGATCATCGTGAACAACGAGAAACGCATGCTCCAGGAGTCCGTGGACGCCCTGTTCGACAACGGCCGTCGTGGTCGCCCGGTCTCTGGCCGTGGCGGTCGCCCGCTCAAGTCGCTCGCCGAGGCCCTCAAGGGCAAGCAGGGTCGTTTCCGTCAGAACCTGCTGGGTAAGCGTGTCGACTACTCCGGCCGTTCGGTCATCGTTACCGACCCCAAGCTGCTGCTGCACCAGTGCGGTCTGCCCAAGACCATGGCGCTGGAGCTCTTCAAGCCCTTCGTCATGAAACGCCTGGTCGAGCTCGGCAAGGTCGAGAACATCAAGGGCGCCAAGCGCGCTATCGACCGTGGTGCCACCTTTGTGTGGGACATCCTCGAAGAGGTCATCGACGGCCGCGTCGTGCTGCTCAACCGTGCACCGACCCTGCACCGTCTGTCCATCCAGGCCTTTGAGCCGGTGCTGGTCGAGGGCAAGGCTATCCACCTGCATCCGCTGGTCTGCTCGCCCTTCAACGCCGACTTCGACGGCGACCAGATGTCTGTCCACGTGCCGCTGTCCAGCCAGGCTCAGGCCGAGGCTCGCGTGCTTATGCTCTCTGCGAATAACCTGCGCTCGCCGGCATCCGGCAAGCCGGTCAACATCCCTTCGCAGGACATGATCATCGGTGTGTACTACCTCACCCAGGTTCGCGAGGGTCTGCCGGGCGAGAACCACGTGTTCTCGAGCTTCGACGACGCGCTGCACGCCTATGACTGCCGCTCCGAGGTCGACATGCAGGCCAAGATCCAAGTCCGCGTGTCCGCTGCCGATGCCAACGTCATCAACGAGGACGGCACCCGTATCTTCCGCGTCAAGAACGGCAAGAACGAGTTTGTCGACTACGACGTCACCGGCAACAAGACCGCGCGCTTCGAGACCTCTATCGGCCGCATCATCTTCAACCGCCAGTGCCTGCCCGAAGACTATGAGTTCATGAACTACAAGATGGTCAAGGGCGATGTGGCCAAGCTGGTTGCCGACTGCTGCGATCGTTACCCCGAGGCCAAGGTCGGCCCGATCCTCGACGCCATCAAGTACTCCGGCTTCCACTACGCTACCCGCGCCGGCCTTACCATCTCGGTGTGGGACGCTCTCATCCCTGCCGAGAAGCAGGAGCTGCTCGATCGCGCCCAGGCCAACGTCGACCAGATCAACGAGTACTTCGAGGAGGGCTTCATCAACGAGACGGAGCGCCACATCGAAGTCGTTAACGAGTGGACCGCTTGTACCGACAAGGTTGCAGCGCTCATGCTCGACATGTTCGACGAGGAGAACCCGCTGTACATGATGGCCGACTCCGGCGCCCGTGGTTCTAAGACCCAGCTGCGTCAGCTCGGCGGCATGCGTGGCCTGATGGCAGACATGTCCGGCGAGACGATCGACCTTCCCATTAAGGCGAACTTCCGCGAGGGCCTGCTGCCGCTCGAGTACTTCATTTCGACCTACGGCGCCCGTAAGGGCCTGGTCGATACCGCATCCCACACCTCGGACTCTGGTTACCTGACCCGTCGTCTTGTCGACGTGGCCCAGGACGTCATTGTCCGCGAGGAGGACTGCGGTACGCACGAGGGCGTCACCTACAACCTCATCATCCCCGGCACCACCGACCTCAACACCGACCTCGTCGGCCGTTGCTTCATCGAGGACGTCGTGGCTCCCGATGGCACCGTGCTCTTTGAGCAGGACGGCTACATCGAGAAGGTCGCCGACATCCAGAAGATGGTCGATGCTGGCCTTAAGAAGGTCAAGCTCCGCGCGCTGCTCACCTGCCGCTCCAAGTACGGCGTGTGCCAGAAGTGCTACGGCTGGGATCTTTCCACCCGTCGCCCGGTCGCTATCGGTACTGCCGTCGGCATTATTGCTGCCCAGTCCATCGGCGAGCCCGGTACGCAGCTTACGATGCGTACCATTCACTCCGGCGGCGTCGCTGGCGTCGACGATATTACGCAGGGTCTGCCTACGGTCAGCCGTATGTTCGATATCGTCGGCAACGTCAACGAGAAGATTCTGGGTCGCGAGGCCGAGCTGGCTCCGTACTCCGGTCACCTCTCGATTAAGCCCGAGAAGTCCGAGTACGTGCTGACGCTCACCGACTCCGAGGATCACACCCGTGTCCTCGACGAGCGTCGCGTCCCCGCTTCGGTGCGCTTTATGCCCGAGATCGAGGACGGCTGCGAGGTTCGCGCCGGCGACCAGATCACCAAGGGCTTCGTCAACTTCCGCAACCTGCGCAAGCTGACCGACATCGAGTCGACGATGCACACCTTCGTCGAGAGCGTCAAGGACGTCTACACCAGTCAGGGCGTTGACCTGAACGACAAGCACATCGAGGTGCTCGCACGTCAGATGCTGCGTCGCGTTCAGATCACCAACCCCGGCGACTCCAAGTACCTGCTCGGTCAGTACGTCGACCGCTACGAGTTCGCCGACGAGGTCGAGCGCGTTGCCCGTCTGGGCGGTCAGGCTCCCGTGGCCGAGCCCGTCATCCTGGGTACGCTCAAGGTCGCGTCCAACATCGACTCCTGGCTGTCGAGCGCTTCGTTCATCCGTACCGCCGGCGTCCTTACCGAGGCTGCCATCGAGGGCAAGGTCGACCACCTGCTCGACCTTAAGTCCAACGTCATCGTCGGTAAGAAGATCCCGGCTGGTACCGGCCTCAAGCCGTACGCCAACGCCAAGCTGACGTATCGCACGGCCGACGGCTACGTGGACATCGACGGCCCGGCTTCGCCCAACGCCAAGTCGCTGCCCGAGTGGGCTCCTGTGGAGCTCAAGGACCTGGACGAGCAGCTCCCGCAGCAGCTCGACTGGGCCGGCTACGACGAGTTCGGTGGTGCTGACGGTTCGTTCACCCGCAACGGCCACACCATCTCCGCCGAGAAGGCTCGCCTGTACCTGTTCGACGACCTGGGCGTGTCGCAGCGCTGGACCAACAAGTTCAGCGAGGTCGGCATCGAGACGGTCGGCGACCTGGTCGGCAAGTCCGAGGAGGATCTGCTGCGCATCGATGGCATCGGTGCCAAGGCGATCGAGGAGCTCCGTGACGGCCTCGAGGCCCACGACCTGCTCTACATCCTCGAGAACAACGACGACGTTGCCGACGAGGAAGACCTCTCGCAGCTGCTGCAGATGGTCTTTAGCCCCGACGGTCCGGACGACATCCTGCTGGGCACCTCCGCCGCGCCGACGCATCACGCCGACGCCGACGAGGAGCTCCTGGGCGCCCCGATCGACGACAAGAAGGCTCCCGCCAACGGTGCCATCAACGAGGACATGGCTTCCCTCGACGAGCTGCTCAACCAGCTCGTGGACACCGACGACGCCGAAGAGGCCAAGGACAACGACGAGGAGTAATTAGTTCCGCCGTTCTAACGAACGGCGGCGACCTCCGTCGCTGCGCGGCCCCCAGAGCTACAATCTGTCATTCAAAAGGCAGGGCATGACCAAAAGGTCAATGCCCTGCCTTTTTCATGCCACCTTGTACGCTCTGGGGGCCGCTCGCTTGCGTATGCTCAACCTGTTGCGTTCCGTTGATCCCTTGCCAATAAGGGACAGAGTCATTTTGATAGGTTATTCCTGCTTGAATTTGAAACATTCCGTTCGGTCAAAGCGTATCTATGGTGAGGGCCTCATCGAGAACCATTAACGTCACCGGGAGGTGATTATGGAAGAACAAGCATTTAGACAGGCGGTCGAGGATCACCGTGATGTCGTGTTTCGAATCGCATTGACGTACCTGCGCGATCGTGCCGACGCCGACGATGTTGCCCAGGATGTCTTTCTTAAGCTGCTTAAAAGCGATGGACATTTTGAAAGTTGGGAACATCTTCGTCGATGGCTTATCCGGGTCACGATCAATGAATGCAAATCGCTCTTTCGAAAGCCATGGAGGCGTGTGGAGGATATTGAGAACCTGGCCGATTCGCTTTCGGCGGCGCAGGATGAGACCAAGGCGGTCCTGTCAGACGTTATGCGACTTCCGGAGCGATTCCGCGTTCCCATCGTGCTCTATTACTATCTGGGCTTTTCGACCTCAGAGATTGCCGAGTTGTTGCATGTACCAGCCGCGACCGTTCGAACGCGTTTGGCTCGCGGCAGGTCGAAGCTCAAGTTCATCCTAGAGGAGGGAGACCGTGAAATCCAATCAAATCAAGCAGGCCTTCGAGTCCATCCAAGCCGATAGCGATCTTGCCGATCGCGTTCTTAATGCAGCTGAAGGCGAGCCGCTTCGCAAAAGGGGTCATGCTAAGCCCCTCTATGTTGCGGTTATCGGGTGTCTTGTCGGAGTGTTGGCGACCGGAGGGGTCGCCTACGCCGTTATCAATTCCAGCTATTTTGCCTCAGCCTGGGGAAACCACGGCAACGGGGATTCCATTACCTGGACAAACGGCGGCTCATCGGGGACTAAATATACCTACACCAGAGAGTTTGGTGATGGCATCGCGCCCCAAAGCCTGGAGGGTGCAGTCCAGGAGGTTAATCTGTCCGTCGAGGGCAACGGCTATACGCTCGATATCCATGAGATGGCAATCGACCAAAACGGCTGCGGTGCTGTGACGTTTACGCTATCCAATCCAAATGGTGTTAACTACTACAAGCCGGCAGCAGAGACTGGCGAACTTGTTCTCTATGGTGAAGAAGAACAAGGCATCGGCACGCCCGGCATGAACTTCGGCGAGGAATGGGCTGACACACGCTGCACCATTGATAAGGACACATCAAGCGATACTGTCATTAATGGCACGATGTACTTTGCTTCTATGGATCGCGAGCGAGGTTTTCAACATGCGGTCACCTGGAATATCTCGTGGACCGAGGGCGAAGGCGAGGATGCGAAGCCGTTCGAGGCATCGACGCCCGAGTTTAGCGTTGGAGCGTACGTCGATACAAAGGAACTCCGCTCCGATGACTCGCCTCTCGAGATCAGCCCGTTTTCTATCCAGACACACATCGATGATTTGGGCATTGACGCAGTCACGAAGAAGTTGACGGTTACCTACAAGGATGGATCGGAGCAGATTATCGAAGATGACGACGCAGGGGCGTTCAACTTATATTTTTCTTATACGCGCAATAGCGGAGAGAACATCTGGGTGCCAACGAAGTTGATTGATGTCGACCAAGTGGTCTCAGTAACGCTTGAGGGCACGAGGTGCACGTCAACAGGAGAGACCGAAACGGAAGAGTCCTTTACTATCGTCTATTCGTAAGGTCTGAGGCCGCTTCCTACTAGGGGAAGCGGCCTCTTTTGCGTTAAATGGAAACGCCGCCGATTTCCATGCGACAGATGAGAGCAGATTACCGCTGGAGCGCGACGTTTCCCCAGATAAAACCGACCAAAATAAACCTGTCCCTTTTTGGCAGGTAACGTTGCCCCGACGAGCGCATCGGATTCCCGGTCCGGGCGGCCGCCCCCGCGCACAGAAGGGGATTCCTTTTGTGTAGGCTTTGCGGAAATGTGCCAATTTTGGGATACGCCCGGCGGCGTGGTCTGTTGACGGCACAGCTAACGCCACGTATCCTATCGAACTGCGTGTTTCGTAGGGGGATGCTGACCCCTCGATTCAAGCCGTTGCACTTTACAAAAAGCTGGAATCATTCGAGAAGGAGTACGCTTTGCCTACTATTAACCAGCTGGTTCGCCAGGGCCGTCGTTCCGTGCCCAAGAAGTCCAAGAACGCTGCTCTGCAGCACAACTCCCAGAAGCGCGGCGTGTGCACCCGCGTCTTCACCACGAGCCCTAAGAAGCCGAACTCGGCTCTTCGTAAGGTTGCCCGTGTTCGCCTTGTCAACGGCATCGAAGTTACTGCTTACATCCCGGGTGAGGGCCACAACCTGCAGGAGCACTCCATCGTGCTCGTCCGCGGCGGTCGTGTCCGTGACCTCCCTGGTGTCCGTTATCACGTCATCCGTGGCGCCTACGACGCTGCTCCGGTCCAGAACCGTATGCAGGCCCGTTCCAAGTACGGTGCTAAGCGCCCCAAGGCTAAATAAGCCAGATAACGTTTTGATACTTTCGCCGTGTGCCGCCTAAGCGCCGCACGGTAGACACTTAAGGAGATTTCACATGCCGCGTCGTGCAGCAGCTAATCGTCGTGAGGTTCAGCCTGACGCCGTTTACAACAACCGCCTGGTGACTCAGCTCATCAACAAGGTCCTTCTTGACGGCAAGAAGGCCACCGCTGAGCGCATCGTTTACACCGCTTTCGAGATCGTTGCCGAGAAGTCCGAGGGTGGCGACGCTCTCGCTACCTTCAAGAAGGCTATGGACAACGTCAAGCCCACGCTCGAGGTTAAGCCCAAGCGTGTCGGTGGCGCTACCTATCAGGTCCCGATGGAGGTCAACTCTCGTCGTTCCACCGCTCTGGGTATCCGCTGGATCGTCAACTTCTCCCGCGCTCGCAAGGAGAAGACCATGGCCGAGCGTCTCGCCAACGAGATTCTCGACGCTTCCAACGGCCTGGGCGCTTCCGTCAAGAAGCGTGAGGACGTCTTCAAGATGGCCGAGGCCAACCGCGCGTTCTCTCACTATCGTTGGTAAGTTAAGGTAAGGAACTAACATGGCTAAGCCTAAGTACAAGCTTTCCGATACCCGTAACATCGGCATCATGGCCCACATCGATGCCGGTAAGACCACCACGACCGAGCGTATTCTTTACTACACCGGTAAGACCCACAAGATCGGTGAGGTCCATGAGGGCGCTGCCACCATGGACTGGATGGTTCAGGAGCAGGAGCGCGGCGTAACCATTACCTCCGCTGCTACCACGTGCTTCTGGAACAAGGACGGTAAGGACTACCGCATCCAGATCATCGACACCCCGGGCCACGTTGACTTCACCGCCGAGGTCGAGCGCTGCCTGCGCGTCCTCGATGGCGCTGTCGCCGTCTTCGACGCCGTTGCCGGCGTTCAGCCCCAGTCTGAGACCGTTTGGCGTCAGGCTTCTACCTTCAACGTCCCCCGCATCGCCTTCATCAATAAGTATGATCGCGTGGGCGCTGACTTCTTCAACGCTATCGAGACCATGAAGGATCGTCTCGACGCTAACGCCGTGGCCGCTCAGGTCCCGATGGGCGCCGAGGACAACTTCTGGGGCGTCATCGACCTGGTCACCATGACTGCATGGGACTTCAAGGCCGACGAGAAGGGTATGACCTACCCCGAGCCGATGGACGAGATCCCGGCTGAGTTCGCCGACATCGCTGCCACCAAGCGCGAGGAGCTCCTTGACGCTGCTGCCAGCTTTGACGACGAGCTCATGGAGAAGATCCTCATGGAGGAGGACTTCACCGTCGAGGAGCTTAAGGCCGCTCTGCGCAAGGGCGTTCTGGCCAACGAGCTCAACCTCGTCTTCGTGGGCTCCGCCTACAAGAACAAGGGCGTTCAGGAGCTGCTCGACGCTGTCGTCGACTACCTGCCCAGCCCGCTCGACGTTGAGGCCGTCACCGGTACCGATCCGGACACCGGCGAGGAGATCCAGCGTCATCCTTCCTTCGACGAGCCCTTCTCCGGCCTGGTCTTCAAGATCATGACCGACCCGTTCGTCGGTAAGCTCACCTACGTCCGCGTTTACTCCGGCCGCGCCGAGTCCGGCTCCTACGTTGTCAACGCTTCCAACGGTCAGCGCGAGCGCCTCGGCCGCATCCTCGAGATGAACGCCGCCGAGCGTATCGACCGTGACGACGCTGCCGCCGGCGACATCGTCGCTTGCGTCGGCTTCAAGAACTCCACCACCGGCGACACCCTGTGCGCCGAGGGCAAGGAGATCGTCCTCGAGAAGATCGAGTTCGCTAAGCCCGTTATCGACGTTGCCATCGAGCCCAAGACCAAGGCCGAGCAGGACAAGATGTCCCTGGCTCTGACCAAGCTCGCCGAGGAGGACCCGACCTTCCAGGTGTCCACCAACCACGAGACCGGCCAGACCATCATCGCCGGCATGGGCGAGCTGCACCTCGAGATCATCGTCGACCGTCTGCTCCGTGAGTTCAAGGTTGACGCTAACGTTGGTAAGCCCCAGGTTGCCTACCGCGAGACCGCTGGTCACGACGTCGAGAAGGCTGAGGGCAAGTTCGTCCGTCAGTCCGGCGGTCGCGGTCAGTACGGCCATGCCGTCATCAAGCTCGAGAAGATGGAGGAGGGCTTCGGCTACGAGTTCGTCAACGCTATCGTCGGCGGCGTCGTGCCCAAGGAGTACATCCCGTCCATCGACAAGGGCATCCAGGAGGCCCTGAACACCGGTGTTATCGCCGGCTTCCCGGTCCTCGACGTTAAGGTCACCCTGTTCGACGGTTCTTACCACGAGGTCGACTCCTCCGAGGCCGCCTTCAAGATCGCCGGTTCCATGGCTATCAAGGACGCCCTCAAGAAGTCCGACCCGCAGCTGCTCGAGCCGATCATGGCTGTCGAGGTCGAGACCCCCGAGCAGTACATGGGCGACGTTATGGGCAACCTCTCCGGTCGCCGCGGCAAGATCGAGGGTATGGAGGATCGCAAGAACAGCAAGCTCATCCGTGCCAAGGTGCCGCTGGGCGAGATGTTCGGTTACGCTACCGACCTTCGCTCCCAGACCCAGGGCCGTGCATCCTACACGATGCAGTTCGACTCTTATGAGCCCGCGCCCAAGTCCATCGTGGACGAGGTCATGAGCAAGAACGCCTAAGTTCGAGCTCCCTGTTACGTAATCCGCGAGAACATCTCTCGCACTCTTTGGAGGTTTAAGTTGGCTACCCAGAAGATCCGCATTCGCCTCAAGGGCTATGATCACGAGGTCGTCGATCAGTCCGCGAAGCTCATCGTCGAGACCGCTCAGAAGACCGGCGCTCGCGTTTCCGGTCCTGTCCCCCTGCCCACCGAGCGCAACCTGTACACGGTTATCCGCTCGCCGCATGTGAACAAGGACTCCCGTGAGCAGTTCGAGATGCGCACCCACAAGCGCCTCATCGACATCCTCGACCCCACCTCGGGCACCGTTGATTCGCTCATGCGTCTCGACCTCCCCGCTGGCGTCGACATCGACATCAAGCTCTAAGCGATATCGCTCATAGCTTACAGGGCCCCGCTGCCGTTACGGTAGCGGGGCCCTTTTGTTTTGAGTTTAGATTTTGGGATAGCGAATTCGTCTGCCGAGCCGGCGGCTGCGGCGCCCTATTCGCTCAGGGGGCGCAAGGATGCTTCTTCGAAGTGGAAGACGCACAAGCCGCTCTCGGTCTCAATGCATGCGCGGCCGCAATCGTCGACCGTTCTAAATTTGCCTCGTGCCAGCTCGTCTCCAGCGGGGGAGCGGGCGATAACGTACTTCCCGATCCAATTGAGGTGAGCGATATATTCGTCGTGGACGGGCACGAGCGGACCGGCGTCTTCTTCCTTGGCGTTGAGGCGCTCTGCCCAGGTATCTACAGCGTCTATAACTGCGTGATAGACCTCATCGAGGAGCATGTCGACGGCAGGAACGCTCTCGTTGAGGTCCGAGAGGCCAATTGCCGCCAGGCCGCCATCGGGAACCTCTTGGGGCGTGTAGTTTACGTTGACACCAATGCCGCAGACGGCGAAAGGTTTGCCTTCGTTACCGCGTGCGGCCTCGACCAGAATGCCGCCGAGCTTGCGTCCTCGCGCGACCAGGTCGTTGGGCCATTTAAGGCGAATCTCGTTTGCAAGACCCTGCTTTTCGAGTGCTTCGAGCACCGCTAGGCCGCAGACGGCGGCAAGACCAGAGTACTTTGCGGGATTAACGCATGGACGCAGGACAATCGAAAGCAATAGGTTGCCGGCGGTTGAATCCCACTTGTGGCCGCGCCGGCCGCGTCCAGCCGTTTGCGCGCGGGCGGCAAGTCCTGTGCCGTGCGGCGCACCCTGTTTTCCTGCCTCGAGCAGGTCATCGTTGGTCGATCCGGTTACGTCGACAATCGTTAATTGGGCATCCATAGCGGCTGCTACCTCCTTATTGAATAAGTGAATGACGCAATGGTGTCGAGAGATAGACACAATGTGAAGCCTTTGTCGCATTTGGACAATTTAATGTTAACACGTCAACAAAGACTGAAATGCGTTATCCTCTCTTGGTCGATGTAAACACGTCAACAACTCAAAGGAGGTTAGTGATGGGTTTCACGATTCTTGGAACAGGTTCGGCACTTCCTGAGCGCAGTGTTTCCAATGACGAGCTGTCTGAGTTCCTCGATACCTCGGATGAGTGGATTTTTACCCGCACAGGTATCAAGAGCCGCCACGTCTGCACCACCGAGTCACTTAACGACCTTGCCGTAGCGGCGAGCGAGCGGGCACTCCAGGTGTCTGGAATCGACGCGAGCCAGCTGGATCTGATCGTCTGCTCGACGACGACGGGTGACCACCTTGTTCCCGCTGAGGCGTGTGCCGTTGCTGAGCGACTAGGCGCGACGTGCCCTGCCTTCGATGTCTCGGCGGCTTGTGCCGGCTTCGTATTTGCGCTCGATGTCGCCGAGGGCTATATCGCCCGCAGCCGTGCCGAGCGCGTGCTTGTCGTTGCTGCCGAGCAGATGACGCGCGCGCTCGACTGGACCGACCGTGCCACCTGCGTGCTCTTTGGCGATGGGGCGGGCGCCGCAGTGATTGAAGCTGGGGGAGACAACCCCCTTGCCGTTGAGCTTTCGACGGCGCCCGACGTCGAGACGTTGCGCGTTCCCGGTCTGGTCGGTACCTCGCCGTTTAAGGCTTCCGCAGATAGCGCGAGCGTGCTGTCCATGAATGGCCGCCGCGTGTTCAAGTTCGGCGTCAACGCCATCTGCGACACGGTCCATAAGCTTGCGAACGATGCGGGCATTTTGGTCGAAGACATCGATCATTTTGTATTCCATCAGGCTAACGAACGAATCCTGAGCCAGGCGGTCAAGCGCCTGGGCGTGCCGGACGAGCGCGTGGTTCGCACGTTGCGCGAGACCGGCAACATTTCGAGCGCATGCATTCCGCTTGCCCTCGACCGGCTGGCAAACGCCGGTGCACTTCACACAGGCGACACCATCGCCTTGGTTGGATTTGGCGCCGGTCTGGATATAGGTGGCTATCTGCTTCGTTGGAAGTAGTCGCACATAGGAAATAAAAACGCCCTAGGGCACAACCAAAGGAGAACTACCATGGCAGATCAGAAGACCTTCGAGCGCGTTTGCGACGTTATCCGCGAGACCGCCGGTCTTGACGACGTCGAGATGAAGCCCGAGTCCACGCTCGAGGAGATTGGTCTCGACAGTCTGGGCACCGTCGAGATCCTCGTCGCCGTCGAGGACGAGTTTGGCATCCAACTCGATACCGAGGAGAACCCCAAGACGGTCGGCGAGTTCGCCGATACGGTCGAGGCGGCATTGGAGAAGTAGAGATGCTCAAGACTCCTCTCTGCGATCTGCTCGGCATCGAAAAGCCCGTGTTCCAGGGCGGTATGGCCTGGATTGCCGACGCCTCGCTGGCGTCCGCAGTGTCCGAGGCGGGCGGCTTAGGGATTATCGCGGCCATGAACGCCGATGCCAACTGGCTGCGCGACCAGATTCACGAGCTGCGCGCCAGGACGGATAAGCCCTTTGGCGTCAACGTCATGCTCATGAGCCCGTTTGCCGACGAGGTCGCGCAGGTCGTGATTGACGAGCGAGTGCCGGTCGTCGTGACGGGCGCCGGCAATCCCGCCAAGTACATGAAGGCGTGGAACGAGGCGGGCATCAAGGTCATCCCGGTCGTTGCCTCGGTGGCGCTGGCGCGCCTCGTGGCACGTCGTGGAGCCACGGCGGTTGTTGCCGAGGGTACCGAATCGGGCGGCCATATTGGCGAGACCTCGACGATGGCACTGGTGCCGCAGGTCGTCGATGCGGTCGACATTCCCGTCGTGGCCGCCGGCGGTATTGCCGACGGCCGCGGCGTGGCGGCCGCCTTTATGCTGGGCGCCGAAGGCGTGCAAGTGGGTACGCGCTTTCTGGTCGCAGACGAGTGCACCGTCTCGGAGCAGTACAAAGAGATGGTCCTGAAGGCCAACGACACTTCGACGCGTGCGACCGGTCGCTCGACGGGACATCCAGTGCGCGCCCTCAAGAGCCCCTTCACCAACGCCTATGCCAAGAGCGAGGGTTCCGGCGCGAGTGCCGAGGAGCTCGGTGCTTTGGGAACCGGTGCACTGCGTAAGGCCGCCAAGGACGGCAACTACGAAGAGGGTTCGTTTTTGTGTGGACAGATTGCCGGCATGGTCAACGAGCGTCAGAGCGCACGCGAAATCGTTGACGATCTGGTCGATGGCGCCGAGCGCGTCCTGAAGGGTGCGTCCGCATGGGTAGCGTAGCGTTTCTGTTTGCCGGCCAGGGTGCCCAGCACCCCGCGATGGGCGTCGACTTGATCGAGACATCGCCGGCGGCCGCCGAGGTGTTCGCCATTGCCGATGAGGTGCGCCCGGGGACGAGCGAGCAGTGCCGGAGCGCCTCCAAGGAGGAGCTCTCGCAGACCGAGAACACGCAGCCTTGCGTGTTCGTGCACGACTTGGCTGTCGCCGTCGCCCTGCGCGAGCGCGGCGTGGTGCCTGCCGCCTGTGCGGGATTCTCGCTGGGCGAGGTCGCTGCACTCACCTTTGCGGGGGCATTCGATACGCGAGCGGGTTTTGAGCTCGTGTGTGAGCGCGCGGCATTGATGGCCACGGCGGCCGAGCGTCACCCCGGCGGCATGCGCGCCGTCATCAAACTTGATGCTGCGCAAGTCGAGAACCTGGCTGCGCAGGCCGGCGAGGACTGCTGGCCGGTCAACTACAACAGTCCCCAGCAGACGGTTGTGGCCGGAGCGCCCGATGCACTGCAGACCCTCGACGTCCTAGTAAAAGAGGCTGGCGGCCGGGCCATGAAGGTCGCGGTGTCGGGTGCATTCCATAGCCCCTATATGGCCGAGGCGACTGAGGGACTGGCGACGTATATCCAAGCCGGCCACGCGCCGTCTCCGCTGCTGATTCCGGTCATGGCAAATATGACGGCGGCGCCCTATCCGGCGGACTCGCGAGCAGTATCGGATGTCTTGGCCAACCAGGTGAGCAATGCCGTTCGCTGGGTCGACACGCTGCATACTCTGCAGGATCAGGGCATCGACACGTTTATTGAGGTCGGTCCTGGCAAAACGCTGTCGGGCCTGGTCAAGCGTACGCTGAGCGACGTTCGCGTGTATTCGTGCGAAACGGCCGAGCAGGTCGCAGCTATTGCCGATGAGCTCGCATAGCCCACAGGGCTGTAACCCGAAAGGAATGACATGGGCGACTTGAACAACGGCGCGCTCGAGCGCAACGACTCACGCCGTGTGGCACTGGTCACGGGCGGCTCGCGGGGAATCGGCCGCGCTTGTGCGGTTGGCTTGGCGGAGGACGGCTTTGATATTGCCGTCGTCTATGCCGGTAGCGTCGATGCCGCGCGCGAGACATGCGGAGCCTGCGAGATGGTTGGCGCCACGGCGCGCGCATATCAATGCGACGTGGCAGACCCCGCTGCCGTCAATGCGTGCGTGGAAGCGGTCCTCAACGACTTTGGCTCCATTTGGGCGCTCGTCAACAACGCCGGCATCACGCGCGACGGCCTGCTCATGCGTATGGGTGACGATGCCTTCGACCGCGTGCTCGATGTCAATCTCAAGGGCACGTTCAATACGACGCGCGCACTCACCAAGACCTTTATGCGCCAGCGCGGCGGTTGCGTCATCAACATGAGCTCGGTTGTGGGCCTGATGGGCAATGCCGGGCAGGCTAACTACGCTGCCTCCAAGGCGGGCGTCATCGGCCTGACCAAGGCGGTAGCGCGCGAGCTTGCGCCCCGCGGCGTACGAGTGAACGCGGTCGCACCCGGGTTTGTCGAGACGGATATGACGGCAAAGCTCTCGGAGAAGGTTCGCGCGGCAACCGAGGAGCAGATTCCCCTAAAGCGCATGGCGCGCCCCGAGGAAGTGGCCGGCGTGGTGCGCTTTTTGGCGAGCGATGCGGCTGCCTACATTACGGGCGAGGTCGTACGCGTCGACGGCGGAATGGCGATGTAGAAACCAGGGCCGAAGAACGGCTTGGATGAGGAGACCATGATGGAACAGAGAGTTGCAATCACCGGTATCGGTGCCGTGTCGCCGCTCGGCAACACCGCGCTTGCCACCTGGGCGGCCATGTGCGCCGGCACGTGCGGCATCGGCCCGATCACGCACTTCGATACCGATGCGTTTGCCGTCAAGATGGCAGCCGAGGTCAAGGGCTTTGACGGCAACGAGTACTTTGGCAAGCGTGACGCCAAGCATCTCGACCCCTGCGTTCAGTTTGCGATGGCGGCTTCGGACGAAGCCATGCACGATGCGGGCTTTGATGTCGAAGGCGCCATCGATCGCGAGCGCCTGGGCGTCTACGTGGGCTCGGGCGTGGGCGGCATGACGACGCTCGTCGACAACGTCCATACGATTGCCGAACGTGGGCCCCGCCGCGCATCGCCCTATATGATCGCGATGATGATCCCCAACATGGCATCGGGCAATATCGCAATCCGCCACAAGGCAAAGGGCCCGACCCTGCCCGTGGTGACCGCGTGCGCAACCTCGGCCCATGCGGTGGGCGAGGCGTTCCGCGCCATCAAGCACGGCTATGCCGACGCGATCCTCGCGGGCGGCGCCGAGGCCGCAATTATCCCCGATGCCGTTGCGGGCTTTACGTCCTGCCGCGCATTGACCACCAACCCCGATCCCGCGACGGCCTGCCGTCCGTTCGATGCAGACCGCGACGGCTTTGTGATGGGCGAGGGCGCCTGCGTGCTCGTGCTCGAGAGCATGGAACATGCGCAGGCGCGCGGTGCGCACATTTATGCCGAGGTCGTGGGCTACGGCAACACCGATGATGCCTATCACATCACGAGCCCTGATCCCGAGGCTGCCGGCATTGCCCGCGCGATATCGCTGGCGGTGACCGAGGGCGACGTCAAGCCTTCCGAGGGTCTCTACATCAATGCCCACGGCACATCTACCAAGCTCAACGATTCGTCCGAGACGGCGGGCATTAAGCGTGCGCTCGGCGAGGACGCGGCGCGCGCCGCGCACGTCTCGTCGACTAAGTCGATGACCGGCCACATGATCGGTGCCACGGGCGCCATCGAGGTCATGGCCTGCGCCATGGCGCTCGAGCAGGGCGTGGTGCCGCCGACCATTAACTACCACACGCCCGATCCCGCCTGCGATCTTGACTACACGCCCAATCGCGCGGTTCGCGCCGACCTTACCTGGGCGCTTTCGACCAACCTGGGCTTTGGCGGACACAACGCCGCCATCGCGCTGCGTAGATATACGAGGAGCTAGAGCATGGATTCCAAAAGACTTGCCGAGATAGCCGATGTTATGGAGAACCGCGGCCTCACGCGCGTACGCGTTGAGGAGCCCGATGGCACCGCGGTCGAACTCGAGCGCGCGAGCGCCGCACAGCCGGTTGCCGTGCCCATGCCCATGCCGAGCGCTATGGCCGCTCCAGTTGCAGCTCCCACAGTCGCGCCTGCCGCACCGGAGCCCGCCGCGCAGACACCTGTTGCCGCACCGGAGCCCAAGGGCACCGAGGTGACCGCTCCCATGGTCGGCGTTTTCTATGCTGCCCCAGCGCCGGGCGACGAGCCGTTTGTGCACGTGGGCTCTAAGGTCAAGGCCGGCGAGACCCTCTGCATCATCGAGGCCATGAAGGTTCTCAACGAGGTGACGGCCGAGGCAGACGGCGAGGTGCTCGAGATCTGCGTGGCCGACGGCGACCTCGTGGAGTTTGGCAGCTGCCTCATGAGGATCGGATAGGTGATGTCCATGAACAAAGAAGAGCTCAAGAAGCTGTTGCCGCATCGCGAGCCGATGCTTTTGCTCGACGAGGCCGAGCTGGTGGGCGACGAGGCCCACGGCAAGATCACGATCACGGGCGACGAGTACTTTTTGCAGGGGCATTTTCCGGGAAACCCGGTGGTCCCCGGCGTGATTCAGTGCGAGATGCTCGCCCAAAACTGTTGCGTGCTACTGATGGGCGATGAGGAGGCGCGCGGCGCGACGCCGTTCTACACGAGTCTGGACAAGGTGCGCTTTAAGCGTCCGGTGCGCCCGGGCGACACGGTGGATCTGGTGTGCACCATCACGCGTGCGCGCGGGCCGTTCCGCTTTGCGACGGGTACTGCGAGCGTCAACGGTGAGGTTTGCTGCCGCGCCGATATGTCTTTTGCACTCATGCACGAAAGTTAAGGAAGGCTTCATGTTCGACAAAGTGCTCATCGCCAATCGCGGCGAAGTCGCGGTCCGTGTTATCCGCGCGTGCCGCGATATGGGCATCAAGACCGTCGCCGTTTATTCCACGGCCGATGCGGACGCGCTGCACGTGCAACTTGCCGACGAGGCGTATTGCATCGGCGGCCCGCGTCTTGCCGAGAGCTACCTCAACGACGATGCCGTGCTCACCTGTGCCGTAAAGTCGGGCGCAAAGGCGATCCATCCTGGGTACGGCTTCTTTTCCGAGAAGGCGAGCTTTGTACGCGACTGCGACAAGTATGGCCTGGCGTTTGTTGGTCCTTCGGCCGAGGTGATCGACAGCATGGGCGACAAGGACGCCGCACGCCGAACGGCTGCCGCGGCGGGCGTGCCCATCGTGCCGGGCTGCGATTTGCTCAAAAGTCCCGAGGAGGCGACGGCCGAGGCCGAGCGCATTGGCTGTCCCGTGCTCATTAAGGCGCGCGCGGGCGGTGGCGGTCGCGGCATTCGCAAGGTCGAGCGCGTGGAAGATGCGGCAAAGGCGTTCATCGAGGCGCGTGCCGAGGGCGAGGCCGTTTTTGGCGACGGCGAGTGCTACATGGAGAAGTTCGTCGCGCCGGCGCACCACGTTGAGGTGCAGATTATGGCCGATAAGCAGGGCCATGTATTTTCGCTCGGCGAGCGCGAGTGCTCGGTGCAGCGTCGCAACCAAAAGCTGATCGAAGAGAGTCCCGCGCCGTGCCTCGACGGACACAACGACATTCGTGCTCGCATGCACAAGGCAGCGCGTGACCTGGCTCGTGCCGTCGGCTACGAAGGAGCCGGTACCATCGAGTTTCTGTATTCGGACGACGGCAATTTCTACTTTATGGAAATGAACACGCGCTTGCAGGTGGAGCATCCGGTTACAGAGTTTGTGACCGATACCGACTTGGTCAAGTGGCAGCTGCGCGTGGCAGCCGGCCAGCCTCTGCCCTTTGAGCAGGAGGACATGCCGGTCCGCAACCACGCCATGGAGTGCCGCATCAATGCCGAAACGCCGGACTTTCTGCCGTCCTGCGGAACGGTCACCGCGTTGCGTGTGCCGGGCGGTCCGCGCGTACGCTGGGATTCCGCCATGTTTACCGGTGCGAAAGTTCCGCCGTACTACGACTCTATGCTCGGCAAGCTCATCGTGTGTGCGCCCACGCGTGACGGCGCTATTCGTAAGATGCGCTCGGCCCTGGGCGAGCTCGTGATTGAGGGCGTGAGCGAAAACAGCGAGCTTCAGCTCGACGTGCTGGCAAACGACGAGTTCTTGTCGGGCATGTACCACACCGATCTGATGGGGCATCTCTATGCTGATGAATAGAAAAGCGAAGACGGTCAATGTCCTTGAGGGGCCGATAACCGAGTCGTGCGCCGAGTTTCCCGCACGCCACGTGTTTATCAAGTGCCCGGAGTGCCGCCGTGTGATCGATGAGGCACGCCTGCACGACAACCTCGAGGTCTGCCCTCGTTGCGGCAAACACTTTCGCGTGAGCGGTCGCGCGCGCATGCGCATGACGGTCGACGAGGGCACGTTTGAGGAGTGGGATGCCAATCTGGCGTCGGAGGACTTCCTCTCGTTTCCCGGCTATGCCGACAAGCTTAAGAGCGTGTGCGAGCGTTCGGGCGAGCGCGACGCCGTTGTGTGCGGCAGGGGCAAAATCTGCGGTTGCGATACCGCGCTCTTCTTTATGGACGCCAACTTTATGATGGGCTCGATGGGTTCCGTGGTGGGCGAGAAGATCTGTCGCACATTTGAGCGAGCGACCGAGCTTGGATTGCCAGTTGTCGGCTTTACCGTTTCGGGCGGTGCGCGCATGCAAGAGGGCGTGACATCGCTTATGCAGATGGCCAAGATTTCTGCGGCGGTTAGGCGCCACAGTGAGGCGGGCGGCCTGTATATCACGGTGCTCACTGACCCCACGACCGGAGGCGTAACCGCGAGCTTTGCCATGGAGGGCGATATTATCCTGGCCGAGCCCGATGCCCTGACGGCATTTGCCGGCCCGCGCGTGATCGAGCAGAACATGCACAAGCGCCTGCCCAAGGGATTCCAGCGCTCCGAGTTTTTGCTGGAGCACGGCTTTTGCGATGCCGTTGTTCCGCGTGGCGAGATTGCGCTCACGGTAGGCGAGCTGCTGGCACTGCACGAAGGGCACGCGCCCGGCCTGGGGGCACCGCATGAGATCGTGCATACGGGTCGTCGCGGCAAAAAGCTGGGACACTTGTTCAAGCGCTCGACCGCACCAAAAACCGCGCTCGAGATTGTCAAGCAGACCCGCTCGGCAGATCGCGCCACGGCGGGCGAGATGATCTCGCTGGGCCTGGATGGATTTGTGGAGCTGCATGGCGACCGTTACTTTGGCGACGACGCCGCCGTGGTGGCTGGCATTGGCTGGAAAGACGGGCGACCCGTGACGGTTATCGCCGTCGAGCGCGGTACCACGACCAAAGAGCGCATGCGTCGCAACTTTGGTATGGCACATCCCGAGGGCTACCGCAAAGCGCGTCGCCTTATGCGCCAGGCCGAAAAGTTTGGTCGACCGGTTCTGTGTCTGGTCGATACTTCGGGCGCGTTTTGCGGCATCGGTGCCGAGGAGCGCGGCCAGGGCGAGGCGATTGCCCAGAATCTCATGGAGATGAGCGGCCTCAAGACGCCGATTGTCTCGGTGGTGACAGGCGAGGGCGGCTCTGGTGGCGCGCTGGCGCTGTCCATGGCCGACCGCATCCTGATGCTCTCGAGCTCGGCCTATTCGGTCGTGAGCCCCGAGGCCTGTGCGTCGATCCTGTGGAAGGATACCGAGCGCGCGAATGAGGCCGCCGAGGCGCTTAAGCTCACGGCCCCCGATCTGTTGGCGCTCGGCATCATCGACGGCATTGTTGACGATAGGGGCCTGTCGCATGAGGAGATCGCCGGTGCCGTCATGTCCTCGGCATTTGATGCCTTCGATACGCTTGGGCAGCTCGACGACGCGACCCTCACAAACCTCCGCTACGAAAAGTACCGCGCAATCGGTCGATACCGCACGATGTGACAAAGGGACAGCCCGCATGTCATATTGGGAAAGGCATTCCATGCTACAAGTTTCTAACACCTCGTTTACAACGTCGGTTTCATCAAACGCCATGGCCGTGGTGGACTATCTGTCCAAAAGCATGATGTCGGCGCTGCCGTTTATTGTCTGCGCGGCGTTGTTCCGCACCGTCGCTGTCATTATGGGCGAAGGCATGCTGGGCCTGTGGTCTGCCGATTCCGATATCTATCGCCTGTTCTACAGTTGGCTCTATAACGCCGGCTACTACTTTTTGCCCATTTATCTTGGTTGGGCGGCCGCCCGCCAGCTCGGTTGCTCGGAGCAGCTGGGCATGATGCTGGGCGGCGTATTGATTGCACCCGATTTACTCAAGCTTGTCGATGCCGCATCGACGACGGGGGCATCGATGACTTCCGTGTATGGTCTGCTTCCTGCGCCGGTCAACGATTACACGACGACTGTTATTCCGGTTCTCATCTCGGTGCCCGTGCTATGGCGAGTGGAGTGTTTCTTTAAGCGCGTTATCCCTAAGGCCGTGGCGTTTTCGTTCGTTCCGTTTGCGACCATGCTTGTCATGGTTCCGGTTTCGTTGTGTATTACGGCGCCGGCGGGCAGCTATCTGGGCATGCTGTTGGGCCAGCTTATGTTTATGCTTGGCAATTCCGGTGGCATCGTGTCGCTGTTCACGCTCATGGGGCTTGCCGCGGGCTGGGAGTTTCTAAAGATCGCGGGTGTCAGCAACGTTGTCCTATCGCTCGCCTATGCGCAGTTTATGAGTGTGGGAACGGATTCGTGCATCCTGATCGCCGCGACGATGGCGACGTTCGCTGTTTGGGGCATGCCTTTTGGCGCGTCGCTTCGCGTTGCGGATAAGGACGAGAAGGCGCTCATGCTGGGCTATTCAATCTCGGGTGTTCTTGGCGGCGTAAGCGAGCCGGCGCTGTACGGTTGCGGCTTTAAATATGGCAGGTGCCTGACGTGCATGGCCATTGGCGGCGCCGTCGGAGGCCTTGTTGCGGCCGTGGGCCACGTTACGGCCTATACCATCGGCATGACGAATGTCCTCATGGTCATTGGCTTTGCCACGGGCGGCATCTCGAACCTGCTGCGGTGCTGCGCTGCCGGCGGCACGGCATTTGCGGTGTCTGCGGCGCTGAGCTACTGCTTTGGTGTGGTGCCGACGAAGGGGCAGGCGACGGGGGACGGAGCCGATTCGCTCGAAACAGTGGCGAGCGCTGCTGAAGCAAGCGCGTAAACCCGTGCGACACAAGGACGATTCCTTTGCCACATTCTAAGGCCGTGGCCCGTGTGGTTTGCGGCCTTTTTGTATCTGTGGGGCAAAGTGGCTACACTACAATCCGTTTGAGCAATAGATATTATAGATAGCACCGTGGGGGCGGATGTAGATGGTCGAGTGGATTGTTAAGCGTGCGCAGGGCGACCGTGCGCGCGTGGGCACGTTGACGGGCGTGGTGTGTATTCTCGCCAATGTGGCACTATGCGCTGCGAAGGGCGCAATTGGCGTGCTGTCGGGATCGGTTTCGATCGTGGCGGATGCCATGAACAACCTGTCCGATGCCAGCTCAAACATTGTGAGCGTGCTGGGCTTTAAACTTGCGAGCAAGCCGGCCGACCCCGAGCATCCTTACGGCCACGGTCGCTATGAGTATCTCTCGGGATTGGTCGTGGCGGCGCTCGTGCTGCTGATTGGCGTTGAGCTTATCAAATCCTCGTTTGAGCGCATCATCCACCCCGAACCTGTCGAGTTCTCGCTTGCCCTGGTGGCAGTCCTGGCGCTTTCGATGGTCGTAAAGCTCTGGATGGCGGCCCTCAACAAAAAGCTCGGCGACCGCATTGAGTCTGAGACGCTGCATGCGACCGCGCAGGATTCCAAGAACGATGTCCTAGCCACGGGCGCCGTGCTGGCGTGCGCGATTGTTTCGCAGGTGACGCACATCAATCTTGACGCATGGGTCGGCCTTGCCGTTGGCGCCTATATTGGCTGGAGCGGTTTTGAACTCATCCAGGATACGGTGAGCCCGCTTTTGGGTCAGTCGCCCGATCCTAAGCTGGTCAAGCACATTCGAGACAAGATCATGAGCTATCCCGGCGTTTTGGGCGTTCACGATTTGATGGTTCACGACTACGGCCCGGGCAGGAAGTTTGCAAGTGCGCATGCCGAGATGGCGGCCGAGGACAGCCCGTTGGAAAGTCACGACACGCTCGATAACATCGAGCAGTCGTTTAGGGACGAAGACGGCATGATCGTTACGCTTCACTACGATCCCATCGTGACCGATGACCCCAAGCTGGCGAGCATGCGCTTGCGCATTCACGCCATGGCCCAGGAGATCGATAGCCGCCTCTCGATTCATGACCTGCGCTGCGTGCCGGGTCCTACGCACACCAACGTGATCTTTGACTGCGTGCGTCCCTCGGATCTGCAGATGAGTGCCGAAGACGTAAAGCACGCGCTGACACAACGGGTCGAATCGGAATATCCCAAGTCGATTGCCAAGATTACGATCGACGAAGACTACGTAGGGCATACCCACGAGTAAGGCTATGCCGGCAAAGCAGGTTATGCAGAAGGGGAGAGCATGAAGAAGCTGTATCTACTCCGCCACGGTCAGACGGAGTTCAACGTCAAAAAGCTGGTCCAGGGCCGCTGCGATTCACCGCTCACCGACTTAGGCCGTCAGCACGCCGGGATGGCAGCCGCATGGCTCAAAGCCCACGGCGTCGTCCCCGACAAAGTGGTCTCATCACCCTTAGGCCGAGCCATGGACACGGCAAGTCTCGTCGCATGCGAGCTCCTCGGCCCGGACGCAGCAGCCGAGCCCTGCGAAGGCATTATCGAGCGCTGCTACGGCTCCTTCGAAGAAGGCCCGCACGGCGCGCTGCCCACCGACGTCTGGGATCCGGGCGAGGACCTGGTCCCCTTCGGAGGAGAAGGAAGCCAGGCGCTGCAAGAACGTATGGTGGATGCGCTTACCAATATCATGGGCTCCGAGGGCATCGAAACCCTTCTAGCAGTAAGCCACGGCAGCGCCAGCCGCCAATTTATCAAGGCCGCAGCCCCAGAGGGCTTCGAGCTCCCAACAAAACTCCCCAACTGCGCCATCATGATCTTCGATTTCGATGAGGCAAAGCCACAAGCAGAAGGCGAACCGTCCCAATGCAAGTTCACACTCCAGCAAATAGTGGACCCCCAACAAAGTCATTAGCCTGAGCGAGCAAGGTTTAGCAGACATCAACGTGGCGTTCCCAGTGTGCGGCGGAGGGGGCGGGCCTGAGACATATTAAGGTTGTCGCGAGTTCCGCACGAACAGGAGAGCACTTAATGTGCTCTCCGTCGTGAGCAGGACTGTAGAGCAGCAACCTTAATATGTCTCAGGCCCGCCCCCTCCGCCGCACACTGGGAACGTGCCACGCACTTTACCTGCGTAAACAATGTGAGTGAAATATGAATCTCGATGGATACGCCCGCAGCCGTGTATACTAAACAGCTGTGTGTAACCAGGGGAGTATTCTGGCTGGACAAAATGCCTGCTTAATAGGGTTGTCAGGTAGTCCGGGCGAAATACAAGGCTGGGGAGCGCGTCGTGTAAGTAGTGGTCCTCTAGGGGCGTACGCTCGGTGGCGTACGCATTGTCCCAAGACCACGCGAGAGTTGGGATCATATCTTGATCAGCATGATTCTCGGCCGCAAGATTGGCATGACCCAGGTTTGGGACGAGGACGACAACGTCGTTCCCGTCACGGTCATCCAGGCTGGCCCCTGCGCTGTCTCGCAGGTTAAAACTCAGGCAACCGACGGCTATGACGCCGTCCAGATCGGTTTCGGCGACATCAAGGCCAAGAACGTGAACAAGCCCATGGCTGGTCACTTCGCCAAGGCTGGCGTCGAGCCTGTTCGCTTCCTTCGTGAGGTCCGCGTCGAGAACGGCGAGGAGCACAAGGTCGGTGAGGTCGTCACCGTCGCTGATTTCGCTGATGTCGAGAAGGTCGACGTCATCGGTACCTCCAAGGGTAAGGGCTTCCAGGGTCGCATCAAGCGCTGGGGTCAGCGCCGCGGTCCTATGACGCATGGTTCTCACTTCCAGCGTCACCCCGGTTCTATCGGTCAGTGCGCCTATCCTGCGCGCGTCCTCAAGGGCGTCAAGATGGCCGGTCACATGGGTAACGAGCGCGTTGCCGTCAAGAACCTTTCCGTTGTCCGCATCGATGCCGAGCAGAACCTCATCTTGGTCAAGGGCGCTGTCCCGGGTGCCAAGAATGGTCTCGTCGCCATCCGTATGGCCTAAGGGCCCAGCCCATTTAGCCCAGCGTCATACCAAGGAGAACACTTAAATGGCAAAGTTTGAAGTAAAGAACAGCGAGGGCAAGAAGGTCGCCGAGGCCGAGCTCGCCGCTGAGGTGTACGGCATCGAGCCGAACATCCACGTTATGCACCACATCGTCAAGTGCCAGATGGCCTCTTGGCGTCAGGGCACCCAGTCTGCTAAGGGTCGCTCTGAGGTTTCCGGTGGCGGCAAGAAGCCTTGGCGTCAGAAGGGCACCGGCCGTGCCCGCCAGGGTTCCATCCGTGCTGCCCAGTGGCGTCACGGTGGCGTTGTCTTCGCCCCCAAGCCCCGTTCCTACGCTAAGCGTATGAACAACAAGGAGGTCAAGCTGGCTATGCGCTCCGCGCTGTCCGCCAAGCTGGCCGATGGCGAGCTCGTGCTCGTCGACGACTACGGCTTCGAGAAGCCTTCCACCAAGGCTGCCGTCGCCATGCTCAAGGCTCTCGGTCTTGAGGGCAAGCGTCTGACCATCATCGTTCGCGATGAGGACGTCAACGCCTACCTGTCGTTCCGCAACATTCCCAAGACGTTCATCATCACCGCTGACGAGGCCAACACCTACGATCTCGTCAACAACAACGCTGTGCTGATGCCCGCCGACATCGCCGCTCACTTCGGGGAGGTGCTTGCATAAATGACCGCCCACGAGATCATCATCCGTCCGATCGTGTCCGAGCGTTCCTTCTCCGGCATGGAGCAGAACAAGTACACGTTCGAGGTCGCCAAGGATGCTAACAAGTATCAGATCAAGGACGCTGTCGAGGAGATCTTCGGCGTCAAGGTCGTTCGCGTGAACACCCTGACGGTCAAGCCCAAGACCAAGCGCGTGCGCTATGTCGCCGGCAAGACCCGTTCTTGGAAGAAGGCCATCGTCACGCTGGCCGAGGGCGACACCATCGAGGTCTTTGGCAACCAGGCCTAAGACTCGCTGCTGTTGAGTGAGCTCATGCCTCCCAAATAGGGGAGGCGAGAGCTCAAGGTTTTGGGCGTATAAAATGGACACGCCCGGAGCCGTGTATACGTCCGGTGTCATCGCACCCGAGGCAGAACCTCGAATCCCTGTCTGCGATGGCTAACGGATTCCTATTGAAAGGGATTGTAATGGCTGTAAAGCACCTTAAGCCGACCTCCGCTGGTAGGCGTTGGCAGACGATCTCCGACTTCTCCGAGATCACCTGCACCAAGCCCGAGAAGTCTCTTCTCGAGCCCCTGCCCAAGAAGGCCGGTCGTAACAACAACGGCCGCATCACCACCCGCCACCAGGGCGGCGGCGTGAAGCGTCGTTACCGCGTGATTGACTTCAAGCGCAACAAGGACGGCGTGCCCGCCAAGGTTGCCACGATCGAGTACGATCCGAACCGTTCCGCTCGCATCGCTCTGCTGCACTACGCTGACGGTGAGAAGCGCTACATCCTGGCCCCCAAGGGCCTCGAGGTCGGTCAGACCATCATGTCCGGTTCTGACGCCGACATCAAGCCGGGCAACGCTCTGCCCCTCGCCGACATCCCCGTCGGTACGCTCATCCACGCCGTCGAGTTCCAGCCGGGCAAGGGCGCTGCTATCGCCCGTTCCGCCGGTAACTCCTGCCAGCTGATGGGTAAGGAGGGCAAGTACGCTATCGTCCGTATGCCTTCCTCCGAGATGCGCCGCATCCTCGTTACCTGCCGCGCCACCGTCGGTGAGGTCGGCAACGCCGATCACTCCAACATCGTCATCGGCAAGGCCGGCCGTAAGCGCCACATGAACGTGCGCCCGACCGTCCGCGGTACCGTCATGAACCCTGTCGACCACCCGCACGGCGGTGGCGAGGGCAAGAACCACACCTCTGGTCGTCCCTCTGTTACCCCCTGGGGTAAGCCGACGAAGGGCCTTCGTACGCGCAAGAAGAAGAAGGTCTCGAACCAGCACATCATTCGTCGCCGTAAGAAGTAATTTCGGATACCGAGTTTTAGGAGAAAGCACTTATGAGCAGAAGTCTCAAAAAGGGCCCGTTCGTGGAGACTCGCCTTCTCTCGCGTATCACCGCGATGAACGAGGCTGGCAAGAAGGACGTCGTGAAGACCTGGTCCCGCGCGTCCACCATCTTCCCCGAGATGGTTGGTCACACCATCGCCGTCCACGACGGCCGCAAGCATGTGCCCGTGTATGTTACCGAGTCCATGGTTGGTCACAAGCTCGGCGAGTTCGCGCCGACTCGTACGTTCCGTGGCCACAAGGCCAAATAGGGGGTTAACCGTAAATGGCAACTAAGTCTATTGAAACTGAGGCCACCGAGGTTCGCGCCGTCGCTAAGTACGTGCGTGTTTCCCCCAGCAAGGCCCGCCTGGTGGTCGATCTGATCCGCCGCAAGCCTGTCGCTCAGGCCTTCGACATCCTCCACTTCTGCGACCGCGCCGTCGCCGTGGATGTCGAGAAGGTTCTCCGTTCCGCCGTTGCGAACGCCGAGAACAACAACGGTCTGCGTGCCGACAACCTGGTTGTCGCCGCTGCCTATGTTGACGAGGGTCCGACGCTTAAGCGCATCCGTCCCCGCGCCAAGGGTTCCGCTTCTCGCATTCTGAAGCGTACTTCCCACATCACCGTCGTCGTTGCTCCTCGAAAGGAGGCGTAAAGCTGTATGGGTCAGAAAGTCTACCCCACCGGCTTCCGTCTTGGCATCACCGAGAACTGGCGCTCCCGCTGGTTCGCAGAGAAGGATTACGCTAAGACCCTCGGTAACGATCTCGAGATCCGCAAGTACCTCGAGAAGCGTCTTTCCCGCGCAGCTGTCTCCCGCGTCGAGATCGAGCGCGCTGGCGACAAGGTGAAGGTCATCATCCTCACCGCTCGCCCCGGCGTTGTCATCGGTAAGAAGGGTGCCGAGATCGATACCCTCCGCACCGAGCTCGAGAAGGTCGCTGGCGTCTCCAAGGGCCAGCTCTCCGTCGACGTTGTCGAGATCAAGCGCCCCGAGCTCGACGCCAACCTCGTTGCTCAGTCTATCGCCGAGCAGCTCGAGGGCCGCGTTGCCTTCCGTCGCGCTATGCGCAAGGCTGTCCAGTCCGCCCGCAAGGCCGGCGCTAAGGGCATCCGTATCCAGTGCTCCGGTCGTCTCGGCGGTGCCGAGATGGGCCGTCGTGAGTGGTACCGTGAGGGTCGCGTGCCTCTGCACACCCTCCGTGCCAAGATTGACTACGGCACGGCTGTCGCCAGCACCACCATGGGCGCTTGCGGCGTGAAGGTCTGGATCTACCTGGGCGAGAAGCTCCCGGGCCAGCCTGTTCCCAACCCTGCACTCGAGGGCTCTTCCCGTCCTCGTCGTCGTAACTCCGAGAGGAGGGGTCAGTAGTGCTTGCCCCTAAGCGTATTCTTCACCGCAAGGTGCAGCGTGGCTCCATGAAGGGCCAGGCCAAGGGTAATACCGAGCTGCATTTCGGCGAGTTTGGTATCCAGGCTCTCGAGGCCCATTGGATCACCAACCGTCAGATCGAGGCCGCTCGTATTGCCATGACCCGCTACATGAAGCGTGGCGGTCGTGTCTACATCACGATCTTCCCCGATAAGCCCATCACCAAGAAGCCCGCTGAGACTCGCATGGGTTCTGGTAAGGGTAACCCCGAGGAGTGGGTGGCCGTCGTCAAGCCCGGCCGCATCATGTTCGAGGTCAAGGGCGTGCCCGAGGAGGTCGCTCGCGAGGCTCTGCGTCTTGCACAGCACAAGCTTCCCATCAAGACCAAGATTGTTGCTGCTAAGAACGCTGAGCAGCGCATCGAGAAGGAGATGGCTGAGGAGGCCGCTCTCGAGGCCAAGTGGGCTGCTGAGGACGCCGCCGCCGCCAAGGAGGAGAACTAATGAAGCCCGCAGAGATTCGTGAGCTCTCGGACGCTCAGCTCGTTGAGAAGCTGAAGGAAATGCGCGCCGAGCTCTTTAACCTTCGTTTCCAGATGGCCACCAGCCAGCTGGACAACACCGCTCGCGTCAACACCGTGAAGAAGGACATCGCTCGCGTCCTCACGGAGCAGCGCGCCCGCGAGATCGCAGCGGAGAAGTCCGCTGTCGCCGAGTAGGACCTAAGGAGAGAACATGACTGATTCGCGTAACTCGCGTAAGGTCCGTACGGGTGTCGTTACCTCCGTCTCCGGTGCCAAGACCATTGTTGTCACCATCACCGAGCGCAAGCGTCACCCCAAGTACGGCAAGATGATGACCAGCTCCAAGAAGCTGCACGCTCACGACGAGGAGTGCACGGCTGGCGTGGGCGATACCGTCCGCGTTATGGAGACCCGTCCTATGTCCAAGATGAAGCGTTGGCGCCTCATCGAGGTCGTCGAGCGCGCTAAATAAGCAGTCGCTCTTACGACTTGTACGTTTCCGAAGATGTGCGTATGCCTGGCTTGCATACCACGGGCCGTATAAAGGCTGCGCACCTCTCTTCGGTTCTTAGTTCGGAGGAACATCTACCATGATTCAGATGCAAACCATGCTGAACGTCGCCGACAACTCCGGCGCTCGCAAGATTCGCTGCATCAAGGTGCTTGGCGGTTCCAAGCGTCGTTATGCAGGCATCGGCGATGTGTTCATCGGTGCTGTCCAGGAGGCTACCCCTGGCGCCAACGTCAAGAAGAAGGACGTTGTCCGTTGCGTCGTCGTTCGCACCGTTAAGGAGATCCGCCGCAAGGATGGCTCCTACATTCGCTTTGATGAGAACGCCTGCGTTGTCATCAACAACGATGGTTCGCCCGTCGGCACCCGTATCTTCGGGCCTGTCGCTCGCGAGCTTCGTGACAAGAAGTACATGAAGATCGTCTCGCTCGCTCCCGAGACCCTGTAGTTAGGGGAGATATATGTATATCAAGAAGGGCGATAAGGTCCAGGTTCTCTCTGGTAAGGATCGCGGCAAGCAGGGCGTTGTCCTGCGTGCTCTCCCCGCCGAGAACAAGGTCGTTGTCGAGGGCGTTTCGGTCGTCAAGAAGGCCGTCAAGCCCAACGCTGCCAACCAGCAGGGCGGCATCGTTTCGCAGGAGGCTCCCATCGACGCCTCCAACGTCAATCTCGTTTGCCCCGAGTGCGGTAAGGTTACCCGCGTCGGTCACGAGAAGGACGGCAAGAACAAGCTGCGCGTCTGCAAGAAGTGCGGCCACAAGTTCTAAGCTGCCCGCAACATCAAGTTGCTAGCAAAGGCCCGGATGCCCCCCGGCACCCGGGCCTTTTTCTATCCCTACTCATTGGGGACAGGCTTAAATGAGTACCCTAACTGGGTAAGCATAAATGAGCGGTCGTGCTGTATAAATTGCTTGTATGCGCGTTTATGCGCGTTAGATTGCGTTTAATTACGCACCTATGCGTATATATGCGCCGTTTACGGGGCAATAATGACCGTTTAGCGGTGAGATACGCAAAAACGCGCACAGACGCGCGTGTTTGTGCGAATATAGAGCTGTCAGAAATGCAAGACGTTCTATGACACAGGAGACACATAATGGCAGATTCCAAGCAGGCTCCACTCGACGCCGCGGCAGCCGCCAAAGCAGCATTTGCTTCGGTCCAGGACAAGCCGTTCCCTAACGACATCTTTACGGCTCCCGAGCTCCGTTGGGCTGTGATCGGTTGCGGCGTTATTGCCAACCAGATGGCTCAGTCCCTTGCCCTGGCCGGCCGCAAGCTTACGGGCGTTGCCAACCGCACGCTCACCAAGGCTCAGACTTTTGCCGACCAGTACGGCGTCGAGAAGGTCTATGACACGGTTGAGGATCTCTACGCCGATCCTGACATCGACGCCGTCTACATCACCACCCCGCACAACACCCATATCACCTATCTGCGCGCCGCCCTGGCGGCCGGCAAGCACGTTCTCTGCGAGAAGGCCATCACGCTCAACTCCGCCGAGCTCGATGAGGCCCGCGCCATTGCCGCCGAACACAACGTGGTCCTTATGGACGCTACCACGGTGCTCCACATGCCCTTGTATCAAGAGCTGCGCCGCCGCATGGATGCCGGCGAGTTTGGCCGCATGAACCTCGCTCAGCTCAACTTTGGTAGCTACAAGGAGTACGGCGACCTGACCAACCGTTTCTACAATCGCAACCTCGCCGGCGGTGCCATGCTCGATATTGGCGTATACGCCCTGTCCGTCATGCGCCTGTTTATGGCGAGCCAGCCCGTCGAGGTCGTGTCACTGGGTAACACCTGCAAGACCGGCGTGGACGTTGCAGGCGGCATCGTCTGCCGCAATGCCGAGCAGCAGCTGGGCGTCGTGAGCCTTACGCTCCACTCCAAGCAGCCAAAGCGCTCGGTTATCAGCTTTGACAATTGCTATGTCGAGGTCAACGAGTATCCGCGCGCCGATCACGCGACGATCGTGTGGACCGCGGACGGTCATCGCGAGGAGGTCGCCGCGGGCACCGAGGCTTATGCCCTGTGCTACGAGATGGCTGACCTCGAGCAGGCCGTCGCCGGCGACGATTCCAAGCGTGAGCTTCTGGATTATGCTTCTGATGTGATGGAGCTCATGACCAAGCTCCGCGCCGATTGGGGAGTCGTCTACCCCGAGGAGGAGTAAGCGATGCTTGCGGAAGATAGGCTCAATACGATCGTGTCGATGGTGCAGCAGGCTGGCTCGGTAACGGTGCCCGAGCTTGCCGATGCCCTGGGCGTGACGGCCTCTACCATTCGACGCGACCTACAGACGCTCGACCGAGCGCACCGCATCGCCAAGGTGCACGGTGGCGCGACAAGTCTTGAGCGCGCGCACGTGACGCGCGACCTAACGATCGGTGAGCGCAGTGATCTCCATAACGACGACAAGGAGCGTATCTGCGCCCGCGCCGCGGCGCTCGTGGAGCCCGAGAGCTTTGTGTACATCGATTCGGGTTCGACAACGCTCAGACTCATCGAGCATCTTCCGCATCTCGAATCGGTCACCTATGTGACTGATTCCGTGCTCCATGCTCAGCATCTCGCTGTGCGCGGCATGCGCACCGTGGTGCTGGGCGGCGAGCTCAAGCCCGAGACCGAGGCGCTCGTTGGCCCCGATGCCCTGGCGACCCTGGACCGCTATAACTTCAACTGCGGTTTTTGGGGTTCCAATGGCATCGCCGCCGAGCAAGGTCTCACCACACCGGATATCGAGGAAGCGCAGGTCAAGCGTATCTCGATGCGCCATACAGCCAAACGCTTCGTAATCTCGGACGCCAGTAAGTTTGGCATGGTGGCTCCCGTAAAATTCGCGGACTTCCGCGACGCAACGGTTATCACCGCGGGCGAGGTGCCCGCCAAGTACCAGTCGATGGACAACGTCATCACGGTCTAACAGCAGGGGACGGGCAAACGCCAAAACCACCGCGAAGGGGTAGGAACCTATGTGGTGGTTTTGACGTTTGTCCAGATAAAACCTGCCAAAATAAACCTGTCCATTTTCGACAGACTTTAGGGCTCCCAGGGGCAGGGGGCTTCGATGTGGATGTGCTCGCCGGTTACGGGATGCGTAAAGGACACGCTGTGGGCGTGGAGCATCAGGCCACAGGGGCGCGGCGTTCCGTACAGGTCGTCGCCTACCAGGGGATGACGCTCGCTCGCCAGATGCACGCGGATTTGGTGCTTGCGGCCGGTGAGCAACTCGACATCGATATACGAGCGCGTGGGCAGGCCACGGCGACTCTTAAGACGCTTGAGTACCTTGACGCGCGTCTGAGAGGGCTTTCCGCTGGCGCCGACACGCATCTTGCGGCTATCGTGGCGATCGCGGGCGATGGGCATGTCGATGAGCTTCTCGTTCCAGTCGATCTTGCCCTCGGCCAGCGCCAGATAGTGCTTTTCGAAGGCGTGGTCGATCACCATCTGGTCAAAAGCGGGCTGCGTCTGTTTGTCGAGCGAAAACAGCACCACGCCGGTGGTGTTGCGGTCCAGACGGTTGAGCGGCTGCATGTCAGTCGCGGCAAAGCCGTCGCCCATGGCCAGCAGCAGGTCGCTGGCGTAGTCGGTAAGCGTGCGCTCGCCGGTGCCGTCGCCGTGGACGATCATGCCGGCGGGCTTGTTGATGGCCATGAGCCAAGCGTCGCAGTAGAGGACTTGAGGTTCTTCGTTCACGTGTAAGCCTTTCGGTTAGCTGATTCCCACAAACATGCAGCCCGAGGTCGCCCCGCGTAGGCGGGCGGCGGGCTTGCGGCCGGCTTGAGCCGCCTCGACGGCGCGACGGACGCGAGCGACGGCACGGCCAATCTCATCGGCCTCGAGCAGGGTTCCGTCAACCATGAGACGACGCACGCCGGCATTGAGCAGCTGAGGAACCTGCGGTGTGAGGTCGATGGGGTAGGCGTCGTACAAGCGAGAGCGGCCGTGGATGTCGGTGCGGACGGGCATGACCTTTCCGTCGATATTCTTGAGCGAGAGCTTGCGGGCACGCAGGCGGCAGTTGGCACAATCGTGGATGCAGCCGTTGGCAACCTGCAGAATGCAATGCTCGCTTGTCATGACGCGCGGGCGGCCAAAGACGGTGATGCCCAGAGCCGCGGGCGCGGCGGCTCCGAGCGAGACAATCTCGTCGAGTGTGATCTCGGGCGAGAGCCAAAACGCACCGGCTCCGCGCCCGGCAAGCGCCTCCATGCAGGGCGTGTTGTGCACCGGCAGGCAAGAGCGAATCTCGGCCGTGGCGCCGGCATGCGCGGCTACGGCGAGCTCGGAGATATTGCCGACGGCGACGGTGGCTCCGGCATTGATCCAGGGATCGACGCGTACGTGGTCAACGGCGCGGCAGACCTCGTCGAGTACGGGTACGATGCCCTGCTCAAATGCATCGGCGGGGGAGACACCGGCGGCCTCGAGCGCATCGGTGGTCATATAGATGCGCGTGGCGCCCTCGGCACGAGCTGCCTCGGCGGCTTCGAGCGTGTTGACGGTGGCGCAGATCTGCGGCTCGTCGCGGTAGTGCTCGGGCATGGGTCGCGTACATTTGTCGAGCACCGGCAACTCGAGCGTTTTCTCGCGCTCCTCGTACGGTGCCAGAATGGCCTCTTCCAGCGCCTTACAAGCGGCGGCGCGCACCTTGTGCACGGCGGAAAAGCCCATACCGCAGCCGGCGTCGAGCGAAACGTCAAAGCTTGCGGCCTCAAAGGGAGAGGAGCCCATGCGCCCGACGTGCTCAACCAGATCGGATGCCTCGACGGCGCGGGTCTTGGCGGCCTCGACGGTGAAGCCCGTGGCGGTGGCGGTGAGCGCGGGGTTGTCACAGCAGGTGAGTGTGACAGTAAACGGCTCGCCCAGGCGCGCCACGACGGACACGTCAACAGCTCGGCGGCGCAGCACATCGCGCTTGAGCGCGGCGCCAGCGGCGTCGATGGCGCGCTGACTGCGAATCACGCGGACGCGGCAGCCCTCGGGCATGCTGCGGGGCACGCGGCACTCAATGATGTCACCGGCGGCGGCATCATCGGCGGCAATGGTGGTCAGGAACTGGTCAAACTCGTTATCGTGGCGAAGCTCCAGCAGGTCGCCCTTGCCCACGGGCTCAAACAACTCAATGCGGGCGATGGCGGCGCGCCGACGGCGGTCGTCGGGCTTGAGGCCGCGCACATCGCGGTTGGCCAGACGGCTGCCCAGTACCGTGCCTACGATCTGGCCGCGGTTGTTGGAACGCTCATAGCTCATCATCTCGTCGCCCGAGGTGCCGTCCTGATAGGCGTGCGTAAAGTCGCGGTTGAAGCAGCGCTTGAGCTGGCGCTGGCGGGCGGCTACCTCGTCCTTATCTACGGCGACCCCGGCCAGCATGTCATCAATCTGGTGACGATACACATCGACGATGGAATACACGTAATCGGGGGCCTTCATGCGGCCCTCGAGCTTGAGCGATGCGGCGCCGGCGTCATACAGACGGCGAACAAGCTGCGACGTGTTGGTGTCGCGCGGGCACAGCGCGCGCTCGCGACCGGCAGGGGAGAGCGAGCGGCCGTTCTCGTCGATCAGCTCGTAGGGCAGGCGGCAGGGCTGGGCGCACATGCCGCGGTTGGCCGAGCGGCCCGCCATGGCAAAGCTCGAAAGCAGGCACAGGCCCGAGTAGCAAAAGCAGATGGCACCGTGGCTAAAGACCTCAAGGTCCACATCGGGCGCGGCGTTGTGAATGGCGGCGATCTCGTCGATGGAGAGCTCGCGCGAGAGAGTCACGCGGTCGGCGCCCTGCTCACGGCACCAAAGGGTTCCGCGGTCGTCGTGGATGTTCGCCTGGGTCGAGATATGTGTCTCGATGCCGGGCATGGTGCGCTTGACCTCAAAGAACAGGCCCCAGTCCTGGATAATGAAGGCGTCGGCGCCCAGCGTGGAGCAGCGATGGATGAGTTGCAGCGCATCGCCCATCTCGGACTGTTTGATGACGATGTTTACCGTGACGTAGACGCGCGACCCGGCTAGATGCGCGGCGCGGCAGGCTTGCTCAAAGGCCTCGTCGGTAAAGTTGGTGGCCTTGCGGCGGGCGTTGAAGCTGCCCATGCCGCAGTAGATGGCGTCTGCCCCGGCGGCGAGTGCGGCGGCAAAGGGCTCGGGCCCTCCGGCGGGCGCCAAAAGCTCGGGTCTGCGGTTGGTGGTTCGACTGGCGGTTGCGGTCATATCCTGCCTTTCAAAATGCTCAGATAATCAAAAGTATAGTGGCGCCGTTGCGGCAGGCGATGCCCGTGCTCCAAGCGGGATAAAGTCTTCAGCAGCTTGGACTGGCTGCTCCACATGAGAACCGTTCAGCGGTTCGGGGAGACCGTTGGGCGATAAAATATTCTCGCAAGCTGATAATATTCTTGCATCAAACAGAAACCTTGAGTACCATCCCAATCAAGCGCGGTGTTCAGACCGAACTGTGCCTCCCGGTGTGAACGCCGCGCTCACGCTTTCTCAACTGATCGTAAGGAGATAAACATGAGCAAGACCGTCGTGTCTTCCGATAACGCACCAGCAGCCATCGGCCCGTATTCCCCTGGTATCCAGACCGGCAACATGGTGTTCCTGTCCGGCCAGCTGGGCATCGACCCCGCAACCGGCAAGATGCCCGAGGGCGTCGAGGCCCAGGCTAAGCAGTCCCTCGCCAACGTCGAGGCCCTGCTGACCGCTGCCGGCGCTACCTTTGCCGATGTCGTCAAGACCACGGTCTACCTGGCCGACATCGCCGACTTCGCCGCCGTGAACGAGATCTACGCCTCCAAGTTCGAGGCCCCGTTCCCCGCGCGCAGCGCCTTCCAGGTTGCCGCCCTTCCGGCTGGCGGTCTGGTCGAGATCGAGGTCGTTGCCGCTCTCTAAGGCGTTGGCCACAACTAAACATGACATGCAAAAAGACCCTGCAGCGCGTGCGAGCTGCAGGGTCTTTTGTCAAGTGACGGATCGCTTGTGGAGCCGCGCTTCATGTTGCCCGTTAGCCCTCCTTGCGAACTTTTTGCAGGTAGCGGTAGACGCTGGGCTCCGAGATACCCAGCGCGGTGGCGGCGCAGGCCACGGCGCCCTTGAGCATGAACACCCCGTTGTCGTTGAGGTGGCGAATGACGTCCACGCGGTCGCTCTGACCAAGCGACGCCACATCCAGCCCGCGCGTGCTCAGCAACTCGGCAATGCTGCGGTCGATGAGCTCCTGTGTGGACTCCGAAAGGCTTTCGACCTCGATAGGGGCGGGCTCCGTGCGCGTCGGCGCCGCGTCGAAGCACGCCATGAGCTGCTGCGCCATGGCGTTGATGGAGCGCACGGTCGAGAGGTCGGTGTTGACGCAGAGCATACCGACGATCTCGTCATTCTCGCGGATAAAGTACGTCGCTGACTCCAACGTCTTGCCGCCGGCACCGCGCCCCTCGTAGCCCGTAATAAACGGCAGGTCGCGATACTTGGCGTCGTGCATGATCTTGAGTGCCAGATCGGTGGCGGGACCGCCGACCTTGCGGCCGCTCACGATGCCGTTGCGAATATCAACGATGGCGTGGTCGGGATCCGAGAAATCGTGCAGCACGATTTCGCTGTTTTTGCCGAGTATCTGCTCCAGAAAATCGACCATCGGCAAAAAGCGACGTACGGTCTCGTTCACGGGCAACTCCTTTGGGTGAAATCGGAAATGTTCATAACAATTTTTTCTCATGGTAACACGCTGCCCATCATCTCGTATATCCGCAGGTACATTGCGTAATGCAGACGAACGGTAGGAATTTAGCGGTAAACGGTTGACCAAAAGAAAAGTTAGATGGTATTTTGACCAGACATTTTCCTGACCTGCGGAAATGCGTTATTTCAGCTGAAGAATAGTCTGATAACAAAAAATTATTATTGAGAATGAGAATCATCTTTAATACGATATGCAATGAAGGCACAACCTCAACCCCGCACTGCGTCACAATAGAGCGTTAGATGCGAAAACAACTACTTCGAGGATTGGTGGTCAAATGACCCAGGAGACGGTTACGAACGGCACTGAAGCCCTGTTCACTCGAGAAGGCATGCCTCCCGTTAAGGAAATGATCCCGTGTGCCCTTCAGCACGTACTGGCATCGTTTGCCGGCATCATCACTCCGGCGGTCATCATGGCCGGCGTCTACGGCTTTAATAGCCAGCAGAGCACCGACATCATCCAGGTCGCGCTCATTCTTTCGGCGATCGACACGGCCCTTCAGGCCTTTGCCCCCTTCCGTCGCATCGGCGGCGGCCTGCCCATCGTCATGGGCGTTTCGTTTGCGTTCCTGCCGGCCCTGCAGGCCATGGGTGCCTCGGGCTTTAGCTTTGGTGCGCTGCTGGGCGGCGAGATCGTCGGCGGCGCCGTCGCGGTCCTCTTTGGTCTGGCCTACAGCAAGATCAAGTGGCTGTTCCCGCCCGTCGTGACCGGTACGGTCATCTTCTCCATCGGCGTTTCGCTGTATCCCACGGCCGTCAAGTATATGGCCGGCGGTATGGGTACGCCGCTGTGGGGCACTCCGCAGGCCTGGTGCGTCGCTCTTATCACCTTCGCCGTGGTCTTTGCGCTCGCCAACTTTGGCAAGGGCACGCTCAAGCTGGGATCCGTGTTCTTTGGCATGATCGTTGGTATGATCGTCTCCATCCCCTTTGGCATGATCGACTTCTCCAGCGTCGCCTCCGCTCAGGTCTTCGCCCTTCCCAAGCTCATGCCCTACGCGCTCGAGTTTGATCCCGAGGTCTGCATTACCCTCGCCGTCGTGTTCCCCATGGTTGCTATCCAGGTTATCGGTGACGTCTCTGCCGCCTGCCTGGGCTCCATCGACCGTATGCCCACCGAGCGCGAGCTTTCCGGCGCTATCGTGTCCCAGGGCCTCACCTCTATGGTCGGCGGCCTGCTTGGCGGTCTTCCCACCAGCGCCCTTGGCCAGAACGTGGGCATCATCTGCTCCAACAAGGTCGTCAACAAGTGGGTCTTTGTGATCATCGCGGCCGTCTTTGCCATCGCCGGCCTGTTCCCGCAGCTCTCTGCCGTCCTTTCCGCTATCCCGCAGCCCGTCATCGGCGGCGCGACCGTCGGCGTCTTTGGCACTATCACCATGAACGGCGTGCGCATGTTCACCCGCGAGGGCCTCACGCAGCGCACTACCACTATCGTCGGCACCTCCGTCGTCTTTGGCCTGGGTATTTGGATGGCCAGCGGTTGCCTTGCCGGCGAGGGTATGCCCGCCTGGGTGTCCACCGTCATCGGCTCCAATGCCGTAACACCCACCGCCATCATGGCCATTGTCCTTAACCTGATCCTTCCGCAGACGCCGGTCGTGGCTCAGCACATCGATGCTGCTAAGGACGCTGCCGTGGATCTGGTCTTGCCCGAGAGCAAGAAGTAACCAATTCGGTGCTATTCGTCGGCGGACGCATCGCCTCGTCCGCCGACGCCATGCGGCGCCAAGCCGCACTTCAAAGGGTTTGTCCCTTTGGTGAAGCGTTGACGGGAGAGGGCCCGTTTCCGGTGTAGGCCGGCGCTTCGCACTCCGCCATGTCAGAGGTGTCAAACCCCGCCTCTGATGTTGAAGGGAGCATCCATGCTTCTGGTCGCTAACGGTTCCGTCTTTACCCGCAACGCTCAGACCCCGTTTATTCCAAACGGTGCGGTCGCCATTGACGGAGATACGATCGTCGAAGTGGGCCCCGAGCGCGAGCTCAAGGCCAAGTACCCGGATGCCGAGTACGTCGATGCCCAGGGCAACCTCATCATGCCCGGACTCATCAACTGCCACACCCACATCTACTCGGGTCTGGCCCGCGGCCTTGCCATTAAGGGCTGCAACCCCACCAACTTCTTGGAGAATCTCGAGCAGCAGTGGTGGAGGATCGACGACAACCTGACGCTCGACGGCACCAAGGCCAGCGCCTATGCTACGATTTTGGACTCCATCCGTGATGGCGTCACCACGATCTTCGATCACCATGCGAGCTTCTGCGAGATTCCGGGAAGCCTCTTTACCATTAAGGATGCAGCTCAGGAGCTGGGCATGCGTTCGTGCCTGTGCTACGAGGTCTCCGATCGCCGCGGCCAGGAAAAGTGCGACCAGGCCATTGCCGAGAACGCCGAATTTGCCCAGTGGGCCGCCAAGGAGCGTCGCGATAACGACAACCACATGATCGCCGCCATGTTTGGCGGACATGCTACCTTTACGCTTTCGGACGAGACCATGGATAAGATGGCCGAGGCCAACAACGGCCTGACCGGCTTCCACATCCATGTGTGCGAGGGCATGAACGACGTGTGGGACTCCCGCCTCAACCGCGGTGGCATCAGCCCCGTCGAGCGCCTGCTGCAGCACAACCTGCTGGGTCCCGACACCATGCTGGGCCACTGCATCCACGTGACGCCTGCCGAGATGGATATCGTCAAGGAGTCCGGCACTTGGCTGGTCAACAACCCCGAATCCAATATGGGCAACGCCGTGGGCTGCGCCCCCGTGCTCGAGTTCTTCCGCCGCGGCATCCCCGTGTGCATGGGCACCGACGCCTACACCCACGATATGCTCGAGAGCCTTAAGGTCTTCCTGATTATTCAGCGCCACAACGCCGCCATGCCCAACGTGGGCTGGTGCGAGGCCATGACGATGCTGTTCGAGAACAACGCCAAGATGGCGAGCAAGTACTTCGATCGCAAGCTCGGTGTGCTCGAGGCCGGCGCTGCCGCCGACGTTATCGTTATGGACTACAAGCCCTTTACGCCGCTGAGCGAGGAGAATATCGACGGCCACATGCTCTTTGGCATGATGGGCAAAAACTGCCGCACCACCATCATCAACGGCCGCGTCCTGTACAAGGATCGCGAGTTCGTTGGCATTGATGAGGACAAGATCAACGCGTGGACCATGGCCGAGTCCAAGAAGCTCTGGAGCACGCTCAACGATCGCACCTACTAATTCACAAGTAGATTCGCGCGCGTCGGATGTTTCGCCACATCCGGCGCGCGCATAGGCGGCCTCCGCGGGGTCGCCGGCGCTGTGCTAGCGCTACACCGTATTTGCGCCCGCCGCGCGGTCTCGCCGGGCGTTACAGAGAGGAACTCATTATGAGCGACATCATGAGGCCGATCCCGTTTTCGCAGCTGATGAACTGGATCATCGAGGAGCACAAGACTCAGGGCGCCGTCTTTGGCGTGCGCAAGATGGTCACGACCAACCAAGAGGGCGCGCTTCCCATTTTTGACGAGCGCATCGAGACTCCGTTTGGCCCGGCCGCCGGTCCCAATACGCAGTTGGCCCAGAACATTGTGGCATCCTACGTGGCCGGTTCCCGCTTCTTTGAGCTCAAGACCGTTCAGGTTATGGACGGCGAGGAGCTCTCCAAGTGTGTCAACAAGCCCTGCATTGTGGCGCAGGACGAGTGCTACAACTGCGAGTGGTCGACCGAGCTCGAGGTTCCGCAGGCTTTTGCCGAGTACGTGAAGGCATGGTTTGCCTGCCACCTGATCGCTCGCGAGTACGGCCTGGGCAGCCCGGACGGCTTTGTCTTCAACATGTCCGTGGGTTATGACCTGGAGGGCATCAAGAGCCCCAAGGTCGACGCCTACATCGAGGGCATGAAGGACGCCAGCGGCTCCGACGTCTGGAACGAGTGCCGCGCATGGGCGCTCGCCAACCTGGACAAGTTTGAGCATGTCGACGCCGCGTTTGTCGAGTCCATCCCGGCACGCGTCTCCAACTCCATCACCGAGTCTACCCTGCACGGCTGCCCGCCCGCCGAGATCGAGCGCATCGCGACCTACCTCATCACCGAGAAGGGCCTCAACACCTACATCAAGTGCAACCCCACGCTGCTGGGCTATGAGTTTGCACGTCAGCGCCTCAACGAGCTGGGCTTTGACTACATCGTCTTCGACGATACGCACTTCCGCGAGGACCTGCAGTGGGCCGACGCCGTGCCCATGTTCGAGCGCCTGATTGCCCTGTGCGCCGAGCGCGGCCTGGAGTTTGGCGTCAAGCTCACCAACACCTTCCCCGTCGACGTGACGAGGAACGAGCTGCCTTCCACCGAGATGTACATGTCCGGCCGTTCGCTGTTCTCGCTGACCATCGAGGCTGCCCGTCGCATTACCGAGCAGTTCGATGGCAAGCTGCGCATCAGCTACTCCGGCGGTGCTACGGTCTACAACATCCGCGCCCTGTACGATGCCGGCATTTGGCCCGTCACCCTGGCGACCGACGTGCTCAAGCCCGGTGGCTACGAGCGCTTTAGCCAGATGGCCGGCGAGTTTACCGACCTGGATGGCAAGCCGTTCGCGGGTGTCTCTCTCGAGGCTGTGACTGCGATCCAGACCGACTCACTCACCAACCCGCTCTACAAGAAGCCGCTGCGTCCGCTGCCCGACCGCAAGGTCGCCGGCAAGAGCCCTCTTTCCGATTGCTTTACCACGCCGTGCCGCACGAGCTGCCCCATCCAGCAGGATATTCCCGCCTACCTGGCGGCCGTTGACGAGGGCCGCTACGAGGACGCACTCAACATCATCATCGAGCGCAACGCCCTGCCGTTCATTACCGGCACCATCTGCCCGCATCCCTGCGGCCGTGCCTGCGAGCGTGCGTTCTACGAGCCCGAGGGCGCCCAGATTCGCGCCAGCAAGCTCAAGGCCGCCCGCGAGGCCATGACCGCCGTGCTGCCCAAGCTGCGCGCCCAGGCCATCGCCAACGACGGCGAGCGCAACGTTGCCGTTATCGGCGGCGGCCCGGCCGGCCTGGCGACGGCGTTCTTCCTGACGCGTGCCGGCGTGCCCGTCACCATCTTTGAGGCCCGCGATTCGCTCGGCGGCGTGGTCCGTCACGTGATTCCCGAGTTCCGTATCGCGAGCGACGATATCTCCCACGATGCCGAGCTCTGCCTAGCCTTTGGCGCCAAGGTGCAGCTCAACGCTCGCGTTGATTCCATTGACGAGCTCAAGGACCAGGGCTTTACCGACGTGGTCGTGGCCACCGGTGCCTGGATGCCCGGCTCTGCGGGCCTGGGCGAGGGCGCCGAGCTCGACGTGCTGGAGTTCCTCGAGGCCGCCAAGAAGGGCGAGAAGCTCGAGCTGGGCGAGGACGTCGTGGTCATTGGCGCCGGCAACACCGCCATGGACGCGGCCCGCGTGGCCAAGCGCCTGGCCGGCGTGAAGAACGTGCGCCTGGTCTACCGCCGCACCAAGAAGCAGATGCCCGCCGATGAGGAAGAGCTCGATCTTGCTCTTGCCGACGGCGTTGAGTTCTGCGAGCTGCTGGCACCTAAGGCACTCAACGGCGCCGTGCTGACCTGCGATGTTATGGAGCTTGGCGAGCCGGATGCAAGCGGCCGCCGCAGCCCCGTCGCCACGGGCGAGACTGTTGAGCTTCCCGCCACCACGGTGATCTGCGCCGTGGGCGAGGGCATCGACGCCAGCCTGTACGATGCCGCGGGCGTCGAGCACGACCGTCGCGGCCGCCTTGCCGCTACCTCCACCGGCGTCGAGGGCGTCTGGGCTGCGGGCGACTGCCGCCGCGGTCCTGCCACCGTGGTCGAGGCTATCGCCGATGCCGCCGAGGTCGCCCGTGCCATCGCCGACGTGGACTTTAACAAGTACGCCGACTGCAACGAGCAGGCCGGCCGCGAGGACACTTGCTACGAGCGCAAGGGGTCGCTGTGCCGCGACAAGCGCAACTGCACCAAGACCCGCTGCCTGGGCTGCGGCTCGGTGTGCGAGGTCTGCTGCGACGTGTGCCCCAACCGCGCCAACGTGGCAATTAAGGTGCCGGGCCTGGCCAAGCATCAGGTCGTCCATGTCGACGGCATGTGCAATGAGTGCGGCAACTGCGCCGTGTTCTGCCCTTACCAGGAGGGTCGTCCCTACAAGGACAAGCTCACCCTGTTCTGGAGCGAGGAGGACATGGAGAACTCCGAGAACGAGGGCTTCCTGGCCGTGGACGAGGACCACTTTAAGGTCCGCGTCGCCGGCACGGTCCGCACCGTCTCGGTCGATGCCGTCAACACCGGTCTTCCCGAGGCCGTCCGCCTGACCATCAGGGCTGTGCGCGACAACTATTCGTACCTTCTTAAGAAATAGGCGAGTCTCTTATGGCCAAATCCATTCAACATAACGTGGCCTACGTTGCCTGCGGAAGCGGTTGCGCCTCCGCAGGCGGCGACGCCCACTGCAGCGAAGGCTGCATTGGCTGTGGCGCCTGCGTCACGGCCTGCCCCCACGGCGCCATTGCGCTGGTCGATGGCATCGCCCGCGTGGACCGCTCCAAGTGCACGGGCTGTGGCCTGTGCGGCATGGCGTGCCCGCAGCGCGTGATTGCCTTCGTCCCCGGCTACCAGAACATTCTGGTGCGCTGCAACAACACCGATAAGGGCGCCATTGCGCGCAAGGTCTGCGACACGAGCTGCATCGGTTGCGGTATGTGCGCCAAAAAGTGCCCTGCCGGCGCTATCCGCATCGAGGACAACTGCGCCCATATCGACGGCGTGGACTGCCTGTCGTGCGGCATGTGCGCCGTCGTCTGCCCGCATGGCGCCATCCACGACCGCACCGGCATCGCCGCCGGCGTGTAGAAGGGAATCACCATGGCACAGGAATTCACTTTTACCGTTAACGGCGTCGAGTGCACGACGACTCAGAACAAGCCACTGCTGCGCTATCTGCGCGACGACCTGCACATTCACTCCGCCAAGGACGGCTGCTCCGAGGGCGCCTGCGGCACCTGCACCATTCATGTGGACGGTGCGGCCGTCAAGGCGTGCGTGCTGACCACCGCTCTTGCCGCCGGCCGCAACATCGTGACCGTCGAGGGCCTGCCCGAGGACGTGCGCGAGGCCTTTGTGTACGCCTTTGGCGCCGTGGGCGCCGTGCAGTGCGGTTTTTGCATTCCCGGCATGGTCATGGCGGGTGCGGCGCTCATCGCCGAGGACCCCGAGCCCACCGAGGAGCAGATCAAGTACGCCATCCGCGGCAATGTCTGCCGTTGCACCGGCTACAAGAAGATTATCGAGGGCATTGCGCTGGCCGCTGCGGTGCTCCGCGGCGAAAAGCAGATCGACGAGGACTTGGAGCGCGGCGATGACTACGGCGTGGGCAAGCGCGCCTTCCGCATCGACGTGCGCAAGAAGGTGCTCGGCGAGGGCAAGTACCCCGACGACATCGACGAGATCGACCAGCCGGGCCTGACCTATGCCAGCGCCGTGCGCTCCAAGTATCCGCGCGCCCGTGTGCTCTCCATCGATACCTCCAAGGCCGAGGCCCTGCCCGGTGTGGTGGGCATCCTGCGCGCCGAGGACGTGCCGGTCAACCAGGTCGGCCACCTTATCCAGGACTGGGACGTCATGATCGCCCAGGGCGATATCACCCGCTGCGTGGGTGACGCCATCGTGCTGGTGGTTGCCGAGGACGAGGCGACGCTCGAGAAGGCCAAGAAGCTCGTAAAGATTGATTACGAGCCGCTGGAGCCCGTGCGCAACATCGCCGAGGCCAGGTCTGCCGACGCCCCGCGCCTGCACGACAGCTTCTTTGCCTTTGGCAACACGGTGGAGCTCAAGGACAACGTGTGCCAGAGCCGCCATGTGACGCGCGGCGACGCCGCCAAGGCGCTGGCGGAGAGCGCATTCACCGTGACGCAGCGCTTTACTACGCCCTTTACCGAGCATGCCTTCTTGGAGCCCGAGTGCGCCGTTGCCTTCCCGTACAAGAATGGCGTCAAGGTGCAGTCGACCGACCAGGGCGCCTACGACACGCGCAAAGAGTGTGCCCACATGTTTGGCTGGGATGGCGAACCCGAGCGTGTGGTCGTCGAGACTATGCTCGTGGGCGGCGGTTTTGGCGGCAAGGAGGACGTGTCCATCCAGCACCTGGCTGCGCTCGCTGCCTATAAGTTCCAGCGTCCTGTGAAGTGCAAGCTCACGCGCGCCGAGTCGCTCGCTTTCCATCCCAAGCGCCACGCCATGGACGGCACCTTTACACTGGGCTGCGACGCCGAGGGCAACTTTACCGGCCTGGATTGCGAGATCAACTTTGACACCGGCGCCTACGCGTCGCTGTGCGGCCCGGTGCTCGAGCGCGCCTGCACGCATGCCGTCGGCCCCTACAAGTACCAGAACACCGACATTCGCGGCTTTGGCTACTACACCAACAACCCGCCCGCCGGTGCGTACCGCGGCTTTGGCGTCTGCCAGTCCGAGTTTGCGCTCGAGAGCCTGATCGACCTGTTGGCAGAGAAGGTCGGCCTGGATCCGTGGGAGATTCGCTACCGCAACGCCATCGAGCCGGGCGAGGTTCTGCCCAACGGCCAGATTGCCGATTGCTCCACGGCGCTTAAAGAGACGCTGCTCGAGGTCAAGGATGCCTACTACGCGCATCCCGGACACGCCGGTATCGCCTGCGCCATGAAGAACGCCGGCGTGGGCGTGGGCCTGCCCGATGCCGGCCGCTGCAAGATCCGCGTCGAGGATGGCCGCGCCGTGGTCTACGCCGCCACGTCCGACATCGGCCAGGGCTGCAACACGGTCTTTTTGCAGGACGTTGCCGAGGCCTGCGGTCTGCCGCTGAGCTGCATTGCCAATGGCGAGTGCTCTACCGAGAACGCTCCCGACTCCGGCACCACGTCTGGCTCGCGTCAGACGGTCGTGACCGGCGAGGCCGTGCGCGGTGCCGCCTTCCTGCTGCGCGATGCCATGCTTGACATCGAGGCCGGCAAGTCTGCGCCCGCCGCTCCCGTGAATGCGCATGGCGACGGCGTCAAGATTGAGTACGACGACGGTCGCGCCTATCAGCTGCGCACGCAGGAGCTCGTCGCCGGCCAGGGCATGCATCCTCAGGATCCCGCGACCGCCATCAAGGCGCTCGAGGGATGCGAGTTTGGCTACGTGTATCTGGAGCCGACCGACAAGCTGGGTGCGGATGTTCCCAACCCCAAGAGCCACATCTGCTACGGTTTTGCCACGCATGTGGTCATTCTGGATGATGACGGCCGCGTGAGCGAGGTCTATGCCGCGCACGATTCCGGCAAGGTGGTCAACCCCATCTCCATCCAGGGTCAGATCGAAGGCGGCGTGCTCATGGGTATGGGCTATGCGCTTACCGAGGACTGGCCGCTCAAGGACTGCGTGCCCCAGGCAAGGTACGGTACGCTCGGGCTGTTCCGTGCGCCCGAGATCCCGAATATCCACGCCATCTACGTGGAGAAGGACGAGCTGTTGCCCGTGGCATACGGCGGCAAGGGCATCGGCGAGATCGCAACGATCCCCACGGCGCCCGCCGTGCAGAACGCCTACCGCGCGTTCGACGGCAAGCTGCGTCCCGATCTGCCCATGGTGGATACGCCATACAGCCGCGCCCGTCACCGCGGCTAGGGTAGGGCGCGGACAGCCATTGTTGACGGGCTGTTCGCGCTCAACATCAACTGTATATGCTGCGCCTTTGGCCCCGGCTCCATCGCGAGCCGGGGCCCTTTGTTTGGAGTGGAAACTGCGTCCCGGATTTGGCGCTCAGAACGGGACACGCTTTCCGGATGGCATGTTTGGCGGAAACTACGGCCCAGTTTTTGGCTCCAGAACGGGATACATTTTCCGGAACGGTCCACGTGCGGTGGTGTACCGACCCTTTTGCGTGCGCCGCTTGTCGAATTACGTTATAGCTAGCTATATTATAGGAAGGTATAATATAGCTAGCTATAACGTAAAGGAAGGATGGCCCTATGTTTATCGGAAGAACGGCGGAAATGTCCGAGCTCAATCGACTGTATGGCACGGGCTCCTTTGAGATGCCTGTGATTTACGGCCGCCGTCGCGTGGGCAAAACGCGTCTTATCACAGAGTTTATCCAAGGCAAGAAGGCTATTTACTTTCAAGCTCGTCGCACCAATGCAGAGGCAAACCTGCATGGCTTTAGCCAGGCGATACTTGCGGGCTCCGTTGGTGTTGCTGGCGTGTCGTTTCGTAGTTTTGACGAGGCGTTCGATGCATTGGCTACCATGGCTCGTACGGAACGTTTGATTGTCGTGATCGACGAGTATCCTTATCTCGCCCAATCGAATCCCGAGATCAGCTCGTTGCTGCAAGACAAGATCGATCACTTGTACAAAGAGACCAAGCTTATGCTTATCCTGTGCGGGTCGTCGCTTTCGTTTATGGAAGAGCAGGTGTTGGGCTACGAGAGTCCGCTATACGGTAGGCGTACGGCCCAGTTTAAGATCATGCCGCTCGATTTTATGACGACCCTCGGCCTGTGGCAGAGCATGGGTCGCGAAGACGCTGCAGTTTGCTATGGCATGACGGGTGGCATTCCTGCATATATCGAGAAAGTCGATCCTGCCGCACCGCTCAAGGACAACATCAAACGTCTTTTTCTTACTCCTACGGGCTATCTCTTTGAGGAGCCGAGTAACCTGCTATTGCAGGAGTGCCGCAATCCCGAGCAATATGATGCGATCGTGCAAGCAATTGCCCAGGGGCGCTCGAAGATCTCGGAGATTGCGAGCTCTACGGGAATCCCTGCGAGCAACGTAAAGAGCTATGTGGATAAGCTGGCGTCGCTTGGGATTGTCGAGCGCGAGCTGCCCCTAAACGAGACGAGCAATAAGCGAGCCGTGTATCTGCTGAGCGATCAGATGTTTAGGTTCTGGTACAAGTTTGTTCCGCAGAACATCGGGCTGATTCAAAACGATATGGCCGAGATGGCGTATGAGCGCATTGAGCCGCACGTATCGGATTACATGGGTACGGTCTTTGAGCTTATATGCAGACAATACGTGTACGAACTCGCGCGGGCGGGCCAGCTTGATGTGGTTCCGGCAAGCGTTGGGCGCTGGTGGGGGACGGATAATCGCACGCATACGCAGGAAGAAATCGACTTGATTGTTGACGATGGCGAGGGCACTGCGCTGTTTGCGGAATGCAAATGGCGCAATGAACCGGTGGGCGAAGACGTGCTGCAAAAGCTCGTGCATCGAAGCGAGCTCTTTAGGCGGCAGCACAAAAGCTATGCGATCTTCTCGAAGCGAGGCTTTACGCAAGGATGTCAGGAAGCTGCGGCGAGCAGGGGAGATGCCAAGCTGATTTCGTTTGCCGAGATGTGCGAGCGGAGATAACCAAGCACGCTCTGATGTGATGCTCGGAATGGGTCGCGCTAAGGATGCCAAGCGTAAAACCTTCAATGAAAATGGCGTAAAAACTACATTGAAAGTAGCGTAAAATCAGCATTGAGAATGGCGTAATTTCGCATATCGCGTGATAGAGAGGGACGGCCATCTATGGATGCACCAAAGAGATTGACCCAAAAGGGATATAGGCCCCGGCTCATAGAGGAGCGCCTCGACACCCTTATGCGGGCGTTTGGCTGTGTGGAGATCAACGGCCCCAAATGGTGCGGCAAGACCTGGACGGCGCTCTCTCGCTCGGCGAGCGTCTCCAGGCTCGATGAGCCTGCGCAGCGTGCGGCGGCAGAGGTCGACCCAAGCCTGGCGCTCATCGGCGATGCGCCACACCTGGTCGATGAATGGCAGGAGGTGCCCGAGGTTTGGGATGCCGCCCGGCGTTTCGTGGACGCGAGCGGCAACGAACGGGGGACACTTTTGCTCACGGGCTCGACCGCGCTCAAAAGCGAGGAGCGCAGCCATGTTCGTCATTCCGGCACGGGTAGGATCGCCCGTCTGTCAATGCGCCCCATGGCCCTGTGTGAGTCGGGCGACGGCGAGCCGCTCGTGTCACTGGCAAGCCTCTTTAAGGGCGAGGATTTTGCCCCTCAGCGTCGCGAGAGCACGGTGGATGACGTCGCCCGCTGGTGCTGCAGGGGCGGTTGGCCTGCAAATCTTGGGCTTTCGGAAGATCTTGCGCGAGAGACGGCAAGCCAGTACGTGCACTCGGTGCTCGACGTCAACGTGCTGGACGAGGGCATGTCGCCCGAGCTTGCACACGGCCTTTTGCGAGCTCTTGCCATGAACGAGAGCCAGGCTGTCACGTACAAGACGCTCGTAAAGGACGCCTCGTACGGTGAGGCGGGCCCCGACGAGAGGACCATCGCTGCGTACTTGGACCTCTTCAACAGGCTCAAGCTGACCGAGGACCTGTGCGGATGGGAGCCGCCCATGCGCTCGAAGGCCCGCGTTCGCGTGCGCCCCAAGCGCTACTTCTGTGACCCGTCACTTGCGGCGGCGTTGCTGGGGGCTACCCCTGAGCGGCTGCTTGGCGATATGCAAACGCTGGGGATGCTCTTTGAGAATCTCGTCCTGCGCGACGTGCGCGTGTTCCTTTCCACCTACGGCGGTGTCGACAACAGTGTCCATTATTTCCGAGATGAGAAGGGCCTTGAGGTCGATCTGATCGTTGAGCACGACGGGCGCTGGGGAGCCATCGAGGTCAAGCTGAGTGATGCGAAAGCAGACGATGGAGCGAGAAATCTCAAGGCGCTGGAGAGGAAAGTGCTCTCCAATCCTGCCGCCCAGAATGCCACGCCGGCGTTTTTGGCGGTCGTGGTTGGAAAGGGGAGCATTGCCTACACACGCGACGACGGCGTGGCGGTGATTCCCATGGCGGCACTTGGGGCGTAGTGGTTTTGCGGGCGTGCCGTGCTTCCTTTACCGAAAATCCATTTGGTAAACCAGATGCTCGCGGATAGAATAAAGTTGACGGCAGCCCAAGGGTGATAGCTGGGCAGCGCCGTTGCTTGGTCAAGAGGTCAGTGCCTTAATGGCAGCGACTTGTTATGCTTCGAATGCTGCTTGAGTGCCTCGGAAAGTTCGATAAGCGCCGTGAAGAGCGAGACCAAAGCAACCAAGAGCTCTGTGAGCTCTGATGGGCCCGGGATGACCTCTGATTCAAGTCACCGGGCCTCAATCTTTTTCATGCATTTGAATAGAGCGGGCGACTCTCTTGGGGCCGTCTGCATGGCGTGTGCTTGGCGCATGGTATTGCGCCCCGCTTTCATGTCCGCGCGGGCGCCTATCCTTACGGCAATGTAGCCGCCTATGTAGCAAGCGGCAGTTGACGGAGAAAGGCCATGACCGTGTCAGCTGAAAAGACGCCGGGTATCTTGGCTATCGACACGACGAACTTTGCGCGCCAGATTGTGCTGGACTTTGAGTTTGCGCCGGTGCCAAAGCAGCGCCAGCGCCGTGGACTGCGCAATGAGATTATCGAGGTCGGCGCCGTCAAGCTCGATTACCACGGCAACGTTATGGGCGAGTTCTCGCAGTTTGTGCAGACGGAATTTACCGAAGGCGTTGCGTTTCCCGTCCGCGAGCTCACAGGTATATCGGCCGTGGACACCGCGATGGCCGACCCGCTCTACATGGTGATCAAAAGGCTCAGCGATTGGATCGGCCGCTACTCCGCCCAGATAGTTTGCTGGAGCGGGACGGACCGTCGACAGCTTATGACCGAGTGCCAGGCAAAGCAAATCGACCTTGCCGCATTTCCTACGGACTGGGCCGATCTGCAGGCGTTTTACACCTCGATCATGGACGTGGGCAGCCACGAGTGCGTCTCTTTGAATGACGCGGCGACGTGGTTTGGCATCGAGTTTGACGAGTCGACGGGTCACGCCCACAGTGCCCTAGCCGACGCGCGCGTGACCGCCAAGTTGCTCAAGCAGGTGATGGACGGGGACTATCGCGTGAGTCCGCGTGCTCAGGAGATCCGCCAGCGGTGGAGGATGGGCGATCGAGCCCAGATGCGCCTTTCCAACAAGTGCCCCGAGCTGGGCGACCTGCTGCTGAAGCTGAAGGCGGAGGGGAGGTAGGCGGGGCTCCGGGAATGACCTCTGACTCAAGTCAACGGGGCTCATTTTGCTTTCTTTGGAGCTTTCTCACGGGGCTGACTTTACTTCGTCTCATTTAGTATAAAGCGGCTGCTAGATTGCATAGTGATGATAAAATTAATCAACTCAACATCAATAGCTGTCGCTTTGCGCAATGAGGGGTTCCGAGACGTATGAACGAGTCTGACACACGGCTTAAACTCATTGATCCTGCGATTATGAAGTCGTGGGATCGCAATACCCAAGTCTTCACTGAGTATTTCTTTACCAGTGGCGAGATTGTTGTGCGCGGAAGTATGGTCACCCGTAAAGACAAGAAGAAGGCTGACTACCTTCTGATGTATGCTCCGGGCATCCCTATCGCAATCGTCGAGGCTAAGGATACGGAGCACACCGTTGATGCCGGTCTCCAACAGGGGATGGGATATGCCCAGCTGCTCGATATTCCGTTTGCGTACAGCTCAAACGGAAAGGGTTTTGTTGAGCACGATTTTCTTACCGGGAAAGAGCGCGCTCTTGCCATGGACGAGTTTCCCACTCCGGCGGAACTTTGGACACGATACTCAAAAGCTAAGGGGCTTGAACATCCGTATAGCCAGGAGATTGTGACCGCTCCGTATTACCAGGAGCACGGCGGCAATCATCCTCGCTACTATCAGTGCATCGCCATCAATCGTACGCTTGAAGCTATTGCGCGAGGTAAGAATCGCATCTTGCTCGTTATGGCAACGGGAACGGGAAAGACTTTTACGGCTTTTCAAATCGTTCATCGCTTGCGACAGACTACCGAGGTTCGTAAGGTTCTCTATCTGGCGGACCGCAATATTCTCGTCGATCAGACCATAGACGGCGATTTCAAGCCTCTCAAGAGGGTTACAACCAAGGTCGTAGGTCGAAAGCTCGATTCTGCTTACGAGGTCTATTTCTCGCTCTACCAACAGCTTGTTGGAGAAAACGGTGAAGAAATATTCCGCGAGTTCGACTCGGAATTCTTTGATTTGATTATCGTCGACGAGTGCCATCGCGGAAGCGCCGCGGCGGACTCCGCATGGCGTAAGGTACTTGAGTATTTCAATTGTGCAATTCAAATCGGTATGACGGCTACGCCAAAGGAGACTGAAGAGGTTTCAAACATTACCTACTTCGGCGAACCTGTCTACACCTACTCCCTTAAACAGGGAATCGAGGATGGCTTTCTCGCCCCGTATAAAGTTATTCGTCCTAAGCTGAACGTCGACATTTACGGATACCGTACTGAGGAAGGCACCATAGATGATCGCGGCGAAGCTCTGCCCAAACGTGTTTTCGAGAAGCAAGACTTCGACAGCGAGATTGTCATCAAAGAGCGCTACGAGGAAGTTGCCAAGCGGATAACTCAATTTCTAAAGGAGACGGATCGTTACTCCAAGACCATAGTCTTTTGCGTTGACATCGAGCATGCCGAAAATATGCGACGTGCCCTTGTAAACGAGAACGCCGATATCGTAAGAGATCACCCCACCTACATCATGAAGATTACGGGTGACGACAGGGAAGGTAAGGCTCAGTTAGATAACTTCATCGACCCCGACGAGAAATACCCGACCATCGTTACGACTTCGAAGCTTCTCACCACTGGTGTTAATTGCAAGACGTGTAAGGTAGTCGTGCTCGACAACAAGTTCGGTGAGCACGGAATGACGGAGTTCAAGCAGATTATCGGCCGCGGAACCCGTATCTGTGAGGACTACGACAAACTCTATTTCACCATCCTCGATTTTCGTGACGCATCGCGTTTGTTTGCAGATCCCGAGTTTGATGGCGAACCTGTTGTTGTGTTTGAGCCTAATCCGGGTGACCCCATTGCGGATCCGGGTCCCGGCGGCAATGGCGGCAGTCCCGTTCCGCCTCCGTCTCCGATCGTAGACCCACCCGTATTGCCGCCGGACGATCCGTCCTCCCATGTGAAATATCACGTTCATGGGGCCGACGTCTATGTAGTGTCGGAGATGGTGCAGTATTACTCCTCCGATGGCCTTCTTGTAACTGAGAGCCTTAAGGACTATACGCGAAAAAACATTCTCGGCGAATACGACACTCTTGACCACTTCCTAGCGGCGTGGAACTCTGAACATAAGAAACAAGCGATTATCGATGAGCTGCGCGCGCGTGGCGTATTCCTGGATGAGCTGCGGCTCGAGACTGGACAGGAGCAAATGAGCGACTTTGACCTCATTTGCCACATTGCTTACGACCAGAGACCTCTTACGCGCAGCGAGAGAGCCAATAGTGTCAAGAAAAAGGGCGTGCTCTATGAGTATGCCGGCGTCGCGCGTGAGGTCCTTGAAGCGCTTCTCGACAAATATGCGACGTCGAACCTCGTAGACTTGGACGACACCCACGTCCTCGACCTCGAGGAATTCCGTCGGTTTGGCAGCCCAATGAAGATCGTCGCCGCATTCGGCGGCAAACAACAGTACATTCAGGCAGCGCAGATGCTCGAGGACGAGCTCTACATCGCATAGAGAAAGGTAACGATAGCAAATGGCACTGGGATCTCTCGTAAAGACCCTGCAGAACATCATGCGCAAAGACGCCGGCATCAATGGCGATGCGCAGCGCATTGAGCAGATGACTTGGCTTTTCTTCCTCAAGATTTACGATGCCAAGGAGCAGGAGTGGGAGTTTCACGATGACTCCTATCAGTCCATCATCCCCGAGCGCTTGCGCTGGTATAGCTGGGCGCACGATGCGAAAGACGGCAAGGCGCTTACTGGCGATGAGCTTCTCGACTTTGTGAACAATGATCTATTCAAGACTCTTGAGAGTCTTGAGCTTGCACCTGATGCGCCTTTGCGACACGTCGTCGTCAAGGCTGCTTTTACTGACGCCAACAACTACATGAAGGATGGGATTCTACTTCGTCAAGTCATCAACGAGATTGACGAGTCGGTTGATTTTACCGAGTACAAAGAGCGCCACGCCTTCGGTGAAATTTACGAGACCATCCTGAAAGACTTACAGTCCGCGGGTAATGCCGGCGAGTTTTACACGCCCCGAGCGGTGACTGACTTTATGGCCCAGGCACTTGCGCCCAAGCTCGGCGAGACTGTGGCTGACTTCGCGTGTGGCACGGGCGGCTTTTTGACGAGCGCCCTCAAGATTCTCGACTCCCAGGTTCAGACTCCAGCCGATCGTGAACTCTATGCAAGATCGGTCTACGGCATCGAGAAGAAGCAGCTCCCTTACCTGCTGTGCGTGACCAACATGCTGTTGCACGATATCGATAATCCTGAAGTCTTTCACGATAACTCTCTCGAGAAGGATGTTCGCGAGTGGAAGCACAAGCCTGACGGCCAGTTTGACGTCGTACTTATGAACCCGCCCTATGGCGGGTCCGAGAGTGCATCGGTGCAAAACAACTTCCCTGTTGCACTCCGTAGCTCCGAGACCGCAGATCTATTCCTTGGACTCATTCTTTATCGTCTTAAGCGAGGCGGCCGCGCTGCTGTTATCATTCCGGATGGTTTTCTCTTTGGCCAGGATAGTGCAAAGACGGAGATCAAGCGTCGCCTGCTTGAGGACATGAACTTGCATACTGTCTTGCGCCTTCCACAGAGTGTTTTCGCTCCGTACACGAGCATCACTACTAACGTTCTGTTCTTCGATAATACGGGGGCCTCTGAGGGCGTTTGGTTCTATCGCATGGACATGCCCGAGGGGTATAAACACTTCTCTAAGACCAAGCCCATTAGGATCGAACATTTTGCACCTGTAAAGGAATGGTGGGAGAACCGTCGGGATATCGAGGAAGACGGCAATCCCAAGGCCAAGTACTATACGGTTGACGAGTTGCGAGACGGCGGTTTTAACTTTGACGTGTGCGGCTATCCTCACGAGGAAGAGGAGATCTTACCGCCTGACGAACTGATCAGGAACTACAAAGAAGAGCGCGCTAAGCTCGATGCCGAGATTGACCAGAAGCTTGCTCGTATTTGCGAGATTCTTGGGATTGAGGCGTAGATGAAGGCAAAAGACCTGAAGAACTCAATCCTGCAAATGGCGATTGAGGGAAAGCTCGTTCCACAAGACCCGAGTGATGAGCCTGCAAGCGTCCTGCTTGAGCGTATTCGTGAAGAGAAGCATAAGCTTATTGCTGAGGGTAAGGCTAAATTCCCGAAGGGCGGGGAGAGCATTATCTATATCGGTTCCGATGGCTCCCCCTATGAGAAGCACGTGGACACTAAGGGACGCGTTCTGAGCGACAAGTGCATCGCGGACGAGGTTCCGTTTGGGATTCCGGAAAGCTGGGCCTGGGCGAGATTTAGTGAAGTCATTGGAATTGCAGCGCGTTTGGTCGACCCGTTGAAATATCAGGACTTTCCTCATATCGCGCCTGACAACATCCAAAAAGGCACCGGAAAGCTCTTGTTCTGTCATAGTGTTAAGGCCGACGAGGTTAAGAGCGCCAATCACCTGTTCTCTGCAGGACAGATTCTCTATTCGAAGATTCGTCCAGCTCTTCGAAAGGCGGTTATCGCCCCTTTTGATGGGCTGTGTAGTGCGGATATGTATCCGCTCAACACCAAGCTGCAACCTGAATATGTCCTCACGGTTCTCCTCAGCAATTTCTTCACTGAGGAGACGCTTAAGGGTGATACGCGTGTCAAAATGCCAAAGACTAATCAGAAGTCATTGAACGTCATTCTGGTCCCAGTTCCGCCTCTCGCCGAGCAGCGCCGCACCGTCGAGCGGGTGAACGAGCTCATGCC
>JAPJOH010000054.1 GCA_030826265.1 Collinsella aerofaciens
GTCTTCGCAACTGCCCAATTGCACGGCAAGCGAGTTAAATCGGCTTGGGGTAAGTAATGTAATTGTAGTTGGCGGACAAAATGTAGTTTCTGATCCGGTTTTGGCGCAGCTAGACGAGATAGGAGTTTCGTGGAGTCGTATATGGGGGCAAACGGCTTTCGATACGCAAATGGCCGTCTTTAACGAGTGGTTCGACCAATGGGATGCGGATTTGGCGATTGTCGCCACAGGCACGGATTTTGCGGATGCTCTCTCGGCTTCCCCAATAGCCTTTGCAAAGAAAGCTCCAATTTTCCTGGTTGATTCAACGCATAATTTATCTGACGAGCAAAAAGTCGCTTTGTCTCGACTTGCTGCCAAAGGTGAGCTTCGGGATGTTCTGCTTATAGGAGGCCACAACGTCATATCTGGTCTCACGAAAGGGTTTTTGGACGGAATTTCTACGTATGTAGGAGGTTCGCTCGTACATCTTTGGGGCAATACTCTATTCGATACCTCAGCGGCGGTGGCGAGTTGGTCCGTGACATCGCATATCCTTTCTTGGGATAATGTAGCTTTTGCATCCGGGGGATCTCCTTACGATGCCCTTTCGGGGGCTGTGCTCCAAGCAAAGACAGGCGCAGCTCTTCTATTGGTTGGAGACGATCGATCTTCCACAATTGAAGTGGCTAAGGCGAATAAGAATTGTATTTCACAAATTCGGTTTTTTGGAGGCACCTCGGTAATATCCGAGCGTTTAAGAATGCATATTGGGTATCAACTTGGGTTACCCATTTCCTATGTTGATTTATCGATGATGTGCATGATGCAATATCCTGAGCTTCCAACGGGTTGTGAAGCCGTGGCACTTAGCAATGCTCTGACGTATTATGGGTTTTCATTATCAAAATATGAAATAGTAGACAGGTGGTTGCCTAGAAGTGGCTGGGATTGGGTCACTGCATATCAAGGAAACCCATACAGCTGGGGTGGGGGCGCATGGAATTCCTGCCGCGCGCCTGCACTGTGCATTGCTGCAAATAACTATCTTGGTGCCCACGGAAGCTCTCTGCGTGCCTACAACATTACAGGTACTTCCTTTAGCAATTTGTATGATTATATCGCGCAAGGCTATCCTGTTATTGTGTGGAATACGGTGGATATGGGTTTGCCTGGGCTGTCGACTGAGACGCGATGGCATGATGGAACGCCGTATCGCCTGTATGGCGGAACCCACACTGTCGTGCTAAAAGGTTTCGATAAAAATAACGGAACTGTACTTGTGGCTGATTCGATATCGGGGTATGTAAGCCGGGATGCCGGGTCGTTTGGTTGGATATACTCGGTGTTGGGTTCGCAGGCTGTCGTGATAATGTAGTTGTCTAAACGCTCGTGTTAGCCAATACTTCAGTATCGATTGTTTTCTGGTTATTTTATAATGATTGAAAGTTTTGCAAGAGAGCAGGATTATTGTGCGAGACCTTTCTTTGGCAAATGTGCTGTTGATCCCTGATGACTTTGCTGCTGGCCACGTTGAGCTGTATTATCGTGCCGATAGGGCCGAATATGATAACAATTTGAGGGCCCTTGCGTTTGTTGGGGAGATAGATTTTTCAACATACTTCAATGCGTTTTCTTTACGTAAATGGTGTCGATACACCAATGTGGGCCCGATTTTTTTGCATCTTGAATTTGCTGGAGACGAATGCAGCGTTCTGTTTGTTGAGTTAACAGAGGGGGTTTCTGCTGCTCATATTAATGGCACACCGATTATGCTTGGAGGGAGCCATGAGGGTTTCGCGTCGGTTGATTTGCGCTTGCCCGAAAGTGATGCTCCTCTTGTGTCGTTTGTGTTGCATTCAAAGGGAACAACGCGCGTAAAAGCAGCATACTACTATACAGAGGTCGATGACGCCTTAGTACGACCAGTGCGTCTTGCTCTGTGTACGACAACATTCAAGAAGGAAGATTATATCGTACCGAATATCGAGACAGTCAGGCGTGAAGTGCTAGCCGGAAACGAGCCCATTTCTGACGGATTTCATATGTATGTGGTGGACAACGGTCGCACGCTCGATGTCGAAACGCTTTCTGACGATGGAGTGACTATCGTTCCCAATCCAAACGTTGGAGGTGCGGGGGGGTTTGCCCGTGGAATGCTTGAGGCACTTGCCGGAGGTGCTACTCATGTGCTGCTCATGGACGATGACGTGCATGTGTCGCCCGAGAGTTTTAAGCGTACGTATAATCTTCTTTCTCTTGTGAAGAACTGCTATAAGCAGGCGTTCCTTAATGGGGCGATGCTGTCGCTTGAGGAGCCTAACCTGCAGTACGAAGACGTAGGCTTTGTGCGAAAAGACGGTATATATGACAAGGTGAAGCCAGATCTGCATGTTGATCAAATGGTCGATGTGGTAAAAAACGAAGTGATCAATGTCGAGGTGGAGAATGCTTACGGTGCGTGGTGGTATTGTTGCATTCCGGTCGAGATGATTCGCGAGTATGGCTTGCCGCTTCCCGTATTTGTCCGTTGTGATGATGTTGAATACGGAATGCGCTGCCGCCCCACTATCATGACCATGGGCGGCATTTGCGTATGGCATGCGAGCTTCGAGGGTCGGTTTCGCGCTTCCGTAGACTGCTACCAATATGTGCGCAACTTTCTTATCATGCTAGCCGCTGACGAAATGAATTTGGAGCGCATGTTTATGCTTCGCTTGAAGCGCACATTCGACATCTACCTACGTTCTCTTAATTATGGAAGCGCCGAGCTTTTGCTCGATGGTTTAGAGGACTATCTGAAAGGGCCTAGTTTTTTAGCATCAGCGAATGGCGAAGAGCTTATGAAATTGAACGGCGCGAAGAATGAACGCCTAGTTCCATTGTCCGAGTTAGACTCGGCAGTTATTAGCAAAACGAAGCCCGATGACAACTACTTGGCTGGGGAGGATATGCGTGGACCTGTCTTGAAGCTCTTAGAGATGCTACCGCATGATCGGCATTTTTTGCCGGATATGCTGCTCTCCGATGAACCTGCAGCTGTTTACTATAGCCGAGGTGCCTATCCAGGATGGAAGACGATGCGCCGTAGGACGCTCGTCGCTTTCGATGCTTCGGGCAAGAATGCGCATGTCCGGACATTGGACCGTGCGCGTTACCAATCGCTCAGGAAGCGTTATCGTCGCCTTATGCAAGAGTATGCCTCGCGTAAGGACGAAGTGGCGCACGCTTATCGTGATGCTATGCCGTGGTTAACGTCAGAAGCATTTTGGCGTACGTATTTGGGATTAGGTGAGTCTGCATAATTCGGAGTGTGTGGCGGTAAAAACTCGTTTAAGCTTGTTGTACACGCTCTGTAGCTTCGAGCGCTACATTACACGTGGGACTGCTGTTAATTACTTCGTGCGGCAATTCGATGAAACTGCATTACTTTCCCCCATCCTCCACGAACACGCCCTCTTGCTTGAACACGGTCGAGAACGTCTTGAAGAAAATCTTCACGTCCAGCGGGAAGCTCAGGGTGCGCACTTACTCAACGGCCATCTTCAGGCGGTCGAGCCAGGGGAGCGAGTTGCGGCCGTAGACGGCGGCGTAGCCGGTGATGCCGGGCTTTACGGTGAGCTTCAGCCCTTCGTCGCCCTCGTAGAGCTCGGTCTCGCGGCGCAGGTCGGGGCGGGGGCCCACCACGCTCATGTCGCCCTTCAGCACGTTCAGGAACTGGGGCATCTCATCCAGGCTCGTCTTGCGCATGAAGG
>JAPJOH010000002.1 GCA_030826265.1 Collinsella aerofaciens
GAGCACAACCTTGCCAAGGTTGGGGTCGCGGGTTCGAGCCCCGTTGTCCGCTCCAAACGCAACAGCCCGACTACTACGGTAGCCGGGCTTTTTTTTGTACCTATCTCCTAGGCTCGAACCCGAGAGGGGGCGAGCGTTTTGGGTCGTGGCTGTGGCGTTGTTTGCCGCGAATGTCCGCTTTGGGCGTATCATCGTGGGCATCTCGCATAACCTCGTTGCAAGGGAGATACGCCCCATGGCTACAGAAAAGTCTTCTTCGCGCTCATGGATGTCCGATGCCGCGATCTATCAGATCTACCCGCGCTCGTTTAAGGATTCGACTGGTTCGGGTCTGGGCGATATCGCGGGCATTACCCAGCAGATGGACTATCTTGAGCGGCTGGGTATCGAGGCCATCTGGCTGAGCCCGTTTTACCCTTCGCCTCTTGTCGATGGCGGCTATGATGTGGCGGACTACTGCGATGTCGACCCACGTCTCGGCTCGCTTGACGACTTCGATGACATGATTGCTGCGGCTCACGCGCGCGGCATCAAGGTCATCGTCGACATCGTGCCCAACCATTCATCCAACCAGCACCCCTGGTTCAAAGCCGCTCTTGCCGCCGGCCCCGGATCGCCCGAACGCGCCCGTTATATCTTCCGCGATGGTCGCGGCGAGCATGGCGAGCTGCCTCCCACCAATTGGAATGCCAACTTTGGCGGCCCCGCATGGACGCGTGTTGCGGACGGTCAGTGGTATCTGCACATGTTTACGCCCGAGCAGCCGGACTTTGACTGGTCATGCCCTGAGGTTCACGCGCTCTTTTGCGACGTCCTGGCGTTTTGGAGCGATCGAGGCGTCGACGGCTTTCGCATTGATGTGGCGCAGGGTCTCGCCAAGGATCTCGACCGCGATGACCTCGACCGGTGGCATCTCGCCGAGGGCGATGACATGGTTGACGACGGCACCCATCCGCTGTGGGACCGCAATGAGGTCCACGAGATCTATCGCGAGTGGCGCCGCGTGTTCGACCGCTATAATCCGCCGCGCAGTGCCGTTGCCGAGGCGTGGGTGCTGCCCGAGCGCCAGTATCTCTACGCGCGTCCCAGCGAGCTTGGCCAGACATTCAACTTTGAGTTTGCCAAGGCCACTTGGACCTATGATGACATGCACACTGCAATCGAGAAGGGCTTGAAGGCAGCCGTCGAATCCGATTCCGCCTCGACCTGGGTACTCTCCAACCACGACGTGCCGCGCGTGGCGACACGCTATGCCCTGCCGCAAATCAAGGCGACGCGCTACCACCAGATTGCGCTCGACTGGCTCTTGCGCGACGGGTCGTCTTATGACGAGGACCGTGAACTCGGCGAGCGCCGCGCGCGGGCGGCCCTTTTGCTTGAGCTGGCGCTTCCGGGCTCGGCATACGTGTATCAGGGTGAGGAGCTCGGCCTTTTTGAGGTGGCTGATATCCCGTGGGCTGCACTCGAAGACCCTACTGCGACCAATACGCACGGACCGAAGCGTGAGAAGGGGCGCGACGGCTGTCGTGTGCCCCTGCCGTGGGTGGCGGCGGACGATCCCGCGCATGGCGGATCGTTTGGGTTTTCGCCGGCAGACGCCGATGCGGCGCCCCATCTGCCGCAGCCTGCATGGTTTTCCGATTATGCTGCCGATAGGGAAGAAGTGGACCCGACATCGATGCTTGCGCTCTATCGTGACGCCCTCTGGCTGCGGCGCAAGCTGCGCGGGTGCGCCAACGATCTTGCGTGGCTCGATCTTGACGGGCGCACCGGTCTTGCGGATGGTGCCGAGGGCGCTGAGGGCGGCGTCATCGCCTATCGCCGCGATAACGGCTGGGCGTGTGTGACGAACTTCGGTGCAGCACCCGTGGAGCTGCCGGCGGGCAGGGTCCTGCTCACCTCATCACCGCTTGCAGACGGCAGGCTCGCGCAGGACAGCTCTGCCTGGATCATGCTCGGTGAGATGTAGGGGCATCTCGCTGCGAGCCTGCGTTTGTTCGCGCCTTTCGTGACGACTGATGCCCTCGCGAGAGCGTCGCAAAACTTTTCAAAAAAAGTTCTTGCATAGGATGCGGGCATCACGTAAGATTAATCCTCGTAAGCGGACATGGCTCAGTTGGTAGAGCACAACCTTGCCAAGGTTGGGGTCGCGGGTTCGAGCCCCGTTGTCCGCTCCATTTGGGCGTTTAGCTCAGGGGGAGAGCGCTTCCCTGACACGGAAGAGGTCAGAAGTTCAAATCTTCTAACGCCCACCAAATGTTCGCAGCTCAGAGGCTATGTCCTCTGAGCTGTTTTGTTTTGCTACCAAGCACGCCGTCAAATATGCCAGCAAATATTGATCCAAGGTCCCCGTAGAGGTGCCGGCAGGTTGCATACGTCCTGGCCGACCGTGACCGCAACATGTTGGTCAAGCATAATCTTTTGGATTCTTTTGGCGTGAGCGGCTTGGTTTTGGTAGGATTTGTCAGCGGCTTGACTAAGGGGGTTTTATAACTGCCATGCAGGTAGCCGTGTTGGTAACGTTTTACCGACTTGCCAAGAACCCCTCATAATTAATGCGTCTGCAAAATGACTAATTGCTTTGACCTGCTGAAACACTATATGTTGTGTTTGACCTAAAAAAAGAATACAGGATATAGATGCCTCTTTGTCGTATGATAGATGGCGGACAGAGAACGAGGACCTTATTCGCCCCATTTGGATGGATCTTCGAGCCCCTTGATTGGCTGCGAGGATTGTCCGCATGAGGGCCTATGGTTTTCGAAAACACAGATTGCGCGACGGCGCCGCAAGACAGGGGCAAGCCCTGCCGGGCATCGTTTGGCTCTGAAGCGCAATACGATTTCGACGCGAAAGAGGCAAGAGGATGAAGATCATCAAGCGCAGCGGCACCGAGGTTGTCTTTGACATCGATAAGATTGTCAATGCCATCCGCGCCGCAAACTTGGAGGTCGAGGAGAGCTCTCGTCTTACCGACCGCCAGGTGGTTTACGCGGCACAAAACGTCGCCGAGGCATGCGAGAACGCGGGCCACACCGTGTCGGTCGAGGAGATTCAGGATCTGGTCGAGGACGAGATTATGCGTCTCGACTGCTACGAGGTCGCTCGCCATTACATCATCTATCGCTATGTTCAGAGCCTGAAGCGCCAGAAGAACACGACCGACGACAAGATTCTGTCGCTGATTGAGTGCAACAACGAAGAGGTCAAGCAGGAGAACTCCAACAAGAACCCGACCGTCAATTCCGTTCAGCGTGACTACATGGCCGGCGAGATCTCCAAGGACCTGACCCAGCGTGTGCTGCTGCCCCAGGAGATTGTGGATGCTCACAATGAGGGTCTGATTCACTTCCATGATTCGGACTACTTTGCCCAGCACATGCATAACTGCGACCTGGTGAACCTGGAGGATATGCTCCAGAACGGTACTGTTATTTCGGGCACGCTGATCGAGAAGCCGCACAGCTTCTCGACTGCCTGCAACATCGCGACGCAGATCATCGCTCAGGTTGCTTCCTCCCAGTACGGTGGCCAGTCGATTTCGCTGACCCATCTTGCCCCGTTCGTCGAGGTGAGCCGTCAAAAGATTCGCGGCGAGGTCGCCCGCGAGCTCGAGGAGCTCGGCGTTTCCGCATCTCCCGAAAAGGTCCGCGAGGTTGTTGAGGACCGCCTGCGTGATGAGATCCGTCGCGGCGTTCAGACGATTCAGTATCAGGTCGTGACCCTTATGACCACGAATGGCCAGGCGCCGTTCGTGACGGTCTTTATGTATCTCAATGAGGCCCGTACGCCCCAGGAGAAGCATGACCTTGCCATGATTGTGGAGGAGACGCTTCGTCAGCGCTATGAGGGCGTTAAGAACGAAGCCGGCGTGTGGATCACCCCGGCGTTTCCCAAGCTCATCTACGTGCTCGAGGACGATAACATCCGCGAGGATTCGCCGTACTTCTATCTGACCAAGCTCGCTGCCAAGTGCACCGCCAAGCGCATGGTGCCCGACTACATCTCCGAGAAGAAGATGCGCGAGCTCAAGCTGTCGAAGGGCGAGACCGCGGGCAACGGCGACTGCTATACCTGCATGGGTTGCCGCAGCTTCCTGACGCCCGACCGCTCCGGTAACGGATTTAACAACGTGGCCAACGCGCTGAACTATGACCCGAACAAGCCCAAGTACTACGGTCGCTTTAACCAGGGCGTTGTGACCATCAACCTGCCCGATGTCGCGCTGAGCTCGCATCAGGACATGGATAAGTTCTGGAAGATCTTCGACGAGCGCCTTGAGCTGTGCCATCGCGCCCTGCTGTGCCGTCATGAGCGTCTGATGGGTACGCTTTCGGATGCCGCACCGATTCTTTGGCAGTACGGTGCCCTCGCCCGCCTGAAGAAGGGCGAGACGATCGACAAGTTGCTCGTGGGCGGTTACTCCACCATTAGTCTGGGTTATGCCGGCCTGTATGAGTGCGTCAAGTACATGACGGGCCACAGCCACACCGAGAAGGAGGGCACGCCCTTTGCCATGGCCGTCATGCAGCGCATGAACGACAAGTGCGCGGAGTGGAAGGCCGAAAGCGATATTGACTTCTCGCTGTACGGTACCCCGCTTGAGTCGACGACCTACAAGTTCGCCAAGTGCCTGCAGCGTCGTTTTGGCATCATCCCGGGCGTGACGGACAAGGGCTACATCACCAACAGCTACCACGTCCACGTGTCCGAGGAGATCGACGCATTCGACAAGCTCAAGTTCGAGGGTATGTTCCAGCAGCTTTCGCCGGGCGGTGCCATCTCCTACGTCGAGGTTCCCAACATGCAGGACAACCTCAAGGCTGTCATTCGCGTGATGCAGTACATCTACGACAACATCATGTACGCCGAGCTCAACACCAAGAGCGACTACTGCCAGGTGTGCGGCTACGACGGTGAGATCAAGATTGTCGAGGATGACGGCAAGCTGGTGTGGGAGTGCCCCAATTGCGGCAATCGTGACCAGGAGAAGATGAATGTCGCTCGTCGTACGTGCGGCTACATCGGTACCCAGTTCTGGAACCAGGGCCGAACCGAGGAGATCCGCGACCGCGTGCTGCATCTCTAATAACCATCCCAGGCCGCCCCGTAGCGAGGCCCCGGGCCTTTACTCGCTATTTCGGACAGTCCTGGCTCACGACGGAGGCGCCACTGGCGCCTCCTGTTCGTGCGGAACTCATATCGAGCAAAGGCCCGGGGCCTCGCTACGGGGCAGCCAAGTTGATGTAGCTGAGATGCAGCATGCGGCCTGCTCACTCCTCGAAGTTCTTAGCGGACATGAGTTGACTTGCAGCTACGCTTTGCTTGCGATGGCGGTTGAGCCGCAACCCAGTTTTTATTAGATCTCGAACCCTATGCTCGATGTTCGCTTCGTTCATTGAGTTACCCTTTGCATGAGGCCGGGACATATCGTCCCGCCCGCAGTTTCGCAGGCCGAAGGCCGAGAATGTTTGAGGACGGGATGATATGTCCCGGCCTCCCGGGAGAGTTACCTATGAACTACGCGAACATTAAGTATTTCGACATTGCTGATGGGGAAGGCGTTCGTACTTCTCTGTTTGTGAGCGGGTGCCGTCGCGGGTGCAAGAATTGCTTTAACTCCGTCGCGTGGGACTTTGCCGCGGGTGAAACGTTCGATCGTGCCGTCGAGGACAAGATTATCGAGAGCCTCGACCATCCCTTTATCGATGGCCTGACGATTCTGGGCGGCGAGCCTATGGAGCCCGAGAATCAGGTGGGGCTCGTTGACTTTATCGAACGCGTGCGTGCGGCCTATCCCGCGGGGTCGGGCAAGACCATTTGGTGCTTTACCGGCGACGTGCTCGAGGAGCTTATGCCGGGTGGCCGTCATCATACCGAGGTGACGAACCGTATCCTGGCCTGCCTCGACATGTTGGTGGACGGCCCGTTCGTTCAGGATCTGTACGATATCTCATTGCGTTTTAGAGGCTCGAGTAACCAGCGTGTGATCGATATGAACGCTACGCGCGACCGCGCTGTGCGTGAGGGCGTTGCGCTTTGCGACGCTGTGGAGCTTTGGCGGGACGATCCGGTCTATTCGACCCATACTATGTAGCTTGTGGCCGATGCCAAAGGGCGTGGTACCATAGCGCGAACGTGAAATCGGAAAAGTGAGGCCCAGATGGTCGATCAGGAAAAAGTCGAGGCCGCCATTAAGCTGTTGCTTGAGGGCATAGGCGAGGACCCAACTCGTGAGGGCCTGCTGGAGACCCCGGCGCGCGTTGCCCGTATGTATGGTGAGATCGCCGGCGGTATGGATCAGAGTGCCGAGGAGCACCTGTCCAAAACCTTTGCCGTCGCTTCGAACGACTTGGTTATCGAGCGCGACATCACGTTCTACTCGCTGTGCGAACATCATCTGCTGCCGTTTTATGGCAAGGCCGCCATTGGTTATATCCCCAACGGCCGTGTCGCAGGGCTCTCTAAGCTTGCCCGCACGGTTGAGGTCTACGCCCGTCGTCTGCAGCTGCAGGAGCAGCTGTGCGCACAGGTTGCCGATGCCCTCATGGAGTATCTCGCTCCCCAGGGAGCGATTGTGCTCATGGAGGCTGAGCATATGTGCATGACCATGCGCGGCGTGCAAAAGCCTGGCACCAAGACCGTGACGCTCGCTCGCCGCGGCGTCTTTGAGACCGATCCCGCGCTCGAGGAGCGGTTCTTTAGGATGCTGGGCCGTTAGCATGAGGGTCGTCAACGACTTTACATCGAAGACCGATGAGGGGACGCCGCGTCGCGGCTTCATGGCTTCGGGCCTGGCCCCCTTTGATGCCATGCCTCGCATTGATTACATTTGTGCCAACGGGCTGTTTCGGCGGCACCTGGGCAACATTGCGCAGTTGGAATCGGGGCGCATCTTCTGCCGCCACGGTATTGACCATCTGCTCGATGTCGCTCGCATTATGTGGATCAAGAATCTCGAGGAACAGCTCGAATTTGACCGCGAGGTCATCTACGCCACGGCACTTCTTCACGATATCGGCAAAGATGAACAGTATGAATCGGGTATATCCCATGATGTTGCAAGCGAACGCGTCGCTGATGCGATTCTCGGCGGCATGCCCGATGATGTGGCGTTTGAGCCGGCCGATGCCGCAGCCATTAAGACGGCCATTCTGGGCCATCGAAAGCTGCGCGTGAACAGCCAACCGCTTGAGCGTCTGCTCTATGCGGCCGATAAAGCGTCGCGCGCCTGCTTTGCATGCCCCGCGCGCAATGCTTGCAACTGGAGCGATGATAAAAAGAACCTGTCGATTCGCGTGTAGTTAGTTTGCGCGGTCGGGGTTCTAAACGAAGGAGACGATCGCGATGAGCAATAAGAAACTGCCCGAGAATGCAACCAAGACTGAAGGCGCCGAGCTCGCCCGCCGTGGAAGGGGCGAAATATCCACCGCAACGGCGGTACCCCACGTGAGCTATGACGATCTGCGCCATGCCGACCGCATCACCGTTGAAGGTCTCGAAGTCTTTGCCAACCACGGCGTGTATCCCGAGGAGAACGCGCTGGGCCAGAAGTTCATCGTGTCCTTGGTGCTCTATGCCGACCTGCGTGCAGCGGGGGAGCACGATAACCTGGACGCCTCGATTGACTATGGCTCGGTGTGCCACGATGTCGATGGCTATCTGCGCGAGCATACGTTTAAGCTCATCGAGGCTGCAGCCGAGGGTGTGGCCTCGATGCTGCTACGTCGTTACCCCCTGCTGCTTGGCGTGCGTGTTAAGCTCGATAAGCCTTGGGCGCCCGTCGGTCTTCCCCTGGCAAGCTGCGGCGTCGAGATCGAGCGCGTGCGCTAACCGACGCTAGAGCTCGTTGGCGGGCGGTTTTTTGAGCCGCTGCGACAGAACCCTATTGTTGGGACAGTACGTGTCGAGCAGGGCATGGAACCGCTGATTGTGGCTTGGCTCGAGCAAATGGACGAGCTCGTGGGCGACAACCATGTCAAGGCACTCGACGGGGTAGGCGGCAAGTTCGCGTGCAATGCGAATGGTGCCGGTTTTGGGCGTGCATGAGCCCCAGCGCGTTTTCATGCTGCGTACGGAAACGCGGGAAATGGCGACACCCATTGCGATTTCGTATGCGTGCACCATATCGCGCAGCGCCGATGTGACTTCGGACGTATAGAGCTGGTCGATGTGGATCTGGAGTTCTTTGGGCGTTAGGCCGTCGAGGGCTGTGCGCTGCTTTGCCTGCGTGCACCCACTTGGCTCGTCGGTACCCATAAAACTTGCGAAGGTAGCCTGCTTGGGCCGCGGTGCGGGTGGCTCAAAGTTGTGATCGAGTGCATCCTGAACGGTGATGGGTTTGCCCCAAAGCGCAATGATGGACGAGGGACTGAGCGGCTCTCGCGCCGTCGCCTGACGTTGCTCGCGCTGGGCACGTCGGCTGATAATCCAGGCGCTGTTGCGCTTCACAAACGCTTCGATACGCTCGCGGCTGGCGCCGAGCGGTGCACTGGCGTGGACCTCACCGCTCGATGTGACGCGTAGGTTGAAGTTCTTGACGCGCTTTTTGGTAACGATGACGGGGGTGGGCGTCCCATCCGGTCGGGATGCGGAAATCGTAAACTGCTGCGTCAAAAGCGGTCCTTCAGATTGGGGACGGGCCGGCATGTCGACCGTTCGGCATGCCGGCCCGCTCAAGGGATGTGAAATTAATAACGCTCAAAGAAGGCAAGCGCGTTGTCGCTGCAGAGCTTTTGCATCACGGTCTTGCCAAAGTGCTTGGAGAGCATGTTCTGGAACTCGGGCATCTTGCTGGCATCGGAGAGGAAGGCGGGCACCGTGGCACCGTCCCAGTCGCCGCCGAGCGCGATGACGTCCTCGCCGCCCAGGTCGAGCCAGTGCTCGATATGTGCCGCTAGCTGGTCGAAGGTGACGTCTGCGGCGGTCTTGTCGGTTGCGTCGTTGAAAAGGAACTCGCTGCAGTAGTTGAGGCCGACGATACCGCCCATGTCGCGAATGGTGCGGAACTGGTCGTCGGTAAGGTTGCGTTTGACGCCGCAAACCGCACGGGAGTTGGAGTGGCTGGCGACGAAGGGACGTGTGGCGTGGGCGACAACCTCGTCAAAGCACTCATCGTTGAGGTGGGAGACGTCAAGCACCATGCCGGCGTGCTCCATCTGCGTAAGTGCCTCGATGCCGGCGGCGGTGAGGCCGGCGTGGGTATCGTGTCCGCTCGCGAGCGGTCCCTGCGCATTCCAGCTGAGCGATGACATGAGTACGCCCAAGCTCTTGAGCATCTCGATCAGCGCGGGGTCCTCGGCAAAGAACGTGGCGTTTTCGATGGTGTGGATGCAGGCGACCTTGCCGTCTTTGAGCGCGGGGCGAATGTCTGCGGCGCTGCGTACGTTGACCATGCGGTCGTGGTTGAGCATTGCCTGGCCGCTCATATGCGCCATGATCTGCGCCTGGAAGCGCGCGGCGTGGGCGGTGGGAATCTCGTCGGGGACAAACGTGGCGAAGCACTGTGCCCATGGCGTGTTGCCGATCTTTGCGAGCGAGATGGCGCAGGCGTTGCCCTCGATGAGGTCGAAATCTTGCGGATGCGTTTCGTCGCCGGGGAAATAACCGTCGGTGCCGGCGGTAAAGCGCAGGTCGAGATCGAGCGTGGCCCAGCCGATGCGGTCGGCGGTGTCGCAGTGTAGGTCAAATACGGGATATGCCATGGTTCCTCCGGTTGCAGCGTTTCTTTGCAAACTGTCATTGAATTGTATGACTAGGGTATAGTTAGCGCCATATGTTCACGGCGGCCCGCGTTGTGCGCCGCCCTTATCACGGAGGTTACCATGTCCAACCAGGGCAAGAAGGTCAAGACCCATTATCGCGGCACGCTCGATGACGGCACGCAGTTCGATAGCTCCTACGATCGCGGCGAGCCGCTGGAGTTCACCTGCGGCGCCGGTCAGATGATCAAGGGCTTCGACGCCGCTGTTGTCGACATGCAGGTGGGCGAGAAGAAGACCGTGCACATCCCGGCTGCCGATGCCTACGGCGAGCACAATCCCGAGATGGTTATTACCTTCCCGGCCGAACAGGTTCCCAACATCGAGCAGATTGAGAAGGGCATGAAGCTCTTCTTGTCCACGCCGAGCGGTATGCCCGTCCCCGCCGTGGTCATCGATGTAACGCCCGAGGCCGTGACGCTCGACGCCAACCACGAGCTGGCCGGTAAGGACCTCAACTTTGATATCGAGCTCGTCGAGGTCGAGGGTTAGAGTATGCCTGAACGCTTGGTTTCGACGACATGCTTGGGAAATCTCAACGATCCGTCCTATGAACTCCTGCTTCGCCGGAAGTTGGGCGGCGTCTTTGAAGTTGACGATCTGCTGCTCGATTGGGACCAGGCTGATGTATACGCGTTTGTGGGCGTGACGGAGCTGGGGCGCACGGTCGATGTTCGGCTGGATACTGCCGACGGCGGTCGTCTTGCCGACGGCGACGTGCTCGCCATTGACCGTTCGGGCATGGTGCCCGTGGCGGTTGTCGTGCGCTTGCGCAGCGCCGAGGTTTATTTGGTCGAAGTTGACCGCATGGACCCGATTGCGCTCGCGCATTCGTGCTGGGAGATCGGCAACATGCATGCGCCGCTCTTCCGGGGCGACTCGGACGAGCATACTGTGCGCATGTATACGCCGGTGCAGCCTGTTTTGGGCCGCATGCTCCGGGGTGTCGAGGGTGTTCGGCTCTCGCTGGTTACCCGTGAACTCGATGCGGACCGGCGCTTTGCGTCGAGTGCGGCGGAGGTCGTCGTGAGCATGGCTCCCGACTTTACCATCGTAAAAAAGGCGCGCGGCTAAGCGCGCGTATGCGCAAGACGGGCTTTGAGGGGCGACCGATCAAGGTCCGTCTTGCTGTTGATATGAGGCTTTGGGGGAAGCATATGGGTCTTGAGGGAATCAAACTGATTGCATGCGATTTGGACGGCACGTTGCTGCATCCGGGGGAGCGCGAGCTGCGTTCCGAGGCCTTTGAGCTTATCGATGAGCTGCATCGTCGTGGTATCGTGTTTATGCCGGCGAGTGGCCGTCAATATGCGAGCTTGCGCTACCTGTTTGCCCCGGTGGCCGATGAGCTCGCCTATGTATGCGAAAACGGAACCCTGGTGATGAGCGAGGGGCGTGCCGTCGTCAAGCGTTCCATGGAGCGTAGCCTTGCTATGGTTATCGCGAATACCGTGGTTGCGTATCCCCATACCGACATGACCCTTTCGTGTGAGGGGCACATCTACACCATGAGCGGCAACGATGCGTTCGTCGACCATTTGCGCTATGTGGTCCACTGCGATGTGGCGGTGGTCGACCGTCCCGAGGACATCGACGAGGATGTCATTAAGATTGGCTTCCAGACGCCCGAGGTGGATTATCCGGCGGCCCGGGAGTATTTCGAGCGCCTCTTTGGCGACCGTGTCGATGTGATGACGTCAGGAACCGCATGGACGGACCTTATCGGTTTCGGTTCGGGCAAGGGCTCCGCGCTTGTCGATTACGGTCGTGTCCTGGGGATTTCGCCCGATGAGATGATGGCATTTGGCGACAATGAGAACGATCGCGACATGCTCAACGTCGTGGGCCATCCCTATCTGATGGAGAGCTGCAACCCCACCATGCGCGGTATCAACGATCGCGTCCGTTACGTGCACACGGTCGAAGAAGAACTGCACCGCCTGCTCGCCGAGTAGGTTTTCGGGACATGCCTAGAAATGTACTGTTTGCTGCAAAGCGCGGAAAGGTGGATTTTAAGGCATGTCCCGAACATCTACCGGCAGTCGGGGCAGAGACCCTCGAAGATGGTGTAGTGCGACGTGACGTGCCAGCCGATTTGCTCGGACGCTTTGGCGTCGAGCTGGGCATCGAAGGGGAGCGGTACGTCGATGACGCGGCTGCACGAGGTGCAGATGATATGCGCATGCGGCTCGATCGTGCGATCGAAGCGGCTGCCGCCCGGCGTCTTGATGGAGAGGATCTCGCCGGCGTCGGCCAAGAGATTGAGATTGCGGTAGACCGTACCGCGGCTGATTTTGTCATCCTGCGCGCGCACGGCGTTGTAGATTTCGTCGGCGGTGGGATGGTTATAGCTTTGGCGCACGGCGTCAAGAACCAGCTTTCGCTGCCTGGTATTCCTTCTTTGCACCGCCATGCGCCTCGCCTCTTTTCTATCAACGGTCGTAGGTAAATGATACCGTATTTAGCACACAATACTAATAATGAGGACTGAAACCGTCTTCATTGGCAAGTGGGGCTCGGGCCTGAGCGTCTATGAGGCGAAAACGCGTTCCCATGCGCTCGTAGGAGGCATGAAGCGCCTCGAGATGAGATAGGATATTTGCCGGAGCTCCCTGTATCTCCATCTCGACTGAGCCGTCTTCCATGTTACGCACCCAGCCGGTGAGTGCGCGTGCCTGCGCGAGGTTGGTGTTGGTAAAGCGAAAACCAACGCCTTGGACTTGCCCCTCCCAGCGCAGGAAATAGCGCAGGGGAGTGTCTTGAGTGGCCTCGTCGCTTGCGAGCACAGTAAGCCTGCGGCGCAGCTCGAGCTCGACGTTTGATGGTTTTTGAGGCTCTCGACTGCCGCCGGTGACGCTGGAGAAGAACGTATCGAAGAGGCCCATCGCTATGCCTGCTTGCCTGCGTCGGCCGGGAAGGTAATGCCGGCCTGCTGGCGCACGGCATCCATGATGCGTAGTGAGACGAGCGTGACATCGCGGTAGTGGCCAAGCTCGTGGCGTCCCGCCGGGGTCTCCCAAATCTCTTCCTTGACGTTATCGATGCCGCCGATGGCGGTGATGAAGTCTGTGAGTTCGTATTCCATAGTGTTGCTCGATTTGGGCAGGTCGAGCACGCGGCCGTTGTCGCCCTGTTCGCGCGGCGCCTCGGTCGCCGAGCCGCGTACGACGTCGCCGCGATAGTCGATGCGGACGTTGCGGGGCGTGGACAGATGGTCGATCTGGATAGTGCCACGCTCGCCTTCGATCTGCGAGGGCAGCAGGTCATTCGTAATTTTGGAGTGCGCGAGCTCGACGGAGATACGGCCACCGCCGTAGCTGGCGAGGATGGAACCGCAGCCGTCGATGGGGCCGTGCGTGAGCTGTCGCGTGGTGGGATCGAGCAGGGTGGTCATGCTCGTAAGGCCGGAGGGCATGCCGAAAATCTCGACCATGGGCTCGACGGTGTAGACGCCAATATCCATGAGGGAACCCGAGGCCATATTGCAGTCGAAGATATTGGTGGCGCGTCCCGCGAGAATCTCGTTGTAGCGCGAGGAATATTTTCCAAAGCGCAATGAGGCGCGGCGGATGGGGGCGATCTCACCCAGGGCGTCCTCGATGGCGTGGAAGGCGGGATCGTGGAGGGGACGCATGGCCTCGAGGGCCACGACACCTGCTGCCTCGGCAGCGCGGAAGACTTCCAGCGCTTGCGCCTCGGTGGCGCAGAAGGGCTTCTCGACGATGACGTGCTTGCCACCGGCGATGCAGGCAAGGGCCTGCTCGTAGTGAAGTGCGTTGGGGCTGCCGATATAGACGGCGTCGACGTCGGCGGCTGCCGCGAGCTCATCGAGTGAAGTAAAGTTTCGCTCGCCACCGCGCTCGGCGGTAAAGGCAGCACCGCGATTGGCATCGCGCGAGAGCGTGCCCACAAACGCGGCTTGGTCGTTGGCGTTGACGACCTGGATAAAGTCGTCGGTAATCATGGATGTGCCGATGGTCGCTATACGCAGCATGTATCCCCCTCGTGCCGTTCGGTTTACAGGATGAGTGTAGCGCGAAGGGGCAGGAAATAGCGTACGAAGACGCCGTTACAGGTCGCTCTCGTTAAAGCCGGTGTCGATATCGAGGTTGCTGCCGTCGGCCGCCGTGGTGGCGAGCTCGTCGCAGCGCTCGTTGAGCTCATGGCCGGCGTGACCCTTAATCCAGATGAACTCAACCTTGTGCTTGCTCTTTGCGGTGAGTAGGCGCTCCCACAGATCGCGGTTCTTGACGGGCTGCTTGTTGGCGGTCTTCCAGCCGCGTTTTTTCCATCCGTCAATCCAGTGCTTGTTGAAGGCGTTAACGACGTACTGCGAATCGGAATGGACTTCGACGTCGCAGGGGCGGTTGAGCGCCTCGAGTGCCACGATAACGGCCATGAGCTCCATGCGGTTGTTGGTGGTCTTGGCGTAGCCGCGCGAAAGCTCAGAGGTGAAGGTCTTGCCGGCGGGGTTGGTGTATTTGAGCACGGCGCCGTAGCCGCCGCGTCCCGGATTTGATCGGGCCGAGCCGTCGGTATAGATGATGACCTTCACATGGTTCCTTTCGTTGGGTACGTTTCGCGTGAGTGACCATTGTAGCGCCATGCCCGCCGGGGGCTAGCAATCTACGATTTCTACCCCGTCTTCCGACAGTTGGTTGGCATGGATGATGCGGTTGAGCTCGTCGAGGTATTGCTGCAAGAGGGGAGAGGGCTTGCGCTCGTCGTGCATGATATAGCCTACGTGCATCGTTGGGGCGTCTGCTAACGGGATCGATGCCATACCCCATTGCATTTCATTGGAGAGGACACCGGTCGACAGGGTGTAACCGTTCGACGTGATAAGTAAGTTAGTAAGTGTTCCGCGGTCCGAGATTCGTATGTTGCGGTCGCAAGGGATATAGCTAAAAGGTTCCTCGGCGTAATAGAAGGAGTTTGAGGTTCCCTGTTCAAAGCTGTAGCGCGTATAGGGTGTGAGGTCGGCAAGGGACAGCTGCGGGCGGCGGGCAAGCGGGTGGCGCTCGCTAACGAAGACGTGGACCGTCGCGTCGAATAGGGGATGGAAGCTCGCGCGCGCATCGGCAAAAGCCTTCTGCAGAACACGGGCGTTAAAGTCATCCAGATACAGAATGCCGATATCGCTGCGAAACGCGCGGACGTCATCGATGATCTGCGATGTGGTAGTCTCGCGCATGATGAACTCGAACTTGCTGTCGCGGCAGCGCTCGACTACGTTGACAAAGGCCTCGACCGAAAAGGCGTAGTGTTGGGCGGAAATGGCGAGGCGGGCTTGCGGGGTACCGCCGTCCTCGTAGCGGGCCTCGAGCATGTCGGCCTGCTCTACGACCTGGCGTGCATAACCCAAAAGCTCGGTGCCGTCGTTGGTGAGTGCAACACCGCGGCTGGAGCGCGTAAAGATTTCGATATGAAGTTCCTGCTCCAGGCTTTTGACGGCATTGGAGATATTGGACTGTGCCGTATAGAGGCGCTGGGCTGCGGCGTTGATCGAACCGGACTCTGCCACGGCGATCAAAAAGCGAAGCTGTTGGAGGGTCATCGGCGCCCGTCCTTTCGAGTGTTATCTATAAAACCGATAACAGGCTAGCGCTTTAAAGTGATTGACCGAGGAAAACAATGCTCGTACTATTCAAAACACACAAAGACGGTAGGTAATTAAGCCAACTACGGAACCGGGATGCGAAAGGAGGCCCGCATATGAATTGCTTACCAAGACGAATGCCGGGCTCCTGTTTGCGCCCGTCGGCGTGATCAGGAGACAGCGACTCACTTCTCTTACTCTTATTACTTTTGTTCGATCAAGGAGATCATCATGAGCCAGTTTATCAACAACCCCGAGCACACCTTTGGTTTCGATACCCTGCAGCTGCACGTTGGCCAGGAGAGCGCCGATCCTGCATCCGACTCCCGCGCCGTGCCTATCTACCAGACCACGAGCTATGTGTTCCGCAACTCCCAGCACGCCGCCGACCGCTTTGGTCTTGCCGACGCCGGTAACATCTACGGCCGTCTGACCAACTCCACCCAGGGCGTCTTCGAGGACCGTATCGCCGCCCTCGAGGGTGGCGTGGCAGGTCTTGCCGTCGCCTCCGGTGCTGCTGCCATCACCTATACCCTGCAGGCTCTTGCCCAGGCCGGTGACCACGTGGTGGCTCAGAAGACCATCTACGGTGGCTCCTACAACCTGCTGGAGCATACGCTCTCCCAGTTTGGCGTCGAGACCACGTTTGTCGATGCCCATAACCTTGAAGAGGTCGAGGGTGCCATCAAGGACAACACCACGGTCATCTATCTCGAGACGCTCGGCAACCCCAACTCCGACATCCCCAACATCGACGCCATCTCCGAGATCGCCAAGAAGCACGGTCTGCCGGTTGTCGTCGACAACACCTTCGGCACCCCGTATCTGCTCCGTCCGCTGGAGCATGGTGCCAATATCGTCGTCCACTCCGCAACCAAGTTCATCGGCGGCCACGGCACCTCGCTGGGCGGTGTGATCGTCGACGGCGGTAACTTCGATTGGAAGGCGAGCGGAAAGTACGCCCAGATTGCTGAGCCCAACCCCTCCTACCACGGTGTCTCGTTTGCCGAGGCTGCCGGTCCCGCCGCCTTTGCAACCTATGTCCGCGCTATCCTGCTGCGTGACGAGGGCGCTTGCATCAGTCCGTTCAACGCCTGGGTCCTGCTCCAGGGCACCGAGACTCTGTCGCTGCGCGTTGACCGTCATGTCGAGAACACCAAGAAGGTCGTTGAGTTCCTGGCTGGTGACAGCCACGTCGCCAAGGTGAACCACCCGAGCCTGCCTGAGCACCCCGATCACGAGCTCTATCAGAAGTACTTCCCCCGTGGCGGTGCCTCGATCTTTACCTTTGAGATTAAGGGTGGCCAGGAGGCAGCTTGGAAGTTCATCGATCATCTGCAGGTCTTCTCGCTGCTCGCCAACGTGGCCGACGTCAAGTCGCTCGTCGTGCACCCGGCTACCACCACGCACTCCCAGCTCTCTGCCGAGGAGCTCGCCGAGCAGAACATCACGCCCTCCACGATCCGTCTTTCCATCGGTACCGAGAACGCCGAGGATATCATTTGGGATCTGAAGCAGGCCTTCGCCGCGCTGGACGAGTAAGGCGACTTGTGCAAGGACCCCTTGCGACTCGATAGGTATAACTGCATAAAATGCCTGCTCAAGGCGCCTGTGCGAACAATGGTTGCACAGGCGCCTTATTTGCATAGAGAGGGTGCAAAAACAGGGTTTTTGACACGCTTTATGCATTCGAGTTGTGGAAAACTCCTGTTGAGAGGATGTGAGTTTTACGCAATTGACGTGCGCCTTTTAAGTAAAACCGCAGGTCGCGATTTGCTCGGGGTACTATGCAGCGCGATCGAATCACACGCAGCTCAAACGCAGCAAAAACGCACTACGGAGGTTTCCAGCTACATGAGGATTGATTCACGAAAACCGAAAACCGCCGCCCTTTCCGCCGCTCTGACCGTGGCACTTTTGGCGGGCGCCGGTGCAACTGATGCCCACGCCGCAACACTGTCCGATACGGTTGGATCTACTCCGTCCGAGACGACGCTGGTGCAGCCCGTTGACTATCGTGGCGATGGTTATGGTTCCATGCAGGAGTGGAACGCCTCGATGGAGGCCAAGCGCGATTCCCTGGAGATGCGCGCTCAGATCATCATGAATATGTATGGCGACTATGCCACCGATGACGAGCGCGCTGTGCTGCAGGGTTGCATCGACGGTGCGGGTAGCCTGTTGACGATGGGGGAGGTCGACGCCAAGTCGACCGAGCTCGATGAGCTGCGCACTGCGCTTGAGGATGCCAAGCGCGAAGCGCTCGAGGCTGCCGCCGAGGCGGAGGCTGCCGAGGTCGCCCAGGCTTCGTACTACAACGCCGGTTACACTCCGTCCTACGCGTCTGCCGCGTCCTACGCGAACGGATCGGGCCTGACGCGCTCTGCGGGTGTCAATAACTACAACGGGCGCCGCGAGACCTATTACAGCAGCAATGTGCTTTATCACTATCGCACGGGCGAATGGACTCAGGATTCTGAGGGCTTCTGGCGCGATTCCGACGGCTATTACGTTGTTGCTGCGGGCGATATGGCCCAGGGCTCGACCTTTACGGGCTCCAAGGGTGATTGCAAGGTCTATGACTCCGGCTGCGCTGCCGGAACCACTGACTACTACACCGGTTGGTAATCTGCCATAAGCAAAATAGGCACATGATGGGCGGACGTCTTTACTGAGCTTTTAGGCAACGTAAAGCCGCCCGTTCTTTATGCGCGTTTGAGTTAACAGAGCCCTTACCGTGGCGGTACGCTGGGCGTATGGATGCGGGGCACACTAGTTCATGAGAAATAAGGTCTTTCTCTTGGAAGAAGTGGTCTTGTGAATGCTCGAGATATTGCCGTTGCCGCCGTCGCGTTGATGCTCGGCTGCCTTGGTCCCACGGTCGCGCTCGTCGCGGGCATGCAGGGGACATGCGGGACTGCTCCTATCGTGGTCGGCGCGCTGATCGCGGCCGCACTGCTGGGAAGCGCGGGCGTGGTTCTTTGCCGCGACGATGAGGACGAGGTGCCGGGGTCGCAACGTTAACTGTTGTGAGATCGGCCGCCGGTCATAGACGAAGATGAAGGCCGCCGCAGGGGAAAGGTTCCCTTGCGGCGGTTTTGCTGTTAAGGCTGTTGAATGCGGCGCGTTGGCGCTACCAGCTTTTCTCGATATCGCGGATGCGCCGATAGAGCCACTCGTTTTGCGGTGCCTGGATATCGTGTTTGGCTGCGAGGCGGCAGATGGTGCCCGCGAACTCATCAACCTCGGTTTTGCGCCTTGCGATGCGGTCTTGAGCCATCGAGGGCATACCGGCGGGGTCGATTCCCTCGATGAGGTGCACCATTTGCGTCAGGTCTGCCTCGGTCAGTTCAACGCCCTCGGCGTTGGCGACCGCAAGCGTTTCGCGCATGGCGGAAACAAAGCAGCGACGCTGCTCGGAGCCCGGCTCCGTGGCGCTTCCGTAGGTCCCGCCGTAGGCCATGCAGGTCTGGTTGATGCCGTCGTTGAGCATGAGTTTGGCCCACATGCGGTGGGCGATGTCGTCCTCGACGGTATGGGCGATGCCGCAGCGCGTATAGAGCTCGTCGATCGCGGTGATGGTTGCGGGGTTCGTGCCGGCCGCCGCGCCAAAGCGGATTTCGCCCGCATTGGTAAAGGTGAGCGCGCCGTTGAGGAACACGGCGTCCATGCCCTGGCAGATACCAAGAACGGTATGCTCCCAGCCAAAGCGTTCGGCAATCTTTTGCTCGCTCGTAATGCCGTTGCACAGCGAGGCGATGAGCGTGTTGGGTCCCACGACGCGCTCCATAGTCTTGAGTGCTTGGTCGAGACCGGTGGTCTTGACTGTCAGGATGACCAGATCGGCGGGCGTCGCCTCGCTGGCGCGGACGGACGTGAGATCGCAGGGCTTGCCGTTGACAGTGAGCGCATCGCCCGCGTGACGCTCAAAACGGGTGTCATCCATGACGTATTCGACGGCGTCGTTGCCGAGCGCCCGGGCGATCATGCTGCCGTAGAGCAGGCCGACGCCGCCCTTGCCGATAAAGGCGACCTTGTTGATCTGCATGTGAATCATCTCCCCATGTAAAAGGCGCCCGCGTAAGGGGCGCCTGATGGATTGTATGCTGCCAGGTTGATTGGTGGGTGCGCGGGGCGGCTGTTATAAAAAAGAAACGTTTGCCTGGACGCTACGCTGCAGGGCAGACCGCAAAGACGCGGGCGGGGTATCCGACGCCATCGCGGACCTTGGGGAAGGTGCAGAAGATGACGGCACCCGTGGCGGGAGGCTCGTCCAGATGGTCCATGACCTCGATCTGATAGCGGTCGACCGAGAGGATGTATTGCTCGCCGGGGTAGGGGTAGGCGTCCTCGCGCGTGGTCATGCCCGGCTCCTTTCATCGGGCTTTTTGCTGATGTTAAAGCGGTGCCGTGACAGCTCGATTTCTGCTGCGTTACGATACGTTCTCGATTGCGATTCCACGATGTTTCGGCTGCGTGACCATTGTGTTTCGCCTTGTCGGGGCGCTGATGGCGAAGGGAGGGGCCGTGCAATACCGCGTTGACCCCAAAAGTGGTAACCGAATATCCGCTCTGGGTCTGGGCTGCATGAGGTTTCCCGGTGCGCCGGGACACCCCGATGCGAAGACAGCCGATGCCATCATCTCCCGTGCGGTGGAGCAGGGGATTAATTATCTGGACACGGCCTATCTCTATCCCGGCAACGAGGCTTGCGTGGGCGCTTCGCTTGAACGCCTGGGCTTGCGCGACCAGGTTTTGCTCGCAACCAAGCTGCCGCATGCTTCGTGCAAATGCGCGGAGGATTTCGATCGGTTTTTCGACGAGCAGCTGCGCCGCCTGCAGACCGACCATATCGACTATTACCTTATGCACAACATCACCTCGCCTGCGCAGTGGGAGCGCGTGGTGGCGCTGGGCATCGAGGACTGGATCGCGCAGCAAAAGGCTGCAGGGCGTATTCGTCAGATAGGCTTTTCGTACCACGGCAGCGCGGCGGACTTCCTTACGATGCTCGCTGCGTATGAGTGGGACTTTTGCCAGATCCAGTACAACTACGCTGGAGAGCGATATCAGGCGGGAACGGCGGGGCTCATGGCCGCCGCCGAGCGAGGTCTCGCGGTGTTTGTGATGGAGCCGCTTTTGGGCGGACGCTTGGCAGGCAAATTGCCTCCGCGGGCGCGCGCTGTTCTCGATGGTGCATGCGATCGGCATTTGCATACGCCTGCCGCTTGGGGGCTCTCGTGGGTGTGGAATCATCCCCAGGTGACCATGTTGCTTTCTGGTATGACCGATACCGCGCAGGTGGACGAGAATTCGTCACTGGCAGACCTCGCGTTGCCGAATTCGATGACGGCCAACCAGCTCGACACGATTGCGCGCGTGTTGATGGAGTTTGAGAAATCGAACCGTGTGCCCTGCACGGGATGCGGCTACTGCATGCCATGTCCCAAGGGTATTAACATTCCCGGCTGCTTTGCCGCTTACAACGCGAGCTACGCGCACAGCTGGTTTACGGGGCTGTCTCAATACTTTACGGCGAGCGCGGTGCGCACGAGCGAGCCCAAGCTGGTGAGCAATTGCGTCAAGTGCGGCAAATGCACGCGCCACTGCCCGCAGCATATCGATATCCCCGAGCGTCTCGATGACGTGCGCCGACGCTTCCAGCCGGGCCCCGTGACGGCGGTGCTTAAGGCCTTCGGCAAAACGCGCTCCTGATGCCCCTTTTATAACTTGTGGTGGAATAGTTCCTGTTTGCGGCAGAATAGGGACCAAACAGGAACTATTTCACCGCAACTGATGGGAGGCTATCGTGGGTGACCGAGGTTTACGTAATGATTCGCGTGAGGTTCGTTGGGGCATTTTGGGCGCCGGGCACATTTCGCATCGATTTGCATCGTCGCTCAAGGAGGTGGACGGGGCACGGCTTGTGGCTGCGGCCGGCCGCACTCCTGCACATGTCGAGGAATTTTGCCGAGCGTTTTCGATCGATGCTGCGCATGGCCATGCCTCGGTCGACGATAACGGCGATGCGGCTTATGACGCGCTGATCGCCGACCCCGATGTCGATGCAATCTACTTGGCTCTTCCGCATGGCATGCATACGCGTTGGGCCTGTCGCGCGCTGCGCGCCGGAAAGGCCGTGCTGTGCGAAAAGCCGGCCGTTTTGAGTGAGGAAGAGGCTCTCTCGATTGCCTCCATCTCTCGCGAGCGCGGCGTGCTGTTTATGGAGGCGATGAAGAATCGGTTTTGCCCGATGCACACTCGCGTGAAGGACCTGCTTGCGTCGGGTGAGCCTGGCCGTATTGTCTCGATTGAAAGCGTGCAAAAGCTCGATTACGGCGAGTTTCCTTCGGGCTATCTGCTTGATCCGTTGCAGGGCGGCTGTCTATATGACATGGGCTGCTATGCGGTCGGTTGGTTTGAGGATTTGCTCTCGGGCGCGTGCGAGGTTTCGTCCCGTGAAGTTCGCTGGCGTGACGTATCAGGCGGCCGCGTCGATTGGGCCGACGAGATCCATATGAGCGTCGGCGGTATACCCATTCATATGGCGTGCGACGGCAAAGCAACATATGAAAGCCGCTTAACGATTGCCTGTGAGCGGGGCTCGTTGGAAATCGAGCGGCTCCATCGCCCCGAGCTCGCCCATGTGAAGTATTCCGACGGTCGAACGCTAGAAATAAATGCCCCGTTTGAGATCGATGATTTCTACGGCGAAATCCAGCATGCGACGCAGCTTATTCAGGCGGGGAAACTCGAGAGTCCCGTCATGCCCCTTGCCGCCACGCAGCGCTGTGCACACATCATCGATGCGATTCGTCTATCCCTCTAGGACTTGGCGCTGACACGTAGGGGATCATGACGCCGGCGCCCGTGGTGCCTGGCGGCCCACATCTCTGATGCCCCTTTTATAACTTGCGGTGGAATACGGTCTGTTTGCGCCAAAATAGGGCACCAATAGACCGTATTTCACCGCAACTGATGAGGGGGAGCTGGAGATGCTGACAATCGGATGTCATCTTTCGACGACGAAGGGCTATCGGGCAATGGGGGAGACGGCGTTGTCCATTGGTGCCAATACCTTTGCGTTCTTTACGCGCAACCCGCGCGGTGGCAAGGCAAAAGACCTTGACATGGATGACGTGGCGGCTCTGCGCGAGCTTATGGCGCAAAACGACTTTGGACCGCTGGTGGCGCATGCCCCGTATACCTATAACCCCTGCTCCGCTAAGGAGCGGGCGCGAGAGTTTGCCTTGGAGGCTATGGCGGAAGATTTGCAGCGTCTGGAAGCACTGCCCGGCAACTACTACAATTTTCACCCCGGTGCGCATGTGGGACAGGGGGCAGACGCCGGCATTCAGATGATTGTCGACACGCTGTGCCAGGTGATGTTTGAGGGACAGCAGACGACGGTATTGCTCGAGACCATGGCGGGCAAGGGCACCGAGGTGGGCCGTAGCTTTGAAGAACTGGCGTGCATTATCGAGGGCGTTGCCGCCAAGTGCCCAGAGCTGTCCGATAAGCTGGGCGTTTGTTTGGACACCTGCCATGTGAGCGATGCCGGCTACGACATCATCCATGATCTGGACGGCGTACTCGACGAGTTCGACCGCGTGGTGGGTATCGATCGCTTGCATGCCGTACACATCAACGATTCGAAGAACCCTTGTGGCGCCCATAAAGATCGTCACGAGTGCATCGGCAAGGGATACCTTGGCAGTGAGGAATTTGGTGGAGGTATGCAGGTTATGCAGAATATTGTATCGAATGGCCACTTGCGTTCGCTGCCGTTTATTTTGGAGACTCCGAACGAACTTGCAGGTTATGCAGCTGAAATTAGACTATTAAGGTCATTGCAGCAGTAATGACTGTCACAAAGTAGAGTATTCCATTCACGTTATGGGTTTGTTTCAATCAGTTTTCTCATTGCAGATTCGTAATTCCGGGTGCATAATAGCCAACAGTTTTTGCAGACCTCTGAATCAAACGAGGTCACCGGAAGGAGACTGATTATGAAGCTGAAGAAGCTCGGCGCATTTGCCGCCACGGGTGCTATGGCGCTCGCCCTTGCTCTGACGGGCTGCGGTTCGTCCAACGCCACCTCTGGTTCTGATGCCGGTTCCAGCAGCTCTGACGACGCTAAGGTCGAGAAGGTCGACGGCTCCAAGGAGTACGCGCTCGTCAAGGACGGCACGCTGACCGTCGGCACCTCTGCCGAGTACGCGCCGTTTGAGTACAAGGATGACAACGGCGACTACCAGGGCTTTGACCTTGAGCTCATCAAGGCTATCGGTGACAAGCTGGGCCTGGATGTCGAGTACGTCAACAATGACTTTGACACGCTGGTTCCGGGTGTCGCTTCGGGCGCCAAGTACGACGTCTCCATCGCGGCTATCACCGACACGCCCGAGCGTGAGAAGGAAGTCACTTTCTCCGATTCCTACTACATGGACGATCAGGCTATCGTGACCAAGGTCGATAACACCGACATCACGGCCGACAACTACAGCGAGAAGCTCAACAACGCCGACGCTACCATCATCGTTCAGTCTGGCTCGACCGCCGAGTCTTTTGCCCAGGAGAACTTCCCCAAGGCCAAGATCGTCCCCTACAAGGACGCTACCGAGTGCTTCAGCGCCCTGCAGTCCGATAAGGGCGACGCCGTAGTCACCAACCGCTCCGTTGCCAGCCAGCTGACCGCCGAGCAGTTCAACACCTGCCAGACCATTAAGCAGATCAGCACCGGCGAGGAGTACGCCATCGCCATCAACCAGGGTAACACCAAGCTCAAGGAAGACATCAACCAGGCCATCAAGGACCTGACCGACGACGGTACCATTGACGCCCTCATGGCTAAGTACAACATCAAGTAAAATAGCTACTTGATTGCTCGCGGGCCCTTTCCGTTTTGGCGGAGAGGGCCTTTGCGCTTCTCTTGACGGAGAGTATTTCCGTCTCGTTTTGCCGGCAACTTCTACGATAGGAGCCACCTTGTCTCGACTGAACAAAGGGGCCGCGGAGCAGCGTTTTCCACTGCCCGCCTTGCTCCAAAAGCTAGCCTGCGCCATGGCCGTGGCGCTCGCGCTGGTGTGCGCAGGGGCATATGCGCCCACGACCGCCCAGGCGCTTGAGACCGCAAAGATTACCGCCCGACCCAATACCGGTTCGGGTAGCGATGTGGTCGGCGGCACCGAGACGCGCATCACTTGGGAAGTTCAGGCCGATGCCGACGAGGAGCTGAGCGGTCTTTCGCTGACGTTTGTCGACGGCACGACGTTTGGTACCGATGACACGCGATTGACGATGCTCTCGGGCGAGGACCTCATGGATCGTACGCCCATGAAGCCCACGTGCAAGGCTGACGGCCAGACGCTCAAGATTGACTTTGGCGAGACGGCGCCTGCCGGCGGCTATTTCCGCGTCGAGGTTTACGGTGTGACGTTTCCCGTCGAGGGCGGCGATGAGGCCTTTAGCGGCACCTATACGCTCGCCGACGGTTCGACCAAGAAGATCTCCAAGATTCCGTCGGTGGAGATCAAGGGCGTGACGGCCTTCGATAACTTCCTGGCCGACCTTAAGGAGCAGCCGTGGGTCGAGGCGTGGAACTCCAATATGTTCCTGCGCCTGTTCCTGAACCCGGTCATTTTGGTCCAGAGCCTGCCGATCGTCTTCAAGGGCTTCCTTATGTCGCTTTCGATCGTGCTCGTGGCGTTTCCGCTGGCAATTCCCTTTGGCTTTGCCCTGTCGCTTATGCGCATCTCCAAGTCGCGCATCCTGCGCTGCCTCGCCGGCATCTACGTGAATATCATTCGCGGTACGCCGGCGTTCCTGCAGATCTATATCGCGTTCTTCGGTCTGCCGTTGGCCGGCGTCAAGGTGGACGACTATGTTTTGGGCGTTATCGTCATGGCCATGAACTCGTCTGCGTACCTGTGCGAGATCTTCCGTGCCGGTATTCAATCGATCCCCAAGGGCCAAAACGAGGCTGCTCGCTCTCTGGGCATGAATGCCTTCCAGACGCTGCTCTACGTTATGATTCCGCAGACGTTCCGCAATGTTTTGCCTACGCTGACCAGCGAGTTTATCTTGCTTTACAAGGATACGTCGCTGCTTGCCGCCGTGGGTGTGGTCGAAATCGTCATGAACGCCCGTACCATCGTGGCCACGACGGGCTCCATTACACCGTACGTGGTTGCCGCCCTGTTCTATCTGGTCATCACCCTGCCGCTCGCTCGCTTGGTGAGCGGTCTTGAGGCGAGGCTTTTGGGTACGACCGAGACCAAGAAGAAGCGTCCCGCCAAGAGCGCCGGACAGGTTGTCGCGACGCCTGCCGATCACATCGCCGGTCTGTAAGGAGGTCCTATCATGAGCGAAACCAATAACTCGAACGAGGTCGTCGTCAGCATTAAGAACCTCCAGAAGGCCTTTGGCGATAACGTGGTCCTGCGCGATATCGATCTGGATGTGCATAAGGGCGAGGTCGTCGTAGTTCTGGGTCCTTCGGGCTCGGGCAAGTCGACGATGCTTCGCTGCATCAATCGTCTGGAGCATCCTACGAGTGGTTCGATTGTCGTCGAGGGCGTGGATGTGTGCGCCAAGGGCGTTGACCTCAATAAGGTGCGTACGCACTTGGGCATGGTGTTTCAGCAGTTCAACCTGTTCCCGCACCTGTCGGTCAAAAAGAACGTCATGCTTGCGCAGCAAAAGGTGCTCAAGCGCAGCAAGGAAGAGGCCGAGAAGATCGCCGTCGAGGAGCTGACCAAGGTCGGTCTTGCCGAGCGTATCGACTTTATGCCGAGCCAGCTCTCGGGCGGCCAGCAGCAGCGCGTTGCCATCGCCCGCGCCCTGTCGATGAACCCTCACGTTATGCTCTTTGACGAGGCCACGTCGGCGCTCGATCCCGAGCTGGTTCGCGACGTTCTGGGTGTCATGCGCGACCTGGCACGCGATGGCATGACCATGATCGTCGTGACGCACGAGATGGGCTTTGCCCGCGACGTCGCCGACCGCGTCGTCTTTATGGACGGCGGCGTCATTGTGGAAGAGGGTACGCCGAGCGAGGTCTTCGACCACCCCAAGAGCGAGCGCACCAAGGCGTTCTTGGGCAATATCTCGTAGCCGGTTGATGTAACTGCCGTTATAAAAGAGCGGGGGCTGGACTTGAATCCAGCCCCCGCTCTTTTGTAGGGATAAGGATACGCTTTGATGCAGACTCTTTTGGAGGTCCTGGGTTCGTTACGCGAGCTCGGCTCCGAGGGCCTTGCAAGCGGTCTCGCCCTCATCGTCGGGCGCATCGTAGCAAATGACGGAATCGACGACATTGACGCCCGCCTCGTCGGCATCGGCCTTCCAGTTGTCCATCCACTCGCCCTCGGCCCACGAATAAGAGCCAAAGAGGACGACCTTCTTATCGCCGAGGGTCTCCTTGACCTCGTCCCACATAGGCTGGAACTCGTCATACTCAAGCTCCTCGGAACCCATGGCGGGGCAGCCGAAGGCAATGGCGTCATAGTTGGCGGCCTTGTCTGCGGAGAAGTCGGCGCAGGAGATGACCTCTGCCTCGGCGCCGGCACCGGTTGCACCCTCGGCAACGAAGTTTGCCATGGCCTCGGTGTTGCCTGTACCGCTCCAGTAGACGACGGCGATCTTGCTCATATGTTTTCCTTTCGGTTGTGCGGCGTGCGGCCGCGTCTTGTATGCTCTATCGGGTTGCCTGGACAAGTTGTTCCAGGGTGCAGCCCTGTTGATAGATGTAGGTAAGGTATTGCGTGCATGCGCGATAGGAATCGAAGGTCGTGAGCGCCTGCTCAACGTTTGTGTATACCTTCCATGCGCCAAAGACCTTATAGTTTTCGCCGTGCTGGACGATAAACTGATGGACATCTTCGTAGGGATAGCCCAAAAAATAGCCAATTTCGTGGGGGAACTCGCATATGCACCCCGTATCGCAGTGCCTATTTCGCGCGAGTGCGCAGACGCTGCCGTCATAGGCGCTTTCTGCGGCATTGCTGCTTGCCAGCGTGATGCGCGCGGCGAGATGCACCAGGGATGCGGGCAGGTTGTGGACATCGTAACCTTCGGCGGCTAGCGCCGTCGTGGCACGGGGGTCGGAGAGGTATCGCATGAGGTCCGCAGGGCGATACACATAGATAAGCGCTCCGCAGGGGCGCCAGACCAAAACGCTCATATGGATTCCGAGTGGCTGGAGCTCGCGGTTGCATTGGGCTATGACGGCGAGCAGGCGAGAGCGTCGCTCTTCGATATGGGCGGCGCCGGGTTTTCCGTTTTGGTTGGCGTAGACGCCGGGATAGGTAAAGAGCGAAGCCGGCTTGATACCTGCGAGCGTAGGGGAGCAGTTGCGCACGACAGCCGTTTGGTATGTTGGGATGTCAATGGTTCGAGTCACGATGCTCCTTTCGGGTCCTCAGTTGTTAGCCTAGGAAAACTTATACACGAAAGTAAGCCATGGTCAACAAAAAAGTTTGAAGAGGGAAACTAATTGACCGAACGGACACGATTTTGGGTTAAGATGGGGACACCCCATGGGGGTATCTAGATAGTGCTACTTGAAAGGGGAACGCATGAGCGACTTGCTCAACCCTGCGAATCTCATCGTGTTGGCCGTCATTGCCGTCGGCATGTTTTTTGGCCTGCGTCGCATTGTCGCTTCGACACACGGAAAGAGCTGCTGCAGCGATGGCGCGAGCGGTAAGAAGGCCAAGAAGGTAGTGGTTGCGGATACCGATCCGTCCCACTACCCCTATAGCGATGAGCTGCTCATCGGCGGCATGAGCTGTGACGGCTGCGCTCAGAACGTAGCCAATGCCCTCAATGCGCTGGATGGCGTGTGGGCAACGGTGACGTATGCGGACCACACAGCGCGCGTGCGCTCCAAGCGGCCGATCGATCGCGGTGTCCTTGAGGCTGCCGTGAGAGATGCGGGTTACTACGTCATGACGCTGTAGGCCTTGCCTTGGATGCGCGTCCTTGTCTAGGCTCGTCCGCGTAGCTCGATGTCCTGGATGTCGTCGAAGTCGATGGCGATATCTTTGAGCTTGAGGAGTTTGAAAGCAGGGAGCGCCTCGTCGAGGATGCCGGTGCGGCTGCGATAGCCGTATGTATCGTAATAGGTGACACGAACCAAGTCGCCACGCTTGAGGCCCTCGAGCTTTTTCGAAAGTTCGAGGGCTTTTTCTTCTGTGAGTTCGCATTTTGGCTCGGCGGTGATCTCTTGTTTACGCACGAGCTCGTAGTATCCCGTGAGGGCGGCAAAGGGCATAAACTGCGCGGCACGGCCGGCACGGACGGTGCCGTTGGCGGTGAGCTTTGGGTCGGCGGAGCGACGTCTTCCCTCGGGGTCCGCTAGGCGTTCAAAAGGTGTCGGTGGCCGCATCGGCTGTTGTTGGGACTTAGGCACGATGTCCTCCAACTTGTTCGTTGCGTTCGCGCGCGGTGGCGCCGGCGGTAAAGCTTAATCCCTTGACGAGCGCGTTCTTGCCGTACTTGCCTTTCACGGCCAGGACGGCGCGCGCCAGGTCGCGCTCGCGCTCATCGGCCTCGATATCGCTGAACAGATCGATGGTGGCAAATTCCTCGGGCATGAGGTTGCCAAATCCCAGGTTGATGCGCTTGACCGGTCGTTTGGGATCGACAGTCTGCGCCCAGAGCTCATCGAAATAGCCCATGATCTTCTTAAACGAATTGGTACGCTCGGGCAGCTTTCGCGAGGCGTTAGAGTGCGCAAAGAGTGCGGCATAGCCACCGCGCGGTTTGCCGCCATGCTCTCCCACAAAGATGCCATCGATTGCCTGCGCTTCGCGCACCAGGCGACGCCGTTCGTCATCGCGCTGGACGGGCTTGGGCGCACGGGGCGCGAGCTCGGGGCCGGCGGTTGCGGTGGGTTCGATACTCGATGTGCTCGAGCGCAGGTGCCCGCATCCGTCCACATACTGCGCTGTACCGCTGGCGTCGAGGCGGCGTATGTCGGCGCGTTCGCTCGCGTAGCCCACAAAGAGCGAGATGCTGTCGCAGACCACGTGCTTATCGACCAAGTCTAAAACGGCGTTGTCGACCATCTCGCGCAAGACGGTATAGGCCTGTTCGTAGGCATAACCCTTCGAGAGCACCTGTCCTGTGGTGGTCGAAGTTGCCTGCGGGCGATAGGCTTGGATATCGGCGATGGTTGTCGGCTCGCGTCCGAAGGCGTGATCGATAAGATATTCGGCATTGACGCCGAGCTCGTCGTAGAGCAGGTTTTCGTCAAGGGCGGCGACGCCCATCAGGTCGTAGACGCCATACTTTTCGAGTCGGGCTGCCACGCCGGGGCCGATGCCCCAGATGTCGGTGATGGGGCGATGGGGCCAGATCTCCTTGCGAAAGGTCTCGTCGTCGAGTATGCCGATGCGGCTGGGTACGTGCTTGGCGGTAATGTCGAGCGCTACCTTGGCCTGGAATAGGTTGGGGCCGATGCCGACCGTCGCCGTGATGCCGGTGCGCGCGAGGACCTCGTCGCGCAGCGTGCAGGCGAACCCTTCCGCATCGGTGTGATAGAGGTCCAGATAGGGCGTCACGTCGATAAAGCACTCATCGATGGAGTAGACGTGCACGTCCTGGGGGCTGACGTATTCCAGATAGATACCGTAGATTTTCGCCGACACCTCCATGTAATGCTGCATGCGCGGTACGGCCGTGATGTAGTCGATGCCATCGGGAATTTCGAACAGACGGCAGCGATTGTGTATCCCGAGGTCCTTCATGGCCTGTGTGATGGCGAGGCAGATGGTCGTGCGTCCGCGTGATTCGTCGGCAACGACCAGGTTGGTGGTGAGTGGATCGAGCCCGCGGTCCACGCACTCGACGCTGGCATAAAACGTCTTGAGGTCGATGCAGATGTAGGTGTGCTGCTCGTGCGCCACGCGTCCTCCCATCAAACACATGTTCTTATCGAATACCTGTTCGATAATACCCGCTCGACCAGACACCGTCAAAACCTGTCCCTTTTTGGCGGGTATGGTCGTGCGGCTGCATCGGGTTTTTAACGCAGCCCTAAAGAGCGCGAAACAGCTCGGAAAAGCTCGCTTCGTAGCATGAGCCTAACGATTGATACCGCCTATACGCACGGAAGGGTTGTGGAAAAGATGGTCAATTATGGGTTTGGTATGCCGGCGCGCCTTGTTGCGGATGGAGACGTGGCTCGCTGGTGCGGACGATTGGTCGCTCACTACGGTGGCACCAAGGCGCTGGTCGTGTTGGGCGGTGACAAACATACGCACGATGAGCTCGTCTCGGCGGCGCTCGGCTCGCTTGATCGAGCTCTGCTCGAACGCGTGCTTTTTCGCTGCGGCTTGGTCGGGGGCGACGGGGGAGACGATTTGGTCGATGAGGCCGTAGCCCTGGCGACCGACGAAGGCGTGGACTTTGTCCTGGCGATTGGCGATGCCGATACTGCCGGCTTTGCGCGCGAGCTCGCGCGTCGCATGGCGGCGCTCGATGCCGGCGAAGACGGCTTTGTGCCTTATGGATGCATTGTCTCGGAGGGCAAGGTGCCTGCTGTCGTGGGCACCGGCGAGGTTCCCGTTTTTGCCATTATCGCGCCCGAACTGCTGGAGGGCATCGGGTCTCCTTTGCGTGAGTTGCTCGGTAGCGTCTGCGCTGCGGCCTAATATCTGCCAGGAAGGGACAGGTTAATTTTGGTAGGTAAAGCGTTTGACCTGCCAAAATTAACCTGTCCCTTTTTGGTCGGTCGCCGTTTAGGGGCGGATTGGCAACGCTCGCTGATTACGGTCTTGACCTGCGCTAGAATAGGGTCATCTGATTATCCGGGCGCATGGAGGTATGCGCCCGTATGTTGAGGAGGACTTTATGGCAACTGTTGCCGCACCTATCGACGCTACGTCGACCGCCGCTTGGAAGGCGCTCGAGGCCCATCAGGAGAAGCTCGAGGCCGAGGGTATCGACCTTAAGGCATGGTTCGCTGCCGATGCGGAGCGCGTGAACAAGCTGAGCTTTGACGCCGGTGACCTGCACTTCGACCTGTCCAAGAACCTGGTGACCGATGAGACCGTCAAGCTGCTGTGCGATCTTGCCCGCGAGGTGAAGCTCGAGGAGCGCCGCGACGCCATGTTCTCCGGCGAGCACATCAACACCACCGAGGACCGCGCCGTCCTGCACACCGCGCTTCGTCGCCCGGCAAGCGAGAAGGGCCAGCTCATTGTCGACGGCCAGGACGTCGTCGCCGACGTGCACGAGGTCCTCGACCGCATGTATGCCTTCGCCGAGCGCGTGCGCTCCGGTGAGTGGAAGGGCGTTACCGGCAAGAAGATCGAGCACCTGGTGTCCATCGGCATCGGCGGCTCCGATCTGGGCCCGGTCATGGCTTACGAGGCTCTGCGTCCCTATGCTGACGCCGGTATCGACTGCCGCTACATCTCCAACATCGACCCCAACGACCAGGCCGAGAAGCTTAAGGGTTTGGACCCCGAGACCACGCTCGTGATCATCGTCTCCAAGACCTTCACCACGCTCGAGACCCTCACCAACGCTCGCGAGGTCAAGACCTGGATGCTCGAGCAGCTCAAGGCTCAGGGCGCCATCGACGGCTCCGATGAGCAGAACGCCGAGGCCGTGGCAAAGCACTTCGTCGCCGTTTCCACCGCACTCGAGAAGGTTGAGGCCTTCGGTATCGACCCCGCCAACGCCTTCGGCTTCTGGAACTGGGTCGGCGGCCGCTACTCCGTCGACTCCGCCGTGGGTCTGTCGCTGATCGTTGTGCTCGGTCCCGAGCGCTTCCAGCAGTTCCTCGAGGGCTTCCACGCTATCGACGAGTACTTCTGCAACACGCCGCTCGAGAACAATGCCGTCGCGCTGATGGGCCTGTTCAACGTCTGGTACGTCAACTTCTTCGGTTCCAAGAGCCACGCCGTGCTGCCGTACTGCCAGTACCTGCATCGTTTCCCGGCCTACCTGCAGCAGCTCACCATGGAGTCCAACGGCAAGCATGTCCGCTGGGACGGCAGCGCCGTGACCTCCGATACCGGTGAGATCTTCTGGGGCGAGCCCGGCACCAACGGTCAGCACGCCTTCTACCAGCTGCTGCACCAGGGCACCGTGGTGGTCCCGGCCGACTTTATCGCTTTCGCCAACACTGCCAACCCCGCAACCGACAGCGGCCAGGATGTCCACGAGCTGTTCCTGGGCAACTTCCTGGCCCAGACCAAGGCGCTCGCCTTTGGCAAGACGGCCGATGAGGTGCGCGCCGAGGGCACGCCCGAGCAGATCGTCCCGGCCCGTTGCTTTGAGGGCAACCGCCCGACGACCTCGATCTTTGGCGACACGCTGACCCCGTTCGCACTCGGTGAGCTCATCGCCCTGTACGAGCACATCACGTTTGTCGAGGGTACGGTCTGGGGCATCGACTCCTATGACCAGTGGGGTGTTGAGCTGGGCAAGCAGCTTGCCAAGCAGATCACCCCTGCCTTCCACGACGATGCCGCCAAGGCCGAGCAGGACGCTTCGACCCAGGCGCTCATCGAGTTCTATCGCGCGCATCGCAAGTAGTCGCTGCTGTTAACGCATCGCGCCTTATAGTCAGGGGCCCGTATCCTATCGGATGCGGGCCCCTTTGCTTTGCCGTGGTCCCGGGGCGCACGGCCTTTGTGGAGCATCGCCGGGGCGTCGCGCGCTGCGAGAACCCTGCGCCTAGATCTCGGCCTCCGCATGGCCTCGCTGCGCCTCGGGCAGCTCCCCGTAGAGCGGATGGTCTTCGAGCCTAAAGCGCTCGACCTGTTCGGGAGTGCGACCGCGTACAAAGAGCCACGAGCGATCGATCGGCGTCGCCATGAGCGTGCTGGGCAGCGCGTCGGCGCGGTCGGAAAACACCCGGGCACTCTCGGGATCCTGGAACGCCAGCACCAGATGCGTGTCGCAGTTGCCCATGATGGAGCGTGCGCGTGCCTCGCCATAGAGCGCATCGAGCTGGTTGGTCGACTGCAGCAGCAGCGTTGCCCAGATGTTGCGGCTTCGGATAATCGAGAGCACGTTGTCGATCTGGGGGATCTGCAGATTTGCGAAGTCATCGAGCATAAAGCGCACAGGCACGGGCAGGCTGCCGTCGGGCTGCCTATCGGCCTCACGAATGAGGCCCATAAACGCCTGCGAAATAAAGAGGCCGGTCAGCGGATCGAGATTGCGGTCAATATCGCTCACGGTTACAAACAGGGCGCAGGGGGTGTGTCCCATGGAAGCGAAGTCCACCTGATGGCACTCACGATAGAGCTGTGCCGCACCGTCGAATCCCAGACACATGACCTTTTCGGCAAGGATGCCGACGATGCTCGCGTGCATGCGCTCGGCATTTTGCGTAATGGCGTAGCGCCTCCATAGCGAGAGGGCATAGCTTTGGGGGTCGGTCGTGATCAGGTCGTCAAACAATCGACCCGTGGCACCGTCCTGCAGGTGCTCGATCAGCTTGATGACCGAGCTGATCGTCTGCTCGTCGGCGGGTAGCTGTTCGGTGACGTAGGCGATAAGACACGACAGCAGGTTTGCCGCCGCATGATCCCAAAAAGGCTGGTTGTTGTCCTCGATGGGGCAGATGGCCTTTGCCACCGAGAGGATGTCCTGCTGGTTGGGCCTGCCGTCCGCCTTGCGGCGAATGTGCCTTAGGGGGTTGTAGCCGCAGCGCTCGATGCCGGGCGCAAGGGCCGGGACGGTGTTGAGGTCGGCGAAGTTGAGACATTGTACGCGGTAACCGTGGGCTGCCAGCACGGGTCCCACTTCGCGACAGAGCGTGCCTTTGGTGTCGAGCACGATGTAGCTTGCGTTCATTTGCGGCAGATTGGGCTTGAGGACGTTTCGGGTCTTGCCGGCTCCCGAGGGGCCGATCACAAGTGCGTTGTTGTTGAGCCCCGTTTGGCGGGTGTCGCAGGAAAGCGTTCTATCTTTGGCGAGGATGGTGGACGATTCGGACTCAGATGCGGCGAGGCGGCTGGCGAGGTTAGACATGGGCGACCTCCTTGGTGGTCGAGAGGATTTCGTGGGCAAAGCCGAGCTCGACGGCGCGCTCGGCCGAAAGGTAGGTGTCTTTTGCGGTGAGGGACTGGATGCGCTTGGGCGTGAGGCCGCTGCGGTCCGAGAGGATTTGCGTGAGGGTCTTGCGGGTCTGCATGAGACGCCGGCTGGTTTCCTGCAGCGCAAGTGCCGAGCCGCCTGCCCCCTGGGGGATCAGCGGGTCGTGAATCATGAGCTCTGCATGGGGCGCCATACGGCGATCGTCGCCGCCCATAAAGATCACGGCGCCCATGGACGCGGCGAATTCCAGGCAGACGGTGCGGATGGGGCACGATGCGAGGCGCATGGCGTCATAGATCGCAAGACCCGATCGCACGCTTCCGCCGACGCTGGCGACAAATATGGTGATGGGGCGGCTGGGGTCGGTGGCATCGAGCAGGCGGATCTGCTGGCATAGGTCGTGGGCCATCGGGGTTTCGATGTTTCCCATGACGGAGAGCTCGCGACGGGCGAGCATCTCATCGTAAATGCTGGTGAGCGTGATACCTCGGGCGGATTCACGCATGGTGAGGGGGCTGATGATGGGGGAATGATTGGTGTCCATGAGGACTCCTTTCTGTTGGTTGTGTTGTGGAATAGGATTGTTGCCCGCGGAGGGGCTGGCGGGCTACAGGGTTCGTCCGAGCCTGAGATCGAGCTCGGTTGTGGGGCAGGCTGCCTGTTCGTGCGGCTCGCAAGCGCCAAGGGCTCCAAAGCGATGGAGCGTTGCGACGGGCGTGGTGTAGGCGAGCCGCAGCTGATGCTCGACAGGGGCACATCCGTCATTTTTGTAATGAGCCGCGTAGTACTGCGCGATGCTGGCGTTCATCTCGCTGCCATTGCGATGGCGCTCAAACTGGCGTCTGCAGGTCTCGATGATCTTTGCTACCGACTTGGGCGCCGTCGCGGGAACAAGGGCGAGATAGCCATCAAATAGCTCGTTGATGCTCAGGAGGCACAGCAGGTCGATCAGCGTCCTTATGGCTGCTCCCTCGGCGGAAAAGTGCGCGGTCATGCGGTTATATCGGTTGCGGTCGACGATGGCCGCATGGGGTCTTGGAGTTTTCTGCCCCGTGGTCCCGGGCTTTTGCCGCGCCTGTGTATTGAGCTCGACGTTGCAGCGCTTGAGGCCGTCCAACGGAAGGAACAGTGCGGTGCGCAGGGTGTTCCGCTTGCTTTCGAGTTCATGACGCTCGTCGGGTTCCCATTCGAGCTTGAGTTTCGTGTCGAGCGCCGTAAGCATATGGGCTAGGCAGCCTACGGTAAGAACGTACGAATCGTTGTCGCGTTTTGGGGCATAGGGGTCTGTCAGCTTGCGAATGTCGGGGTCGCCCATGATCTTTGTGCAGCGCTTCAGCAGTTGAGGGTGGTCGGCCAAGATCGTCGCGAGCGGTAGCGACGCGTAGTTCTTTATGGTCGCGGCGGCAAAGGCGGCGTCATATTCGTTTGCATATGCTCGCTCAATGCGGGCATCCAGAATGCTTTTCTTATCGCCGTCTTCTGCGTGGTGGTTTGTCATAGCTTCTCCAATCGGTTGATGTTCGTGCTGTTTGTTGATGTGTTGGTTGTCGTGAGTGATGTGCTTGCCGTGGGTGATGTGCTGACGTTGGGGTGCTATGCGGTTTTCAATGAGCCCGTGAGGCAGTTGCTGCAGGGGCGGGATGGAACGGCCCATGCAAGGCGGAAGGCATCGTGCTCAAAATCGAGGCAGCAATGCCCTGGGTGCCTCACATGTGGCAGTTACCTCATTAAGTTGTCATTGCGTTTGGGGTTGTACTTTGCCGATCTTCCTTCTCTTACACGCTAAAAACTGAAACTTCATATGCTCGATCTACTTAAAACCGCAACGGCGGTCTTTTATCAACTTATATGTCGGAACGTGTCTTTGCAAGTACTTTTTTGCGTTCGTTTCAAATGGGGTGGTTTTGCAACCGTCACGCGCCACGCTATGCGAACGTGCCCCGGCTCGGATAAGATGGTGCGATCGAGTTCTACCGCGCTCACCGCAAGTAGTCTTTGTTGCTGAGATAGGTCATGGCCGAAAGGGGCCCGTATCCGTTGGGATACGGGCCCCTTTTCTGTTGTCGGCCAGATACGATGGGTCGCGTGACGTCGTCAGAGGTCGAATTCGACCGCTAACGACGTTGTGCAGCTCATCATTTCTGGTCGCAAACAGTAAAGGGGCATGAGGGTGTATTGAGGGGGGGGTGTCTTGCTGTCGGCATCCGCGTGCGGTGCCATTCGCTGTCTGTAAATATACGTTTACAGCTAATTTCATACCACTTGTCGGAATGCGGACGCTGTCCTTGCATGTCGGGCGTACATTGAACGTGGTTTTTCGCGTGAAACCACGAATCGGTTGTCAGTCCTGAACAAGGAGGCCCAGCATGACGCTTGCCAAACCCATCAATAAATACATCGACTATATCGATGCCCCCGAGGACACGTTTGAGCAGTATGTCGAGAAGGCGTTAAAGTACAACTTTCGCTGCGTATTTGCGAACCTTCAGGAGTACGAGACGGGCCGCGCCATGCTCGAGGGCTCTGACATCATCCTTGCCGGCGCCATCGACTTTCCCCAGGGCACTATGACGCTTGAGGAGAAGCTTGCGAGGTTTGAGGAATACGCTGCGTGTGGCTTTACCGAGATTGACTACGTTTTGAATCAGGGGTCGATCGAGAACCGCGATTTTGATGCCATCGAGCGCGAGATGACTACCATTGCTGATTTTTGTCGCGCGCATGGCATCACTGACAAGGTAATCGTCGAGATGTGCAAGCTGGACGGCGACGACGCCGCCAAGCGCCGTGTATGCGAGATCGCGCTGGAGGCCAAGCCGGGATTCCTTAAGACATCGACCGGCAGAAGCTTTGGCGGTGCTAAGCTCGAGGACGTGCGGCTGATGCACGAGGTGCTCGGCGATGCCGTGGCAATCAAGGCGGCGGGCGGTATCCATAATTACGAAGAGGCTTGCGCATTCATCGAGGCCGGCGCCAGCGCGTTAGGTGCATCGGCGGGCATCGCGATCGTCGAGGGCGCACCGACGGATGAGCGTCGCTAGCAGACGTATTTGACCTGAGCGATAAAGCTTCACGACCACACGCCGTTCATGTTCGGGACAATATGACATTTTTCCCGTTGCAAACGGAGTCGCGGTGGCTGTTCTGTATGATGACTCAGACAAGGTTATTCAATGACAGGGAGGCATATATGGCAATCAAAGCCATCGCGATGGATATTGACGGTACGCTCACCAACGATCAGAAAGTGATTAGCCCGCGTACGCGCGAGAAGCTGCTCGCGGCGCAGGAGTCGGGCATTAAGCTCATTTTGGCTTCGGGCCGTCCCGCATGGGGGCTGCACGCCTTGGCGCAAGAGCTCGACCTTCAAAACCATGACGGTCTGCTGGTGGCCTTTAACGGCGCACACGTCGTCGATGCCCAGACCGACGAGGTGCTGTTCGATCAGGCTATGCCTGCCGACGAATTGCATCGCCTGATTGATCACCTGCGTAATTTTGACGTGATCCCTATGATTTCGCTCGGTCGCGATTTGCACGTCGAGGACTCGTACCATTGCATGATCACGCTGCCTGACGGCTCGCAGAAGAATATCGTCAAGTATGAGCGCGACGCGTGCGATCTTAAGATTCGCGAGGTGGAGAGCCTGCATGAGGTCGCTGATGCTTATCCCGTGGACAAGCTGCTGACGGCGGGCGATCCGGCCTACCTGCAGGCGCATTACGAGGAGATGTATGCGCCCTTTAAGCAGACGCTTTCGGGCATGTTTACGGCCGACTGGTACTTTGAGTACACGGCGCCCGGTATCGACAAGGCCCGCGCACTCGAGGGTGCCCTGCCTAAGCTCGGCATCGATGCCAGTGAGGTCGTATCGTTTGGCGACGGCCAGAACGACAAGTCCATGATTGAGTGGGCCGGCACTGGTGTTGCCATGGGCAACGCGGTTGACGAGGTTAAGGCCGTGGCCCAGATGGTGACCGCCAATAACAATGAAGACGGTATTGCGGTGGCGCTGGATAAGCTGCTGGGTTAGAATCGCCGATAATGCATGGTTCGGGCGCCTGCTTACAGGCGCCCTTTTGTTAGGGAGGGTGCCGTGTCCGCATTTCCGTTCGACGCCGTTATCTTTGACATGGACGGCGTCATTGTCGATACCGAGTATTACTACCTGGGCGAGACTGCCGCGTTTGCCAAGGAGCTTGGGCTTAACCTGACTCAAGAGGAGTTGAATGGGCAGGTCGGTACCTCGCATCAGTTCTTCCTGCATATGTTGGTCGATTGGTTTGAGCGCGCCGGTAAGGGGCATTTCACTGGCGAGGAAGCGTTGGCCCGTTGGGACGAGTGGGCGCATGAGCGTCCGCGCGACTATCAGGCTTTGATTAACCCAGGCGCCGTGGATACGATTCGAGAGCTGCCGCGCCGTGGCGTTCGCGTGGCGCTTGCCAGCTCGTCTCCCATGGTTAGCATCGAGGAAGTGCTCAACGCATGCGGGCTGTCTGATGCCTTTGAGTATGTGGTGAGCGGCGAGCAGTTTAAGGAGAGCAAGCCCGAGCCTGACATCTACCTACATGCGCTGGACCTGCTGGGGCTGCCCGCGAATCGCTGCTGCTGCGTTGAGGATTCCGTTCCGGGCATTACCGCGGGTAAGCGAGCCGGCCTGACGGTCATTGCCAAGCGCGAGGAGCGCTTTGGCTTTAGCCAGGATGCCGCGGACAAGATTATCGACCAGCTGCCGGAGCTGCTCACGCTTTCTTAGGAGCGCGGTAGTTGCGCGTTTTTCGGGTCTGATGAGTAAATAGCCGACATTTTGGTGCGACACCTAGCATACTTAATGCTAATGCGGGCTTAAGGGCTTGCTGAATGCCCTTGGGCCCGCTTTAGACTTAATTGTGCTGGGAGAGGGTATATGCCACCGACTGAAGGGCTAACTGACGGTAAAGCAGCGATACCGCTGTACCAACAGGTCATTGATATCATTAAAAACGAAATTAACTCCGGCGTCTACAAGGCAGGCGCGCGGATACCCAACGAATTCGAATTGGCTGAGAGCTATAAAGTTGGCCGCGTTACCGTGCGACGCGCTATTGAGGAGCTCGTCCAGCAGGGCTATCTAACGAAGCGGCAGGGGAAAGGCACGTTCGTCAATGCCCCCAAGCTCAAGCGCAAGATTCGCCAGAAGGATGACGTCCAGAGTTTTTCGGACGCATACCTCGTTAACGGAATGGAACCGGGGGCGTGTGTCATTTCGAGAAAGATACTGCCGGCGGATTCTACCGAAGCACAGTTCTTTGGTGTTCCCGTTGGAACTGACTTGATTTGCGTCGAGCGCGTGCGTACTGCCGATGGCGTCCCCGTCATGCTCGAGAACAACATATACGTTTACGAGGACAACGCCTATCTATCAACGGCGCCTCTATCTAACCAATCCATTTTTGAGTTCGTGCGCAACCAGACGGGCCGCATGCCCGCGTTTACCGACCCGTGCACGCTCGAGATCGCGTGCGCATCGCCCGAGGTCGCTCGGTTGCTGGCGGTTCCCGTTGGCGAACCCTTGTTTTATATGGAAGCCTTCTTTTTCGATGAGCAACGGCGGCCGTTTATCATCGGTCGTCAGCGGATCGTTGGGTCTCGCTACGTTTTTGACATCTAGGACATTGCGAATGGAAACGCCCGGTGGATCATCTCACCGGGCGTTTCCATACCGTTCACGGTGCGAACGCAACCGTTCAACCGCGTTGCGGCAATCAGTTTGAAATTATCTTGATGACGGGAAAAGCTGCTGGTAATCTATAGAACGTCATAGAACGTTTGCCTTGTGCAAGCGTTGAAGCGAGATGCGATGCAGTCTCGAGTTCTTTGGAGGTATCTATGTCAGATACGAAGGCGAAGAAGACAAACAGACGTTTTAAGTTCAAATTACCGCATGTCTATACGATCATGTTCTTGCTGATCGTTGTCTTCGCGGTTCTGACTTGGATCGTTCCCTCCGGTCAGTATCAGCGCAAGACGATTTCGACAGCGGCGGGCGAGCGTGAAGTCGCCGTTGCTGGAACCTATGAACAGGTCGATAAGAACTACACCGATTCCGAGACCGGCGAGACCATCAATCTGGGTCAGGATATCTTCGCGGTCCTGCAAGCGCCCACCAAGGGCATCCAGGAGGCTGCCGACGTCGTTGCGTTCGTCTTATTGATTGGCGGATCGTTCGCAATCATCACCAAGACCAACGCTTTGAATGCCGGCATGAGCCGTGTGATTAAAAAGCTCAAGAACAAGGACATCCTCATCATTCCCATCACGATGACGCTGCTGTCCATTTGCGGCACTACGTTTGGTATGTCTGAGGAAGCCCTACCGTTCTATGCCATCTTCATTCCCATCATGATGGGTATCGGGTATGACTCGATGACGGCGTTTATCATCTGCTTCCTTGGTCCTAACCTGGGATATTGTGCTTCGACCATCGACCCGTTTAATGTTTTGATCGCCCAAGGCATCATTGGTATCGAGGGCAATCCTCAGCTGTGGCTGCGCGCCGTTTCTTGGGTCATCTTCACTGCCGTCGGTATCGCATGGGCCATGCGCTACGCCATGCGTGTAAAGAAAAATCCCGAGTCGTCCATTACGTACGAGGACGATAAGCTCAAGCGTGTTGAGTTTTCCGTGACCGATGCCTCCATCGAGGAAGAGTTCACTATCCGTCAGAAGCTCGTGCTTATCGATTTTGCTTGCGGTATGGGCATCATCGTCTGGGGTCTTGTTACCCAGGGCTGGTACATGAATGAGATTTCCGCCGTGTTCCTTGGCATGGGCTTGCTTGCCGGTATCCTGGGCGGTCTTGACCAGCAGACGATCGCTGAGGAGTTCGTTAAGGGTCTCGCCGACTTTGCGTACGCCGCCATCGTTATCGGTATCGCTCGCGGCATTCTGGTCATCGCAGAGGGCGGCATGATCATCGACACCATCCTCCAGGCGCTCGCTACTGCGCTCGCCGGTGCACCCGCCGCCGTCTACACCACGTTTATGTATATCGTCCTTGGCCTGCTCTCTTTGCTGGTTCCCTCGAGTTCTGGACTTGCGGCGCTCACCATGCCCGTCATGGGTCCGCTGACCGAGCTTATGGGCCTCAATCCCGAGGCTGCCGTTACCGCGCTCCAGTTTGCTAATCAGACCATCAACACTATCAGTCCCGTGGCGGGCATGACGGTCGCCGGTCTTGCCGTGGCTAAGATTTCGTTTGGCCAATGGTGGAAGACCATTTGGAAGTTCTTCATCTTCATGGTCGTCTTTGGCCTGATCGTAACGGCAATCTCTGGCATGCTTCCGGTGTAGGTGGTTGTGATGTCTGATCGTTTGACGGTCCTGACGTCTAAGAGCGTCTTTACCGGTACGGGGGACCTGCCGTTTGAAGGTTTCGTAGCGGTCCGTGGCAATCGAATTGAGGCGGTTGGCACCAAGTGCGAGGTAGCTTCGTATTTGACCCAGGCGGACGAGGTAGTTGACCTGGGCGACCGCACCGTCATGCCCGGCCTGATCGATGTGCATACCTTCTATACGGGCTGGGCACTGCGGACGTTGGGGTCTGATCTGTCCGGCGTCGCCGATGCCAAAGAGGCCGTGTCGCTCTTGCGTGCATGGAAAGATGATCATCCGGATTGCGCGGCGGCTTTTGGCCACAACCTGCCCGAAACGTTGGCATCGGATGCCGAGAACGCAAATACGGCAGCTGTGTTTGACGAGTTTTTTGGTGATATCCCTGTCGTCTGCTTTACACCGGGCGCGGAGACCTGCGTTCTCAATGCTGCCGCCAGTGCGCGATACGGTTTTACACCGCAGGCGTGCTATGCCGAGGAGATCTGGCGCATGATGAGCGATTTCCTCGCGTTGCCCGAGGTGCGCGCGGGGTATTCGGACTACATGAGCATGCTTAACGAGCGCGGCGTTACCGCCATCAAGGAGATGGCGTTTGATGACTACTACGGCTTTGCCGACGAAATGGCTCGCCGTGAGGAATCTGGCGAGCTGACGGTTCGCGTCTCTATGATGTCGCAGCCGGTGGGCGCTGGTGCAAATCTGGCATATGCTCGCGAGGCACGAGAGCGCTTCCGGGGACCGTTCGTTCGTTTTTCTGGCTTCAACCGTATGACCGATCGCGGCGTATGGGCGGGGCTTGCCGAGATGATTGACCCCTATGAGGACACGGCCGATGCGGGCGCTGCCGGCAAGACGGTTGTCGAGGAGCCCGAGTGGGATCTGATTGAGAACGAGCTGCGCGCAATTGATGCTGACGGCTTCCGATATTCCTTGCATTGCCAGGGCGATGGCGCCGTTCGTCGCACCGTGGCGCTCTATGCCTCGCTGCCTCGAGACGAGCATGGACGGTTGCTTCGCCGCCATGCGATTACCGATCTCGAGAACTCTGATCCGACCGATCTTGTCAAGTTTGGCAAGTTAGGTGGAATTTGCGAGGTCTATCCGCAGATTCTGACGCTGGACCGGCGCGAGGATTGCCTGTCGATGATGCGTCGACAAATTGGCAAGACGCGACTTTTGCACAGCTGGAATCGCCGCGGCATGGAAGATTCCGGATGCACGGTGTGCTGTGGTACGGATTTGCCGCTGCTGATTCCGAGCCTGGGCGAGTCAATCTACAGTGCGTGCGGCGGATACTTCGACGATGGACTGCCCGTGAATGAGGCCAACGCGCTGACGCTTGTCGAGCTCTTGCGTGCTTGGACTGCCGGGGGCGCGTACGATCTGATGCGCGAAGACGAGCTGGGTACGCTCGAGGTCGGCAAGCTTGCTGATATCTGCGTGCTCGATCGGGATGTGTTCGACCTCGATTATCGCGACGCACGCGATCTTTCGGTTGATATGACGATGTCGGACGGACAAATCGTGTTCGATCGAAATAAGGAGGCATAAGATGTCTGAATCCAAGCCGACGCTGCGCCGCGAACAGATTGCGGGCATGAATATCCACTACATCATGTGGTCGCTCGATTACTTCCTTGATGTGCAGCAGCGTTTGGGCTTTGAGTCCATTGAGCTGTGGTGTGCGGAGCCGCATGTGACACTCGACCATACGGGCTACTTTGAGGCTGAGGTCCTGGCGAAAAAAGCTGCAGACCGTGGGCTTAGGTATCGTACTCTGTGCCCCGAGAATGTTGTCTATCCTTGGCAGTACTGCGCACGCAAACCGCTGCATGAACAGCGCAGCCTGGCGTACTTTAAGCACGGCATTGAGCTTGCCGAGGTACTTGGGTGCGACCGTATGTCCGTCAACTCGGGCTGGGGCGACTGGGACGAGGACCGCGAGGAAGCCTGGAAGCGCAGCCGCGAGCACATGTCCATTCTGGCGGAGTATGCCGGCGAGCACGGTCTGGTGCTTACGATGGAAAGCCTGCGTCCCGAGGAGAGCAACCTTGTGACGACGGTTTCCGATGCGAAGCGCATGATTGACGAGGTCGCGAGCCCGTACTTACAGCCCATGGTTGATACAACCGCGATGGGCGTTGCAGGCGAGACGCTCGAGGACTGGTTTGCCGCCTTTGGTGATGGGGCAATTCACGAGATGCACTTTATCGACGGTGATCCGTATGGCCATCTGGTGTGGGGCGATGGCAAGCACGATATGGACGCCTTCGTTGCCACGCTCAACGCCCATGGTTTCGACGGCATGCTGGGCCAGGAAATCACGGACGGTCGTTACTATGATGACCCGGCGGCGGCAGATGCCAAGAACATGGCCGCATTCGAGAAATATCTGATTGACTAAAACAACTATCGGCCACGCAACCAACGTCATTGATTGTGGACCAAACAAGAAAGGAACTGGATATGAACGCACACGACCTGATCAAAGAGGCAATTGCCGAGAAGGGCAAGTTCGACAGCGTCTACTGGATTGCTTGCGGTGGCTCCATGATCGATTTGATCCCGGCTCATGAGCTTCTGCAGCGCGAGGCAACCACCTTCACTTCGTATATCTATACGGCTCGCGAGTTTGATATCATGCGCCCGCGCCGCTTGGGTGAGAAATCCCTGGTCATTGCTTGCAGCCACAGTGGCAACACCCCCGAGGTCGTCGAGGGCTGTGAGATTGCCCTTGCTGCCGGCGCTACGGTGATCGCCCAGACCGACAACGCTGGATCCAAGATTGACTCCGGCAAGTGGACCACGTGGGTCTACCCGTGGGGCGAGGGCGTGCCGCAGGCTGAGGTCCCCGCTGGCATTTCGCTGTCGCTTGCGGCCGAGCTGCTCGATCAGCAGGAGGGCTACGCCGATCTTGCCGATATGTATGCCGGTATTGCTGAGATGGATAAGATTCTTCCTCCGGCACGCGAGAAGGTAAATGCCGAGCTGGGCGATCGTTTTGCCAAGCTTTGCCAGGAGCACGAGTTCTTCTACATTCTGGGCAGCGGTCCCAACTTTAGCCAGACCTACGGTTTCGCTATCTGCTCTCTTATGGAGATGCAGTGGCAGCACTGCAGCTACATCCACTCTGCCGAGTACTTCCACGGCCCCTTCGAGGCTACTCAGGATGGCGTTTTTTACTTCCTGCAGATGGGCTCCAGCGAGTGCCGTGCTATGGACGAGCGCGCCCTGGCGTTCCTTAAGACGCATACCGATACGCTGATGGTGCTTGATGCCAAGGAGTACGGTATGGAAGCCGTGCCGGCGAGCGTCCGTGCCTATCTGGACCCGGTGCTGTTCTACGCCATGAACTGCGAGCTGCGCGCCGCACGCGGCAAGGTGTTTGATCACGATCCCGATTTCCGCCGCTATATGGGTGTTGTCGAGTACTAGAAGGGGCAAAGGCCATGGCATTTAACGTTAACGCGCTCGGATTTGGCGACAACGTCGTCGATCGCTACGAGCATATCCACACCATGTATCCCGGCGGCAATGCGGTGAACTTCGCCGTTTATGCCAAGAAATGCGGTGCCGCACGCTCTGCATACATGGGCATTTTTGGCAATGACGCCGCTGCCGAGCATGTCATTGCAAGCCTCGAGGATGAGGGTATCGAGCTTGACAAGTGCGAGCAGATGATTGGCGAGAACGGGGCGGCTCGCGTGACCGTCGTTGACGGTGACCGTGTCTTCCTTGGCTCCAACGAGGGCGGTATCCGTGGCGATGCGCGCTATGTCCTTGATCGCTTTGACCTTGCGTACATGAAGCAGTTCGATGTGGTTCATTCGGGCAACTACTGCTTTACCGAGCGCGAGCTGCCCAAGTTGAAGGCTGCGGGCGTCACGGTCTCTTTTGACTTTTCGGACGACTCCACCGACGAGTACTACGAGCAGATTGCGCCCTACGTCGATTTCGCTTTCTTTAGTGCGGCGGATGCCGCGAGCGAGGACGAGATTCGCGAGCGTCTGGCATGGGTGAAGGGTCTGGGTCCGCGTTTTGTGTCGGCTACGGCGGGCGCCGAGGGCTGCATTGCTTACGACGGCGAACGTTATTACCGCCAGCTGGCTAAACCGGTAACGGACATGAAGGACACCATGGGGGCGGGCGACTCGTTCCTCACCTCGTTTTTGATGTGCTATCTCGATTCCGTCAAGCGTGGTGAGGATGGCGCCGAGGCCATCGAGCGCGCGCTCGACTTTGCTGCCGGGTTTGCTTCGACCGTGTGCGGCATGGAAGGTTCTTGGGGCCACGGAGCACCAATCGTCGAATAGCTTAAGAAAGCGTACGGCGGTCTGGCTATGAGGCCTTGGACAGCCGATGCAAAACAATAAGCGAAATGCGAAAAGGGGGCTCGCCATGTGGTGGGTCCCCTTTTGAACATTGGAGAAGACCATGGGTATTAAAGCGTGCGCGGCTGGTTTTTGCTGCGCGGACGTCTATCAAAACATCGGCGTGTTCTATCCGACCGGTAATGGCATTGACTGGGGTATCCATCTTGCACGAATGGGCGTTTCGGTATCCGCCGTGTCGGTTGTCGGCAAGGACGAGTACGGAGACAAGATGAGAGAGGCGCTGGCCGCCGAGGGGTTCGATATCTCACATCTGCGGGTGGAGGATGGCGACACTTCGGTGATGCTCATGGCATTGAAAGACGGCGTCGATCGCGTGCATCTCGAGGCAATCGATGGTGTTATGGAGACATATCGACCGAATGAAGACGACCGGGCGTTTATCCTAGAGCATGACATCATTCATACCGACCTGTTTGGCAATTGTTTGGACCTCCTGCCCGAATGGCATGATGCGGGCAAGACGGTGGTTATGGACTTCTCGGTGTTCAGCCAGGATCCCGAATATGCCTGCGAGAATCATTTTCCCTACGTTGACTATGCGTTCATGTCGTTTGAAGAGGACACTCCGGAGCTACGAGACTGGGTACGTCACGTGCAGGGATTGGGACCGCGCGTTGCGGTTGCCACGCTTGGCGAGAAGGGAAGCATTGCCTATGACGGTGAGCGCTTCTATGAGTGCGGGATCGTACCGGCGGAGAAGGTCGTTAATACCGTGGGTGCCGGCGACTCGTATATTGCCGGGTTTACCAAGGGCGTGATCGATGGCCTTGATATTCCGGCGTGTATGAAGGCGGGCGCTGAGCTGTCCTCCCGCGTCATCGGCTCTTTTGAGCCGTACTAGGGTCAAATGCCTGGAAAGGAGTACGAAATGGTTATCGACATGTTGGTTCAGCCCATGCTCTACGGCGAGATCTGTACGCCGGGTGATGAGCCCGATGGATTCGGTTTTTGGTCACGAGAATATGGTATGGGGCATATGGGCCCCATGGATTGGGATGAGCTTCAAGTCGAGATGGACGTCTGCGATGTGCAGAAGAGCGTGCTCATGCCGCTCGATGTAACCACGGCATGCGGAGGGCACTTTGGCACCAATGACCAGATTGCCATGCTGGTTGCCGCGCATCCCGATCGTCTGTGGGGATTTGCGAGCGTAGATCCGCGGGTGAGCGGTGCCGCAGACGAATTGGAGCGCGCCTTTACCGAGTTGGGGGCAAAGGGGCTTTGCCTGCATCCGGCAAAGCAGGGTTTTGCCCCCGATGATGCTGTGGCCGAGCCGCTTTACGAGCTGTGCGAGCGCTATAACAAACCGGTGGTTTTCCATGCCGGTATGTCTTGGGAACCGGGTGCAGAGCTCTCGCGCAGTAACCCGCTTGCATTTGAGCACACAATCGCAACGCATCCAAATGTGCGTTTTAGTTTGACACACTTTGGCTGGCCCTGGGTGCGCGAGACCGTGGCGATGCTGCTCAAGTATCCCAACTGCTACACGGACACCTCTATCACTTACATCGATTCGCCCGAGGAGATGATGCAGCGTCTTTTCACGGTCGATATGGGGCCGCTGTGGTATGAGCGTGCGCTATCGCATCAAGTGATGTTCGCCAGCAATACGCCGCGCTTCCGTGCGTTCAAACTCAAGCGGGCGCTCGATACCGTGTCCATGCGCGATGATGCGCGAGAAAGGCTCTACTGGGGTAATGCCCTGCGTTTTCTTGAAGGGGATGAGTGAACATGGTGACGCTCGAGACATTGAGCTATCTATCGACTGCTCCGGACCAGTTCATCGATATTACCGAAGACGTGCACGCTGCCATCGAACGCAGCTCGGTGACGAATGGCTTGGCAGCGATTATTTTGTCGCATACGACCTGTGGAATCGTGGTAAACGAGGGGCTGCCCTGCGTGGAGACGGATCTTATGGAGACGCTTGATCGCATCGCCCCACTCGATGCTCCCTATGCGCATGCACACTTCCTGCCGAGCTATGGAGCCACCGGCAACAACTCCTGTGGGCATATCAAGAGCATGATTTGTGGAAACAGTTGCTTCTTTCCCGTCCAAGATGGCCACATCGTGTGCGGAGGTGCCCAGAACATCTATCTTGCGGAGTTTGACGGTCCGCAGAAGCGAAAAGTGTACGTCGAGGTGCTGGGGGAATAACGTTCCTGCAATAATGAGCTGCACCCCAAAACTTGGACGGCTTAAATAAGAACTACGCCGCAAGGGACTGGCTCCGGAACTCCTCCGGGGTCAGTCCCTTCAGTTTAGTCTGCGTCCTCTGCCAGGTGATCCGTTGTATTATCCGGGCGGAAGCGTGTCGCAAGTCGTGGCAGCCGCCAAGCGCAGTTCACGCGCTGCATTTTTTGCGGTGCCTGGGCCGGTGATCTCGGGCTGATTGACCGAGATTTCACTCACACCATGCGTCGCAAGACGGCGCTGCGCCTGGACGACCTCAAGCTTTTTCACTTCATCACGAGCGAGGGGGGGGGAGGTTTATCTCGACGACCGCACGACTGCGGACATTGCCGATTCACTTCTCTTTAATTGTCTTCCAGATGCGATGGTCATCGGCAGTTCGGCTGCCGGTCGTGGTGCTTCGGGCGAGCTTGCCGATGAGGTCCGCGAGCGTCGCAGCGTGCGGCTGAGGCGACGGGGCTCGCGGCAGGGACACCTGTCTTGGTGGGAACGGGCGACTCTGGTGCCGAGGCCATTTCGACGGGTGTATTCCGTCCCGGCGATATGATGGTTCAGTTGGGGAGCACGGCGTATTTCATCTACCTTGCTGATCATATGGTCGATGATGCCCGCCTGTGGCCAGGGACGTTTATCATTCCCGGAACTTACGGAATCTGCGCGGGGACCAATACGGCGGGTGCGCTCACATCGTGGCTGCGCCAAGAGCTGTATCGCGACGCCGTGGAGGCCGAGGGCCACGGTGGCCCCGATGCATATTCGGTTATGGCGCATGATGCCGCCGATGTGGTACCGGGTGCCGATGGGCTCCTGTGCCTGCCGTACTTTGCGGGGGAGCGTACTCCGCTCAACGATCCCGAGGCGCGTGGCGTCTTCTTTGGCCTGACCGGAAGGCATACGCGAGCCCATATGGTTCGCGCCGCCTTGGAAGGCGTCGCGTATACCGTTGCATCCCATGTCGACATTATCGAGCGAGAGCATGGACTGCCAATTGGGCGCATTATGCTTGTCGGAGGTGGAACCAAGAATCCAGTTTGGATGCAGGCTATCGCCGACGTATGTGGGCGCGAGGTCTCGGTTGCCAAGGTTACGGTGGGCGCATGCTTCGGTGATGCCATCATGGCAGCTCTCGCAGGTGGCGCCTATGCATCGTGGGATGAGCTCGCCCAAGTCCTTGGCGTTGCGCAAACAATCGTGCCTGATATGGCTGCCCACGAGTTATATGCGTCGCGCCGTCATATCTTTGACGAATTGTATGCACGCAACCGTGATCTCATGCACGAATTGGTGTAATGCTGCCGAATTGTACTGCCTTCCAAAATAGGGACTGCGTTGTGCGATTCGCATGTCCCTTGGCATTTTTGCCCACAGGGGTTAGCGAAGGTCAAAAACAGAGTGCGCATTTGCTAAAACTGCCGACTCGATGCGCTTTGCGTCACAGTTTTTGAGTGAGGCAATGCGCATCGAGGTCCTTGTGAGTGATCTGATGAGCGACTGCGCGCTTGTTTCTGTGTTTGGTTCGGCTGGCGCATCGGTCTCGAGCAGTAGACGGTCGAGTGGAATCTGTCGGGCATATTCGCGACCGCGCTTGGTGGCGAGCATGCGTTCGTTGACGGAAAAATAGCAGCCCGCATTACGCGCGCGGACGAGTTCGTCCGAAGTGCCGCTAAACCAGTGGAAGATGATAGCGGGGGAGTCGGGGTTTGGGATGAGTAGCCCGTGCGATTCTAGGGCGTCCAGCGCAGTTCCTGCCGAACGAACGGCGTGAATTGATATCACGCGCCCGGCAAGAGGACGCTGCACGAGCACATCGCAGAGCCGGTCAAGTGCCTGTATTTGCAGCGACTCGCTTCCGGCAAAGCGCTCGGAAAAGTCGAGTCCGACTTCGCCGATGTGGCGCTCTTGGGCGGCAACTTCGCAAAGCAGATCGACTTCGGTAGAACCACAGCGGCCGTCGGCGAGCCACCAGGGGTGAAGCCCAATGCCGGCGATGATGCCTGGTTGGCGACGGGCACGCTCGTTTGCGGCCGAAAAGTCGCGTGGATCGACGCCGCAATCAAATAGACCCAAGCCCAGTGCCGTCGCCTCATCGGCAACGGCGTCCGGGTGAGCCATTAAATCAAGATGGCAGTGTGCATCAATTAACTGGGGCCCCATCTCGGCGCGCTCCACTAGTCTAGGCGCTGGCCATCGGCGCGCACGCGTTCGGTACCACGCCCACTGATCTGGCGGATAACCTCGCCGGCGATCATCTGGCCCATGATGGGCGGCATAAAGCTGGCGGTGCCCAACTCGGTACGCTCGTGGATATTGGACGGGTCGCGGGGTTGGGTCTTAACCGATTCCTCGCAGCTAAACAGCACGTGCAGGCTCTTGATTCCGCGCTTCTTGCATTCTTTGCGCATGATGCGGCTCATGGGGTCACGTACCGTATCGAAGATGTCGGCAAAGCGGAGGCACTCGGGATGGAGCTTGTTGGCCCCGCCCATGGAGCTAACCAAACGGATGTCGTGGTCCTGAGCATATTTGGCAATGGTGAGCTTGGCCGAGATGGTGTCGATGGCGTCGACGACGTAGTCGAGCTTGCCGTCCGTCTGCTCCAAAACGCTCGCAAAGAACTCGTCGATGTTATCGCTCAACAGGTATTCAGTTCGCTTGATGACGGTGGCGGCAGGATTGATATCGTGGATCATGGCCTCCATCACGTCAACCTTGCGCTTGCCGACGGTGCTGTGAAAGGCGATGGCCTGGCGATTGATATTGCTGGGCGCGATGATGTCCTTATCCAGAATGACGAAATGTCCGATGCCGCCGCGGGCGAGTGCCTCGCAGCAGTTGGAGCCCACGCCTCCGCAGCCGAGCACCAGTACCGTAGCATCGGCGAGCTTGTCGAGTGCCTCGCGGCCCATGATGATTTCGAGCTTGGTGTCGCGTGTCTCGTTGGGAGTTGCGGCTGTGGTTTCAGTCATAGACATCCTCCGATGGGGAAGTGAATCGTGTTCTAGCTATCGCCATTATAGATAATCGCCCATAGGCTGCGATGGCGTTTGCTTTGATGTGGTTTGAAGCATTGCGGTTAGATAGTTAGACAAACATCTAAATATCGAGTATAGTGTGCGCGTCGAACGAAATGATGAGAGGAGGTCTTATGCCGGGAGAGGGTTTTAAGGCGCTGGCCGATCCTACACGGCGTCACATTTTGGAACTGCTGCGCGAGGGCAATCGCACGGCCGGGGAGCTTGCCGAGCATTTTGACATCAGCAAGCCGTCGTTGAGCCATCACTTGGCGACGCTCAAAAACGCCGGGTTGGTGACCGACGAGCGCCATGGCCAAAACATCGTATACAGCTTAAATACCACCGTCATGCAGGATTTGATTGGTTGGTTTATGGGCTTTACAAACACGGAAGGTGATAAGGATGAATAACGAAAACAAGGGCATTCACGCCACGGGGGTATCGCGGCGTGTGTGGATTGCGCTGATCGCTCTGTGCGTCGCCAATGTCGTAGCGCACCTCATGGTGATGCCGAGCTTGCCTGGGCAGATTCCCACGCACTGGGGCGCGAACGGCGCCGTCGACGGTTGGGGTCCCAGCTGGATGGCCTCCGCGCTCGGCGTGCTGCCTCTGGTGCTTCTCGCAATGTTCTGCGTGGTGCCGCGCATCGATCCCAAAGGTGAGGCATATCGAACCTCGGGCAAGTTCTATCAGGGCTTCGTAATCGCCTTCACCTTGTTCATGTGCGCCATAAGCTGGCTGGGAGAGCTTACGGTCTGGGGCGTGGTGCCGGCGGTTGGTTCGGTCAACGTGCTGATTTCCGGTGCTATCGGTTTGCTGTTCATCGGCGTAGGCAACTACTTGCCGCGTGTGAAGCAGAACTATACGCTCGGTATCAAGACGCCCTGGGCGCTTGCCGATCCCGAGAACTGGCGCCGTACACAGCGTTTTGGCGGTGCCTGCTTTATGGTGCTGGGTGTTGGCCTGATTGTGATGGGCGTGGCAGGCAGCGTGCTTTCGAGTGAAGTCGTCGCCGCGGTGATTGCGGTTCTGGCGTTTGGTTCGGTTGGAGCCGTCTACGTCTACTCGTATCTGCTGTGGCGCAAATCGCGGCGAGCCGCTCGTTAAGGTTGCGGAAAACTAGCGTACGCAGTTCATAGTATGTTCCGGGGGACTTTTCCCAGGTAGTATTAGGGGGTATGGGCAACCATGCCCCTTTTCGTTACGTTTCAGAGCTGGTTTTCTCATTTCGCTTCCACTAAAGCGAATCAAGAATAGGGAAACAGCAGGTAGAAAGGATAAAACAGGCAAATGGCAGAGTTCATCTACCAGATGTATCAGGCTCGTAAGGCCCATGGCGACAAGGTAATCCTTGACGACGTGACCCTGAGCTTCTACCCCGGTGCCAAGATCGGCGTTGTGGGTCCCAACGGCATGGGCAAGTCGACCCTGCTCAAGATCATGGCCGGCATCGAGGAGGTCTCCAACGGTGATGCCAGGCTCACCCCCGGCTACACCGTGGGCATCCTGCAGCAGGAGCCGCCGCTCGACGACGACAAGACCGTCATCGAGAACGTGCGCATGGCATTTGGCGACATGATCGCCAAGGTCGATCGCTTCAATAAGATCGGCGAGGAGATGTGCGACCCGGATTGCGACATGGACGCCCTCATGGCCGAGATGGGCAAGCTCCAGGACGAGATTGACGCCGCCGACGGCTGGGATATCGATTCCAAGCTCGGCCAGGCCATGGACGCCCTGCAGCTGCCCGATTCCGACATGCCGGTCAACGTACTTTCCGGCGGCGAGCGCCGTCGTGTGGCCCTGTGCAAGCTGCTGCTCGAGGCTCCCGACCTGCTGCTGCTCGACGAGCCCACGAACCACCTGGATGCCGAGTCGATCCTGTGGCTCGAGCATTTCCTGCACAACTACCAGGGCGCGGTGCTGGCCGTCACACACGATCGCTACTTCCTGGATAACGTTGCCGAGTGGATCTGCGAGGTCGACCGTGGCCACCTTTATCCCTACAAGGGCAACTACTCAACGTATCTGGAGACCAAGGCCGCGCGTATCGAGGCTCAGGGCAACCGTGACGCCAAGCTCGCCAAGCGCATGGAGGCCGAGCTCGAGTGGGTACGCAGCTCGCCCAAGGCTCGCCAGGCAAAGAACAAGGCCCGTCTGGCTCGCTACGAGGAGATGGAGGCCGAGGCCCGCGCAAGCCAGAAGCTCGACTGGACCGACATCCGCATCCCTGTGGGCCCGCGTTTGGGCAACAAGGTGCTCGAAGCCCATCATCTGCACAAGGAGTTCGATGGCCGCGTGCTCATCGATGACCTTTCGTTCACCCTGCCGCGCAACGGCATCGTGGGCGTGATCGGTCCCAACGGCGTGGGCAAGACCACACTGTTCAAGGCGATTGTGGGTCTGGAGCCGCTGACTTCGGGCGAGCTCGAGGTGGGCGAGACCGTCAAGATCTCTTACGTCGACCAGAACCGTTCCGGCATCGACCCCGACAAGAACCTATGGGAGGTCGTCTCGGACGGCCTGGACCACATGATGGTCGGCGAGACCGAGGTTCCGAGCCGCGCGTATGTGGCGAGCTTTGGCTTTAAGGGCCAGGACCAGCAGAAGCGCGCTGGCGTGCTCTCCGGCGGCGAGCGCAACCGTCTGAACCTGGCGCTCACGCTCAAGCAGGGCGGCAACCTGTTGCTCCTCGACGAGCCCACGAACGATCTCGACGTCGAGACGCTGTCCTCGCTCGAGGCGGCGCTGCTCGAGTTCCCTGGCTGCTCGGTGGTCATTAGCCACGACCGTATGTTCCTGGACCGCGTCGCCACGCACATCCTGGCGTGGGAAGGCACCGACGAGAACCCGGGCAACTGGTATTGGTTCGAGGGCAACTTCGAGGCCTATCAGGCCAACCGCATCGAGCGCCTGGGCGAGGATGCAGCCCAGCCGCATCGTATCCACCGCAAGCTGACGCGCGACTAGTAGCAAGTAGAAAGGCCGCCACCAAGGGCGGCCTTTCTTGTAGCGATTGCACTGCAGCTATGCCCTGGCTGCTGGTTTGATTCATAATCAAAGTCATCTCTTTGGGATTAAAGCCCGTTTTTGCTATGAGTGATTTTCTAATTCCGTTTAAAACGTAAAGACGCATTGGGTTGCAAGGACATAAGCAAATCGAATTGAAATATAACCAGTGCTGTAACGTTACAAAAAAGATTATAGAATAGGAGTACCTTATAAGTCGCTTCTCTAGAAAGAAGAACATATGCTTTCGCGTCGTCGTTTTCTGCAACTTGTCGCGTCTTCAATTGTCGCCTTAGCCGCACGTCCGAAAGAGGTTTTTGCTTCGACGGGCAATATTGATGGTGAGCAGATACAATTTACTTCTGAAATTGCGCAAGAGCTTGCCGATAAATATATAAAGGGACTCCTCGGCTATTCGTATACGCCTTCTGACCCTATTCCTTTTGTAGATGTTGATGGGTCCCCGCTTGGTTACATTGTTCCGGTTGTGACATCCAATAGAGCCGCGGGCTATTTGGTTTTAGATGCTTCAGATGATGAAATACTTACGGGATATCGTTTTGGAGACGGCTTAGTCAGCCCTATGGATCGGGGAGGAGATCTTGGTGTCGAGTCTTATTCGTTCAATAACCCAGTCGTAATGATCAATCCATTCGAATTCGGCGTGCAATCTTTGGACGGTTCAATAACAACAAATTGCGGAAGAACAATCCCGGCTGTTTCCATAGAAGGACGGCCTGTCGTTTTATCGAATAAACCTTCAAGCTGGAACGATGTTGTAATTTACGCAACTCAAATGCAGGATTACACAGTATCTGGATTTCGTTCCATTTCTCAGTTTATGTCATATGATGAAAGCGAGATTAAGAGGCTTACCGCCCACTATGCTTGTATGGTGACAGCTTTTTCGAACGTTGCGGAACTGTATGGCATTGCCAATTTATATAGCGACCCTTCGCAATATATGCAGATATGGAATTACACCAATACCCATGCTCTTTCCGATGAAGAACAGACTGTTCCCGGCGTTGTTTTGGGTGGAACGCCGATATCAACCTGTGCAACGGGGTTTACAAATTACTGCGCAAGCAGAGGAAGTACTCTTATCGCCCGCACTGTCTCCTCTCCGGCTATCGCGAGCATTCAAAATGAGATTAACTCTAATAGACCGAATGTTTTACATGCGAGTTTGTACAACGGATCAGCCCATTCTGTAACAGCGGAGGCTTACGCCACACTTACTGGTAAGAAAACTGGAGAGACAAGGCAGATGATTGGCATAGCGGACGGCTGGAATTCATCTTTATCCTTCCTGAAGTATGATCAGAGCTATTATGCGTGGACTTATGGAACGACTTTTTCGAAGTAGGGCGATTCGTCTAGCTCTGTCTTTGGTGCTGATGGCTTCATTGGTGGGCTGTTCAACAAAGGAAGAGATATCGCGCGGAGGTTCCGGAGAAGTGACTGCGACAGACTCAGGTTCATTAGAAATAGCTGGCGGGCATGCCGATGTGATGTTACAAGGAAAAGGCGTGCTTAGGTCGATTGATGCTGAAGACGCTGTCTGCTCAATAGAGGATTTGAAGACAGGTGAAACTGCATCGTACCGAGTTTCAGATAATGCTGCGAATATGATTGAGTCGATACCGACTGGAGCGCAGGTTTCTTTTAGATACTTTGCTCCGCAACTTGAGGATGAGCTTGCTTCTCTGGTGTCTATATGCACCGATGACAACTAAAAGGCCTGAATTCAAACGGCCTCGGATGGTCAATTGGCTATCCGAGGCCGTTTTTTACTCGACCGGGGCTTCGACCTTGTCGATGGCCCAGGCGGCTCCGAGACCGCCGGTGGTGTTGCGGCGGATGCGCACGGTAACCTCGCGGCGCTCGCCGGCCTGCGTGTAGCACAGGGGGAAGTTTGCGCGGTTTCGCGCGGCCTCGATGGTACCGCGCTCGCGGGCAATCCAGTAGTACTCGCCGACGATGCCGAGCGTGTCGGCGCCGTAGGGGAGATAGGTCGACAACTGGTGTAGCAATGGGCCGGGGCAGAAGACCTCGGTTGCGAAATCGATGGGGAAATCCTCGGGGATGGTCGGTGCTGCAGGTGCGGGGGTTGGGGCCGCTGCGGGTGCCGAAGCCGATGCCGGTGCGGGAATTTGGCCGCAAGCAGAAGTGGGCACGGATTCGATGACGGGTGTGGGCTCCGGCGTCGTTTCCAGCTTGATCGTGGAATCTACGGGCTCCACGGTGATGGGCGCGTCTGCAGCTGAGGTTTCAACCTCAACCTGCGTCGCGTTCTCGTTCTCGACGCTCGACTTTGCCTCGATGGGCGTGGAGGCCATGGTGGTGATGCCGGCGTTGGCGTTCTCGGGGTCATAGACGACCGTGAGCGAGATGGCGGGCTGCGGCGTCTCGGGCTTCGGCGTCGACTCGGTAGCGTCTTGATCGGCGGGCTGATCGTCCTCGGCCTCGTCGCTAAAGACATCACTGTTTTGGAACGAAGGCGTCTCGGGTTGGTCGGCGGTTTTTTCGGTTGTCGACTTGGGAGCTTCGTTGAGCTCCGCAGTGGCTTCCTGCTCGGATATGACTTCGGGATCAGTCGTGGCGGTGATTTCGGTTTCGGCTTCTGCCGTTACCTCAATAGCGACTTCAATCTCTGCCTCGGGCTCGGATTCTGGCACGGCTTCAACCATGGCTTCAGGCTCGGGACGCTTAACGTGCTTGGGGCGCACGGCCTTGAGGTCCTTCTCACCGCGCTTTTTCTTTTTGTAGGACTGCTTGGCGCCCTTGGCAGCCTTGGGCTTGTCCTCGCCCTTGGTAAGGGCGGTATCCCAGGCCTCGTTGGCGATGACGGTGGCATACAGGCGGCCGCCCTTAAAGACGGTCAGCTTAATGCAGTCGTCGAGTTCCTCGAGCAACTCGCGCGTGGACTCGAAGCCCAGGTCATAAGCGGCCATGTCGCCGGCGGCGAGCGCCTCCTCGACCTGCGTCATAAACGTTTGCTTACCGCACCCAATCGCGTCGCGCAGCAGGCGATACAGATAGATGTGGTTGCCCAGCGAAAGCGTGGGCGTAACTATTGTCTTGCTCATGGCAAATCTCCTCTTTACACACCAAAGCATCTTACCATCGCGCGGGGCTTGCCATCTCGTCGCCCAAGGCAAACGGGCGCGAACCGCTATCGATTCGCGCCCGTTGTACAGGTTGCCTATCTGGGGATGCAGCGCCTAGTTGTCCGATGTCGTGCCTTGGCTTGAACTGTCAGATGCCGTGCCCGATGTGGTGCCACTCGAATTGCTGTTGTTGCTGTCTGCTGTACCCGTTCCCGACGTGGTGTCGCTCGTCTGGCCTCCCGTGTTCGGCTGCGAACCGTCAGTCGTTTGGCTTGAGTCGGTCGTGCCGGATTGCGCGCCGCTGTTGTTCACAGAAGAATCGGCGCCCTGCGATTGGTTTTGGGTATTCGAGGACGAATCGGTAGAGGTGGAACTGTCTTGCGTGCCGTCCGTCTGTGCCTGCTGGTCTTGCGACTGGGTGTTGCCATTTGCATCGCTTTCCGTCGTGCGCGACGAAAGGATTGGCTCGGGGCGCTCGCCCAGACCCTCGCCGGCGGTGGTGATAAGGATGGCGCCGGCGCAGGCGATGACCGCGACGATGGCGATGGCGATCGAGAAGACGATGACCTTCTTTTGCGTCTGACTGCGCTCTGCCGCCGCCTTGGCGCGCAGGCTGTCGGGAGCAACGCGCGCCGTGGTCACGCGCCCCGCAATCTGGCGCATCTCCTGCGTAGTCGCGGCGCCGCCCAGGTGCTCCTCGGCATTAAACTCAACGGGCTCGTAGGCGCCGGCGGGGTAGTCGACGGCGGCGTGCGTACCTTTGATGGCTTCGGCGCTGGCAGAGATAAAGTGGCGGTAGACCTGCGATGACACAACGGTGATGACCGAGCTCACGGCGGCGCCAATTACTGAACCAGCGATACCAATCTTGGAGGCAAGTGCGACGCTCGTGGCGGCAGCTGCGGCGCCGGCGATGATCTGGGGAATGGAAATGTCGTCAAACAGGCCCTTTTTGGGCGCGATGGCCATGGTCTGTCCGATGGAATGGTTCTCGTGCACGCCGTTGTTGAGCGCGGCCGGTGTCATGACGCGCGTGTGCGGCGCGTCGGTGTACTTGGTTGTCATACGGGGTCCTCCCGGTGTAAATCTGCTTCGTTTCATGTAGCCATCAGGGTACCCACCAGATGTGAATCGTATGTGACATTTAACAGATACCATCAACTCATCAAGGGGGGCTTGCTGTCTTTGGTGCAATAGCTTGATGCTAAACTGGATTTACGATTGCGAGGTGGTTTACGTGATGTACCCGTATATGACATTCGAAGACGGTACCGAGGTCGTTCATTCTGACCTGATAGCAGATGGGGATATCGAAAAGGTTATCGTGCATTTTGAACGACCGACGGCAGAGGGCTTCGACTCCGCTCGTTGTGAGTTGCCTTCCTGTTCGTGGACTGACTGGGAAGGGCATTTTACTCAAAGTGAAAAACGAGCTTTCGAAGAGTGTTTGAGCAAATCATTTAGATTAGTTCGAGTTTAGTTCGAATATAGAAGCCGAATGCGATGACCTAAAGCGTATGCATTTTTAGTATTAGATGCGTATGAAATGGAGGATGTGAATGGATGAGCTAATAGACTTTAAAAAACGATTTCTCAAGAATGGCGAGCTGGTTTCAATTCCAAAAAAGGAAAGCTATAAAAGAATCATGCTGCTATGGGCCGTCTCTTTCTTTGAATTAAATACAAGTTATACGGAGCTTCAGGTTAATCGTGTGCTGTCACAGCTCTATCCTGATTATGCCGTGTTGAGGCGGTACTTGGTTGATTATGGATTCCTATTAAGGGATAAGCGAGGCCTGAAATACGAGGTTAATCGTGATGTTCACGGTATTGAGAGCTAGCCGTCCGGTTCGGGTCCTATATATTGCTAGAGGGATAAGCGAAATAGGCAATTGGTGTGCGAATATTGCTTTGCCAATGCTGATTTACGAGGTAACTCACGATGTTTCTGCAACTGCTTTGATGGTCTGCTGCAGATTTGCCCCCTCTCTGTTTTCAGTTGCGCTCGCGCAGCTGCCTCAGAAGATGGGTATCGGGACACTGCAGGCCATGAGATTGACAGACTTAATTCGCGCGGGATTATTCGTTTGCTATATTTTTGTTGATAGTAAATGGAGTATGTTTGCTATTACGTGCGCGGTATCGCTTTGCCGAACGGTTGAAATGCCCTGCTTTTACTCGTTGTTAAGAGCCAATACGAATAGTATCAATCGCGACGTAATTAATAATTCGTTTGGGTTTCTGCAGAATTTGATGATGGTTCTGGGGCCAGTTGCCGGCGGTTTTGTTGTCGCTCAATTTGGGGCGGAGGCTGTTCTTGCATTAGACGCGCTTTCTTTTGCCGCGTCGTTCTGGTTGCTGCGAGATGTTCCGTCGGTTATCGAGGTTAATGATAAAGAGGGGATAAGCAAAAATGAAAAAAACAGGACTGCATTTAGTGATCTTAGCGCGAAGCACTTGGCAATTGGTTTCCTATTAATCGATATTTCTAGTGGCGTGGCATTCGGCTCTCTGAATTCTCTTTTGCCAGCTATTGCGCAATTGCAATTTGACTCGTCATCGATACAATACGGATTCCTTCAGAGTAGTCTTACAATCGGACTGTTGTTCGGAAATACAATATATGGTCGTTTAATTAGTGGTTCCGATTGCATTAAATCATATTGTTTTGTGACGTATCTTGCGCTCGGTGCGTATCTGGCGTTTGGCTATCGCTATGCGTCTGGAATATCGTTTATTTTCCTTTTTATCGTCGGTGCCGGAAACGCCATTCAAGATGTGCTTCTCATAACATCGCTGCAGGATTTGGCGAGAGACGAATCTGAATCGATAAGCCTGTTTTCAATTAGGGAGTCTTTGCAATCGGTTGCTGTTGTTATTTCAACACTCCTTGTTTCGCTGTTCACGAGCATCGCGATGTTCTCAATTCTCGTTACAGGACTTGGTGTATTTTCAATTATGATGGTAGTTGTGTTTCAATTGAATTATTTGCGAAAGATGTGACGTTGATATGCCTAAAACGCTTTTAGTATTTCCCCCAGGATGGAGTCCAGTGGGGCCGTATCTTGCCTTGCCTGTTTTGAAGTCATATCTTCAAGAGGTTGAACAATATAAAGTTGACATCGTTGACTTAAACGTGGAATTTTACGATGACCTCCTATCTTTTAGACATGTCGAAGAGTGCTGTAAAAGGTATCGGGAATCAAAGGATTCGTTTAGTTCGAATGTTCAATTAACAATCGAGTTGATACAAAAGTCAGCACTTAATGTTGACGAGGCAAAAGATATTTTCAGATCGAAGAAATACTTTAATCTAAAAGAAAGACAATATGCTGAAAACATTTTTAGAAATGCACTCTATATCATAAATCACGTCTCATATGGAGTTAAATACACGTTCAACTCCATAGATCTGCCCTATGATTATTATTCGACACCAGAAATAATGAAATCGCTTGCGGATACCTTGCATAATCCGTTTATTTCCTTCTATGAAACTGCCTTTCTTAAGCGTATTCAGAGGGAAAAAATCGAGTTTATTGGGATTTCGGTGAGCGGCTGTTTCCAATTGATTTCTGCAGTTACGTTAGCGAAACTGATTAAAGAAGAATGTCCATCTGTTAAACACGTCTCATTGGGCGGCAATTACATTACTCGTTTAGCAGATGACTGCATGAAAGAATGGCATCCCTTTTTTGAATACATTGATTCGATAATGATGTATGACGGCGAAGAGCCGCTTGCACGTCTTCTTGAGGCTCTTGACTCTGGTGATGACAATCTCGACTGTGTTCCAAACCTTTGCCATGCTAAAGGTGGGAAGATATATAAAAACCATCGGATTGAGCAAACATTTATCAACGATACGGTTCCCGATTTCGATGGCTTCGCCCTTTCTAAATACTTCATGCCTGAGTTAATATTGCCGGTTTATTCCTCTAGGCAGTGTTTTAATCATTGTGCCTTCTGCACCATTCCCGGTGCTACCGGTGGTTGTTACCGAAAGATGCCTATATCGAGAGTATTTGAAATAATGTGTCGGTTAAATGAAAAATACGGCACGAGAGTTTTCTCTTTTGTGGATGAAACATTCGAAGGCAAAAGAATGGAGCAACTCGCGGATGAAATAAACGCATCGGGAAAAACGTTTTTCTGGCATGGAGAAACGAGGTTCTCTCCAACCCTAAGTACAGACGTTTTCAACAAGATATACCAAAGTGGATGTAGGCAGATTCAGTTTGGCCTCGAGTCATACAACCAAAGAGTTCTTGATCTAATGAAGAAGAACACGAGAGTTGATTGGATTGATCGCAATATCCATGATTGTCTCAATGCGGGTATTCCTGTTCATCTATTCTTTATGATTGGCTTTCCGACCGAAACTAAAGAAGAGGCTCTGAACACCTTAGCTTATACAGAGAATGTTTTGAATTATTCAAAACAGGTATGTGGTGTTCCATATTCCACGAGAGGATTTACGAATTTTGGTCTCGTTATGGGGTCGGATGTTTGGAATCATCCCGATAAGTATGGTGTCTCTGTAATGCCGAAGTCCCAATATGAGGATTTGCGCCTCGAAGTGGATTATGTTTCAGGCACTGGTTTAACTTTAAATGAAGCAAAATCCTTATCTGATGAGCATCATATTGATTTTTATATGCAAGAGGTCATAAACGGTAGCGACACAATTGACTTGCCCCAGCGGCTTCATATTTCAGAGGTGACCTGGATCCTAGATTCTATTCACGCTGTCAGGTATAAGGGACATTTGACCAAAGTAAAGCGACGGCTAACTAGTCTAAATCCAGCTGATCGAATCTGGCTGGATTCCAAGACCTCTGTCGTGCTCGTTGAGCCATTTGCCTACTTCTATAATTCTGAATACCATCATGTCTATGCTGTTTCCCAGTTGGTATACCTTAAGTTGGCCCGTTTATTGGAGGCCGATTGTAGCATTTCTCTTATCCTTGATCAGGGCGACCTCGAGCTGACAAGGACGATAGAAGAACTGTTGCATTATGGATTGCTGAATACAAATATCGATGCCGATTATGTAATGCACGATAATGGTTTTCAATTGGTTAAAAGTTCGTTTGTGAAAGAAGTCGGACGCTCAAAAGAGGGGTTAAGAGTACTGCTGAGTTGTGCCACCCATAGAATGTGTGCGGTTAATGATTTTTCGTTCGCTTTGCTTTCGTTGTTTGAAAAGCCGATTACTAAGAACGAGGTGCGCGACATTTTGAAAAAAGAGGGACTATCGGCAAACGAGGAGCAATTAAACAAGTTGGTTGATAATTGCATGAAAGCAGATATACTACAGTTGATTAGATAGAGGAGGTTTCTGCATGGACGTTATTAACAAAGATCTCTTGGAGCAACTGAAAGAGTTTCAGGAAGAGGGCGTCGTGGTAGAAGTGTTCGACTTTGAGGACTACATGGATAAATTCTGCCATTAGTTTCGGAATTTACTCGCCTCGCTTAAAGGAGAAGTCGATTATCGATTTCTCCTTTTTTAATTAAAGATATTATTGAATACATGCTCCTAGCACAGGTTGGCCTCTCAGTAAACTGGGAGGTTGCTTTGGCTAGTTAGAGATATGTGAACGTCCGTTAGACTGAATCTCAGGGTAGAAGGGGCCTCCAGTGTCCAGATCAACTAGGCAATGCTGCGTTTCGGCTAATAAGAACGATGGCTTTTTGCGTGTGGCGGCGGCCTCGCCGCGGATTCGCGTGGCCGATGTCGAGGGTAATGCCGAGGTTGCGTTGGCGGCTGTTCGCGAGGCTGCCGAGCGCGGCGTTCGTGCACTGGTGCTGCCCGAGCTTAATCTGACCGGATATACTGCGGCGGACCTGTTCCATAACCGCACGCTGCTGCACGCCTGCGAGGCGGCGCTTGTGTGCATTCTCGATGAGACCCGCGAACTGCCGATCGTCTTTACGGTCGGCCTTCCCGTTGCGGTGGCTGAGGACATCTACAACTGCGCCGCCGTGTGCTGCGCGGGCGAGCTGTTGGGTCTGACGGCCAAAAAGTATCTGCCCAATTACGGCGAGTTCTATGAGCGCCGCTGGTTTGCTCCGGCACCCACTGATCCCATGTGGATTGAATTTGCCGGACAGGGGCCGGTGCCGCTCGGTTCGGGGCTTATATACCGTTGCTGTGACGAGGGTGCCGAGGACATGGTGCTTGGCGTTGAGGTCTGTGAGGACCTGTGGGTGCCGGCGCCCCCTTCGACCGAGATGGCGCTTGCCGGTGCGACGGTGATTCTCAACCCGTCGGCTTCGGACGAAATCATCGGTAAGGCAGACTATCGCCGCAGCCTCATCTCTAACCAGAGCGCACGCCTGTACTGCGCCTATGCCTATGCGGACGCGAGCGAGGGCGAGTCCACGACCGACATGGTCTTTGCAGGCGAGAACCTCGTCTACGAAAACGGTTCGAAGCTCGCCGCGACCAAACTGCTTACCTGCGATATGGCCGTCGCCGATGTCGATCTTGACCGTCTGGTTGCCGAGCGCCGTCGCTCGACGACGTGGACGCGCGCGGACGATGCACCGGAGGCCACGACCGTTGAGTTTTCGTTTGAGGGCGTGCTGGCCGAAGAGCCTGTCCTGCGCGATGCCTGCGACATCGACCGTGTCTTCCCCCGCGCGCCCTTTGTGCCAGCCGACCACGGCGACTTGGCCGAGCGCTGCGAGACGATCCTCGATCTGCAGACTGCGGGCCTCAAGACCCGCCTTGCCCACACGGGTACCAAGGCTGCGGTTATCGGCCTTTCCGGCGGCTTGGACTCCACGCTAGCGCTGCTTGTGACCGTGCGTGCCTTCGATGCACTGGGGCTTCCGCGCACTGGTATCACAGCCGTGTCCATGCCCGGCTTCGGCACGACGCATCGCACCAAGTCGAATGCCGAGTCGCTCGCTCGCGACCTGGGTGTGAGCTTCCGCGAGGTTTCGATCCACGCGGCTGTGAAGCAGCACTTCAAGGACATTGAGCATGATCCGGCCGTGCAGGACGTGACCTACGAGAACAGCCAGGCGCGTGAGCGTACGCAGATTCTGATGGATCTGGCCAACCAGGCTGGCGGTTTTGTCATTGGCACGGGCGACCTGTCGGAGCTGGCGCTCGGCTGGGCTACCTATAACGGCGACCACATGAGCATGTACGCCGTCAACGCGAGCGTGCCCAAGACGCTTGTGCGCCATCTGGTGCGCTATGCCGCCGATGTCTTTGGCGGGCGCATTGCCGAGGTCTTGCTCGATATCCTCGATACGCCGGTGTCCCCCGAGCTTCTGCCGCCCACGGGCGACGGCGAGATTGCACAGAAGACCGAGGATTTGGTGGGCCCGTACGAGCTGCACGACTACTTCCTCTACTACCTGCTGCGTTTTGGCTTTGAGCCGGGCAAGATCTACCGCATGGCGCTCAAGAGCTTCGAGGGCGTCTACGACGCTAAGACGGTCCACACGTGGCTACGTACGTTCTACCGTCGCTTCTTTGCCCAGCAGTTTAAGCGCAGCTGCCTGCCCGATGGTCCCAAGGTGGGCTCGGTGACGCTCAGCCCGCGCGGCGATTGGCGTATGCCGAGTGACGCCAGCTCGCGTCTGTGGCTTGCGCAGATCGATGCGCTCAATCCGGTTGACTAAGGTTGGCTAAATTGAACCAATACGGGGGTTGCAAGCGTTACACTTTTGCAATCTGATGGCCCGTATCGCGCGGCGCTCTTGTCGGAGCGCCGCGTTTTTCATATCGAAAGGTGGCACCATGCAGGTATCGCAGCGTCTCGACCGCTTTGGCGCGGAGGTTTTCGCCTCGCTCAACAACAAGCTTCTTGCATTGAAGGCCCAGGGCAAGACTATTTACAACATGAGCGTGGGCACGCCCGACTTTAAACCGTACGACCACGTGGTCGAGGCGCTGACCCAGGCCGCCCAAGATCCCGAGATGTGGAAGTATGCCCTGCGCGACCTGCCCGAACTCAAGCAAGCCGTGTGCGATTACTATGAGCGTCGCTTTGGTGTCTCCGGCATTACGCCGTCTATGGTGCAGTCGTGCAACGGCACGCAGGAGGGCGTGGGCCATTTGGGCCTGGCCCTGCTCGATCCGGGTGACACCATTTTGGTTCCCGATCCGTGCTACCCGGTCTTTGAGGCGGGCGCCAAGATCGCCGATGCCAAACTCGAGTACTATCCGTTGGTCGCCGAGCATAATTACCTGCCCTATGTGGCGGGTATCGATCCCGAGGTGGCCGATCGTGCCAAGTATATGATCGTGTCGCTGCCCGCAAACCCGGTCGGCTCGGTGGGCACGCCCGAGGTCTACGAGGAGATCATCGCTTTCGCCCGCGAGCACGACCTGCTCATCGTCCATGACAACGCGTACTCCGACATCGTGTTCGACGGCGAGCCGGGCGGCAGCTTCTTGCAGTATCCCGGTGCGCTCGAGGTGGGTGTGGAGTTCTTCTCGCTCTCCAAGTCGTTCAACGTCACCGGTGCGCGTATCGGCTTTTTGGTCGGCCGCGAGGACGTGGTCTCTGCCTTTGCCAAGCTGCGCGGCCAGATCGACTTTGGCATGTTCTTCCCGATCCAGAAGGCTGCTATCGCCTGCCTGAACGGTCCGCGCGATGAGGTCGAGGCGCAGCGTCTGAAGTACCAGGAGCGCCGCGATGCCCTGTGCGACGGTCTTGAGGGCCTGGGCTGGGAGCGTCCCAACGCGCATGGCTCTATGTTTGTGTGGGCCAAGCTTCCCGGTGGTCGCACCGATTCCATGGCGTTTTGCGAGGAGCTCATGGAGAAGGCCGGCGTTGTGGTGACGCCGGGCGCGAGCTTTGGTCCTTCGGGCGAGGGGCACGTGCGCATGGCGCTGGTCTTGCCGCCCGACCAGATTGCTTTGGCTGTCGAAGCCATTCGCGAGGCGGGCCTGTATTAGAAAGGTATTTCGGCTCGTCAATAGCTCGAAACCGATTTCGTGCAGTTATTTTACGATTTCTGCAAACAATTTCGGTAAACGGTCGATTTTTGGCTGCGAATAGGAGCATAATCAAAGTCCCGATTGGATGTATTGGGATTACGGCAAGCCGCTCGGGTCGTTCCCGGGCGGCTTGCTTGTGGAGAGAGATGGGAGTTTCTAATGGTTAACGAGAAGAAGGTCGCTATTGTCGGCTGCGGTTTCGTTGGTTCGTCTTCGGCGTTCGCGCTGATGCAGAGTGGTCTGTTCTCCGAGATGGTCCTCATCGACGTTGACAAGAACCGCGCCGAGGGTGAGGCCCTGGATATCGCGCACGGCATGACGTTTGCCGAGCCGATGAAGATCTACGCCGGCGATTATTCCGATGTCGCCGACGCCGCCATGATCGTCGTCACCGCTGGCGCTGCCCAGAAGCCCGGTGAGACCCGCCTGGACCTGGTCAACAAGAACGTCAGCATCTTTAAGTCCATTATCCCCGAGATTAAGAAGTCCGGCTTCGACGGCATTCTGCTCATCGTCTCCAACCCGGTCGATGTTCTGACCTACGCCGCCATCAAGATGTCTGGCCTGCCCGAGGGCCATGTCATCGGTTCCGGCACCGTGCTCGACACCGGCCGTCTGCAGCAGATGCTCGGCGCCCACGTCGAGGTTGACCCGCGCGATGTCCAGGCCTATGTCATGGGTGAGCACGGCGACTCCGAGTTTGTCGCTTGGTCCAGCGCTCAGGTTGCCGGCGTTCCGCTGAACACTTTCTGCGAGCTTCACGGCCATCTGGAGCATGAGGCTGCCGAGAAGCGCATCGCCGAGGACGTCAAGAACTCCGCCTACACCATCATCGAGAAGAAGCACGCCACCTACTACGGCGTCGCCATGGCCGTCAAGCGCATCTGCACTGCCGTCATGCGCGATGAGCAGACCGTTCTGCCTGTCTCCTCGCTCATGGTGGGCGAGTACGGCCTGTCCGATCTTGCCATCTCCATGCCGACCGTCGTTGGCCGCGACGGCGTTGTCTGCCGCGTCCCCGTGCCGCTGAACGATGACGAGCAGCATGAGCTCACCGCCTCCGCCAAGGCCCTCAAGGACATCATCGACAGCGTCGACTTTTCCTGCTAAATCAAGCTCGCTAGAGCGAAAAGCTACAATGAAGGCGTCCGAGCCCACACGGCCCGGGCGCCTTTTTGGTGCAAAGTAACCTGACCCCAATGCACCATAGTTGATGGGAGGGCCATGTCGGATTCGCCTAATTTTTTGACCTATGCCCAGACGGCGTTTGACCCGTTTGAGGAACGGCCGTTCTGCGCGGTGGATAGCCTGGTCTTTGCGTGGTTGTCCTATTTGCGTTTGCCGGGTGATATGGCGGAGCTGACGAACTGGCAGGGCCTAGACGTACGCGAGCTGCTACGTGCCGAGTGCTACCGGGACATGATTGGCGACTTGTGGGACCCAGAGGGGAGCAGGGCCTTGTTGGAGGCCGTGGCAGCAAGCCCTCGTTACCGTGGCGTGCACGTTTGCGGCTATCGTGCCGTGAGCGATGTGGTGGCGACAGAGCAGTTTGCAGCCATGGCGTTCCGGTTTCCGGCGGGGTTTAGTTATCTTTCCTTCCGCGGGACCGACAGTACGATTGTGGGCTGGAAAGAGGACTTTAACATGGCGTTCCGGTGTCCTGTGCCGGCCCAGGAATCCGCGGCGCGTTATGTGGACGAGGCAGCGGATGCGATTGGCGGGCCGCTTTTGTGCGGAGGTCATTCCAAGGGTGGAAACCTTGCGGTGTACGGTGCGGCGATGTGCTCCGATGTCGCCCGTGAGCGAATCGAACGGGCGTATTCCCATGATGGTCCGGGCTTCGTCGAGGAGTTTCTGAACGGCACCGCCTTTGCCGATCTTTCCGGTCGAATCGATAAGACGCTACCTCGGTCGTCGATCTTTGGCATGATGTTCGAGACGCAGGAGGACTATGCCATCGTTGAGAGCACCGAGTTCAGCCTGCTGCAGCACAATCCCTTTAGCTGGGTGGTTGATGGTCGCGACTTCGTGTACTGTGAGCGCCTGTCCGCCGGTGCTCGATACGTTGATGGCTCCATTCGCGAGATGCTGCTTGCAGTGTCACCTAGCGAGCGCGAGCGTTTTGTAGATGCGTTGTTCTCCGTGTTTGAGGCTACGGGTGCTGAGCGGTTTGCGGATATCGCTGGGAATCTGCGTGAGAGCCTGCCTGTGATGCTCCAGGCTGCGCAAGGCTTTGACGAGGATACGCGACGCTTTGTCTCGCAGACTATCGTTGCGATTCTTAAGTGTGCGCTTCTGCCCAAACGTCCCCAGATCGACATGCCCGCTGCCGGCAAGAGCTTGGCAGAACAGCTCGAGGCTTGGCAGTCCGAGCTCCTGCGCTAGCCATTGGTGCAAGGCAACCTGTCCCCGATGCACCAATCTTCGATGCGCTCGGGGAGGGCTCGACCGCTATACTGGTTCGTGCCGAAATCGATCTAGAACGGAATGCCGTATATGAAAATCAATCACGCGATTCTGCATATCCTGGACTTTGACTCTGCCGTCAACGTTATGAGCCAGCGCGAGCTCGATATCGAGAGTCGTACCGTACGCAACTTCGTGACCACGCATCTGCGCCGCGCACGTACCTCGGCCGACAATAAACGCGCCACGTTTGCCGAGAACTCTGCGTTTGGCGGCGAGCTCAAGGGCTATTTCTTTGGCGAGCGCGAGTTCGTGGACCTGTCGCAGCAGATTGCGGAGTTTATCTCCTCCGAGCTCACCAAAGCCGAGAAAGCCGAGTCCACCGACGTGCTCGTGGCCGATTTTGACGACGATGAGGATGCCCGCTGGTTTGCCGTGATGCTGCTGGGCTCCAAGCAGGCTTTTATGCACGAAGTGGGCCGCGAGGAGGGGGAGGTGCGTAACGACATCGCGCGCCATTTCGCCATTCTGCCGAACCCCTCGCAAAAGGTGCCGAGCTATGCCATCGTGCGTGCAAGCACCATGGAGATCGGCTATGTGGATAAGAAGCGCAAGATTGCCGGCGAAGACCGTATGCTCATTCCCGACGGTCTGCTGCAGTGCGATACGGGCGTGTCGGGCAAGGAGGTCATCGACACCGTGACGCGCGTGGTCGAGGAAGTCGCCGAGGAGCACGGTGCCAATACGGCCGTAGCGCTCGCTAAGGTTAAGGCTGCCGTTGCCGAGAAGGTTGAGGATGACGAGGAACTGCCGCCCTGGGATATCGTCGATGAGGTCTTTGAGGACGAGCCGGTCATCAAGGAGAGCGTACGTGCGGCGCTGACCGAAGAGAAGGTGCCCGAGCGTGTGCCCGTGGAGCGCAAGCAGGTCGAGCGTGCGGCCGTGCGCAACCACAAGATTCGTACCGACACGGGCATCGAGATCAGCTTTCCGGCCGAGATGGGATCGAACTCCGAGTACATCGAGTTCGTCAACGAACCCAACGGCCTCATCTCCATCGAGCTCAAAAACATCGGCAGCATCGAGAATCGATAAACTGCGCTTGGACGCTGCAGAAAAACAAAGGTCGAAGCCTCGGATGAGGGCTTCGGCCTTTTTTGCTTGGGATTGAATTGCGCCGTAGGTTGAGCATAAGTCAGCGAAAACGCCCCAGAGCGAGCAAGGTGACGTGAAAGAGGAGGGCATTGACCTTCTGGTCATGCCCGACGATTGAACGTCAGGTTGCCGCTCTGGGTCGTTTGGAGCGTCGAGCCGTTACGCGGTTTGTCAAAACCGCGTAACCCTACAGCTGGCGCAGGCCTTCCTCGAGACCGGTCTTGCTGTCGGTCTTCTCGTCGCGCATCTTGATGACGCGGGCGGGGACACCGGCCACGACGGCACCGGCGGGGACGTCCTCGACGCATACGGCGCCGGCGGCAACGACGGCGCCCTTGCCTACGTGCACGCCCTCCAGGACCACGGCGTTGGCGCCGATCATGACATCGTCTTCGATGATGACGGGCGTGGCGCTGGCGGGCTCCACGACGCCTGCCAGCACGGTACCGGCGCCGATGTGGCAGTTCTTACCCACGGTGGCGCGGCCGCCCAGCACGGCGCCCATGTCGATCATGGAGCCCTCACCGATGACGGAGCCGATATTGATGATGGCACCCATCATGATGACGGCACGGTCGCCGATCTCGACGCGGTCGCGGATGATCGCGCCCGGCTCGATGCGGGCATTGATGCCCTTAAGGTCGAGCATAGGGACGGCGGAGTTGCGGCAGTCATTCTCGACGTCGTAGTAGTCGATGGAGTCGGCATTGGCATCGAGGATGGCCTTGAGCTCATCCCAGTCGCCAAAGACGGTCTTGCCACGACGGCCGCCGTAGACGTGCGCATCGCCCCACTGGACCTTCATGCCCGGCTTTTCGCGCACGTACAGTTTGACGGGCGTTTTCTTGGGCGCGGTAGCGATGTAATTGATAATCTCCTGGGCATCCATCTCGGCTGCGTTACTCATATGCTGTTTCTCCTTTGCGTGGGTACGGTAGATAACTGGTTAGGCGAACATGACCTGGTCGAACGTATAGAAACCGTGCTCGCGGGTGACGAGCTTCTGCGCGGCTGTCAGAGCGCCGTTGACGAAGATCTGACGGCTCGTGGCGCGATGCGTGAGCGTGACTTCCTCGTCCTGGCCAAAGAAGCTCACCTCGTGCACGCCGGCGACGGTGCCGCCGCGCAGCGAGTGCATGCCGATTTCCTTGGGATCGCGAGCGCCGCACATGCCCTCGCGACAGTAGACAGGGTGGTAACCTGCCTCGGGCTCAGCCTCGACTACAGCGTCGAGTAGCAGCTTAGCGGTGCCGCTGGGAGCGTCGACCTTTTGGTTGTGGTGCGTCTCGACAATCTCGCAGTCAAAGCCGGGCAGTTCGCGCGTGGCCTGGGCAACCAGATGGCGTAGGGCAGCGATGCCGATAGAGTAGTTGCCCGAATGCATGACGCGGGCGTTCTGGCCCAGCTCACGCAAGCGGTCCATCTGCTCGGGCGTGTATCCCGTGGTGCCCGAGACCAGGGCAGCCCCCGTGCGCTCGACATAGGCGACGACGGCATCGAACGTCGCGACGTTGGAGAAGTCGATGATCACGTCAGCGGCAGGCGCGCTCTCGAGCTCGCCCAAATCAAAGCCAATCTGCGCCACGATATCGAATGCGGGCTGGCCGGAGGCATCGGCGATACCCTCGGCGGTCGTGCGGATGAGCGAGCCCATACGGCCCGTTCCCATAATGACGGTCTTAATCAACCAGACCAGCTCCCTTCAGGGCATCGGTGAGTGCGGTGCGCGTATCGTCGGCCATGGGGCACAGCGGCATGCGGTAGTTTGCCTCGATCATACCCATCTGGGCGAGCGCCTCCTTGACGGGGATGGGGTTGACCTCGCTAAAGAGGGCGTTGATGAGCGGCTGGCCGGCAATCTGGATATCGCGGGCACGCGCTACGTCACCGTCCAGATAGGCACGGCACATGTCGTGTACGAGCTGCGGCTGCACGTCGGCCCAAACGCTGATGGTGCCCGAGGCGCCCAGGCTCATGAGCGGCACGGTGAGCGCGTCCTCGCCCGAGTACATGCGAAAGTCGTCGGACAGCAGGTGCGCGATCTTGGCGGCGAAGGCGACGTTGCCCGAGGCTTCCTTGATGCCCATGATGTTGGGGTGTGCGGCCAGGCGTTCCACGTTGCGCTCGCTGATGCCGCAGCCGCAGCGACCAGGGATGTTGTACAGGATGCAGGGGATGTCCACGGCATCGGCAACGGTCTTAAAGTGCCGGTAGATACCCTCTTCGTTGGACTTGTTGTAGTAGGGGGTAATAAGCAGCAGGCCGTCGGCTCCCAAGCCCTGGTAGGTGAGCGACTTGGTGAGCATGGTCTGCGTGGAGTTGGAGCCCGAGCCTGCAATGACGGGGACGCGTCCTGCAACCTGCTTGACCACGGCGGCGACGACGGAGTTGTCCTCGTCATCGGTCATCGTGGCGCTCTCGCCGGTGGTGCCCAGGGTGAGGATGGCGTCGGTGCCATTTTGCAGGTGGAAATCGATAAGGCGCTCGAGCGCGTCAAAGTCGACGCTGCCGTCCTTTTTAAACGGCGTGACGAGGGCGACGATCGAACCCTCGAGGTTGCGGATATCCATGTTATTCTCCTTCGCTTCCGCGATCTGGATGCGTTTGTTCCATTGGGCGGCGACGGCCAGGCGTTCGTCCTGGGCGCGGCGACGGGCGCTTTCGGCGCGCGACTTTGCCAGCAGCTCGCGGCCGCACGGCAGCACGTCGAGCGTGGCAAAGTAGTCGCCCGGGCGCTCGGCGCGACGAATGAGGTCTGCCGAGCCGTCGGGGCGCAGCAATACCTCGGCGGAGCGCAGACGGCCGTTGTAGTTGTAGCCCATGGAGTAGCCATGCGCGCCGGTATCGTGGATCACGAGTACATCACCCATGTCGATCTGCGGCAGCTCGCGGTCGATAGCGAACTTATCGTTGTTCTCGCACAAGTTGCCCGTGATGTCATACGTGTTCGTGACCGGTGCTGCGGTCTTGTCAGGGCCACCCGGCTGTCCCATCACCGTAATGTGGTGGTAGACACCATACATAGCGGGACGAATGAGGTCGACGGCGCTTGCGTCCACGCCGATATAGTCCTTGTAAATCTGCTTCTCGTGGATAGCCTTGGTGACCAGGCATCCGTAGGGACCCATCATAAAGCGACCCATCTCGGTGCAGATTGCCACATCGCCCATGCCGGCGGGGACCAGAATCTCGTCGTAGGCTGCGTGTACGCCCTCGCCGATGGCGTGGATGTCGTTAGCCTGCTGCTCGGGCAGGTAAGGGATACCCACACCGCCGGACAGATTGATAAAGGCGACATGTGCGCCGGTCTCGCGCTCCAGGCGCACGGCAAGCTCAAAGAGGATGCGCGCAAGCTTGGGGTAGTAGTCGTTAGTGACGGTGTTACTGGCAAGGAAGGCATGGATGCCAAAATTCTCGGCACCCTTGGCCTTGAGCATGCGAAAAGCCTCAAAGAGCTGCTCGGTGGTCATGCCGTACTTGGAGTCGCCGGGGTTGTCCATGATGCCGTTGGAGAGCTGGAACAGGCCGCCCGGGTTAAAACGGCAGCTTACCGTCTTGGGGATGGGACCCGCGACGCGCTCAAAGAACTCGATATGGCTGATATCGTCAAAGTTGACGATGGCACCCAGCTTGTCGGCGAGCTCAAAGTCCGCCGCCGGCGTGTCGTTGGACGAGAACATGATGTCGTGGCCGGTGATACCCAGCGAGCGGGCAATCATGAGCTCGGTATAGCTCGAGCAATCGCAGCCGCAGCCGTATTCGTTGAGAATGGAGATGAGCGCCGGGTTGGGATTGGCCTTGACGGCAAAGTATTCCTTAAAGCCCGGGTTCCATGCAAAGGCGTCGCGCACCTCTTGCATGTTACGGCGGATGCCCGCCTCGTCGTATAGATGAAACGGCGTGGGAAACTGCTCGACGATATGCTCGAGCGTCTCCTTGTCCACAAACGGCTGCTTGGCCGCATATGCCTCGTTGGGGGTCAATGCCATATCCCGTAAACCTCGCTATCCAGACGGCGCTACCTGCGCATCGAATCCGCATAGCGTGGACCCAATGTCCGGATAGCGCTCCCGCATTGCTGCAGACAGTCCTGCGGGTGTTTCCCGCAGGCCCACCAGGTTGTTCGTGCCCGAAAAACCCAGTTCGGCGGGTTTCGCCTCCCCACGGGGTCAAAGCCTGCCGGCTCGCCCGCGGCTCTTCGTGCCCGCGCCTCTATCAAGTGGTAACGACCCTACCACGTTGCACTTTACCAAACAAGAGTATTCGTATATAACGTTTAAAAAATGCAGGGATATGCTGGAAACATGTGCGCCACAATCCTGTATCACAATAAGTTGCAACAGATGTGCCTCACGAAGGGATCCTCTATGACCGAGCTCCAAGAACTCCGTCGCTATCGCCGCGATCTCCATCGCATTCCGGAGCTCGATTTCGATCTTCCGCAAACCATTGCCTATATCGAGGGCGTGTTGGCACCGCTCACCTGCGAAGTGACCCATCCGTGCCCCAACTGCGTCTGTGCTTTCTTCGACGCCGGCGTTGATGCCGCGCATGCCACGGCGATTCGCGCCGATATGGATGCGCTGCCCATCGCGGAGGCGACGGGAGCGGCCTTTGCCTCGACCCATCCCGGCAAGATGCACGCTTGCGGACATGACGGACATATGGCCATGGCGCTTGCCGCCGCGACGTATGTCGACCGTACGATTCGCGAACAGCCGGGCGCCATTAGGCGCAACGTTCTCTTTGTGTTCCAGCCGGCCGAGGAAACGACCGGTGGTGCCAAGACGGTATGCGAGAGTGGTGTGTTCGAGCGCTATGGGGCCGACCGCATTTTTGGCTTCCATGTGTGGCCCGATCTGCCTGCCGGCACGTTGGCGAGTTGTTCCGGTCCGCTGCTGGCGCGTTCGAGCGAGACGCATATCCATATTCACGGTACGAGCATCCACATCGCTAAGACCTATGGTGTGCCGGTTGGGGAGTCGCACGATGCCGCGTTGGCGGCAGCGAAGTTTTTGGTTGCCGAGCGCGAGCTGATGGACGAGCTGGGCACCGACGAGCCCTGTATCGGTAAGTTTGGTCTGCTGCAGGCCGGTGCCGTCTGCAACGCGGTGGCGGGGGAGGCCCATGTTGCCGGCAGCCTACGTGTGTTTACGGACGACATGTTCGACCGTGCGCGCGAAGGCGTACGCCGTGTGCTCGACGAGGCGTGCACCGCAACGGGCTGCACGTATGATCTTGACTTTGCCGAGGGCTATCCACCGGTCGATAACGACCCTGAGTTGTTTGCCCGAATCGCGCCCGCTCTGCCCGAATTGCAGCTCGTGGACGAGCCGCTGCTAATCGCCGAGGATTTCGCGTTCTATCAGCGCCATCTGCCGGGCGTGTTTTTCCTGCTGGGCACGGGTATGCCAGAGGACCAAGACAACCCGAGTGATTCGGATGGCTGCCCCGCCTATGCCACAAGCGCTCTGCATACCGATAGCATGCTCTTTGACGAGGAAATTCTACTCAAGGGCCTCGATGTCTACAAACGATTGCTTTTGCTTGACTAAGGTGTGAAGGACTATTTGTTCTAGAAAACACGAACAAACGTACGATATGATAGAGATGTAAGTCTATAGAAACGTTTGACGTTACTAACGTAAGGCGATACGATGATTGCATCGTATGAAGATGAGGATACCGAACGCTTTGCCATGGGTGTGCGGGTCAGGAGGTTCGTGCCCTTTGAGCGTGTTGCGTTGAGGAAGATTCGCCAACTGCAGGTTTGTGCTTCGCTTGATGATCTTCGCGTTCCGCCGGGCAATCGCCTGGAAGCTTTGAAGGGCGATCGTGCCGGTCAATATAGCATCCGTGTTAACGAGCGCTATCGGGTCTGTTTTGAGTGGAGACAGGAGATGGCTTGGAATGTCGAAATCGTCGATTATCACAAGTGATGAGACCTCGTCCGATTTGCTGTCGCCAGTGACTCCTGGTGAGCTTCTCAAAGAGGAGTTTCTTGTTCCCATGGGCATTTCTCAATATCGCCTTGCGAAAGAGACCGGGATTCCGGCTCAGCGTATCGGGCAGATTGTCTTGGGAAAACGTCGCGTGACGGCCGACACCGACCTCCGTCTTTGCCGTTATTTTGGCCTGACGGATGGTTATTGGCTGCGCGCTCAGGTGGCGTTTGACCTTGAGGCCGAGAAAAGGCGGATCGAACCGGAACTCGATAAGATCGTTCCTGTTCAGCAGGCCATTGCGCTGTAGTGCTCAGAGATGATGGGGGTGGCGTGACGATGAGGCGACGCCGACAGCCTGCCGTATATAGTCCGGGTGGATGCGGGTGCGGTTTGCTGCTGCTCCCGGTTATTGCTGTGAGCATTGGCGTGATGTTTGTGCTTGCTGGGCTGGCTGCGGCAGCACTTGTGCTGTTGATTGTGGCCATTGGCGTGACGATTTGGCTCTGCCGCAATCGCGAGCAACGCCATGCCGACGGTAAAACCAATGTCGGCTGGGTCGTCTTCCTGATTATTGCGTACCCGCTGAGTGCCAGCTACCTGGTGTTCTTTGTCCTGTTGATGATCAGCGCCTTTACTGGGGAATCCGTAACGGTGGGTTGACGCGCTGCCAGCAGACGGTTGCGCAAAGTGCGTTTGCTCGGCGTTTGGATAACTGCATTGGCCGTTTACTGCAGCCTTAGCTCTCAGCTAATGAATTCAAGTTCAATCCTTTCTACGATGTGCTGTGTGCCGGCGCGGTAGCCGGATCGTAGGAAGGATGAATAATGGCAAAAGAGGGAAAGAAGCCGATCGGCAAGATTGTCCTAGGCGTCATCGTGGTGCTGGTTATCGTCGGTGCCGTGGGCTCTATGGGTGGCAATTCAACCGATTCGTCTGCGAGCGATTCGGCAAAACCTGCCGAGGCGACACAGCAGGCTGAGGAGCAAAAAGAACCGCAAGAACCGTATACCATTGCTGACGAGGCTGAAGACACCTCCAATCAGTTTGCCTATAAGATCACGGGCACGCTGACCAATAACACGGACAAGGAAAAGAGCTACATTCAGATTGAATATGTTCTGTATGATGCTGATGGCAACCAGGTTGGAACGGCTCTTGCAAATACCAATCATCTGAAGGCAGGCGGCTCCTGGAAGTTCGAGGCGCTGGGTACGGTGTCTCCCGATCAGGTCGTCAGTTGGGAGCGCTCGGATGTGAGCGGTTTCTAGCATGTTGCATGCACAGGGGGAGGTGAGGTCGTATGCTCGATAAAAAGCTGACTGACGAGTTGCTCAATGAGCTTCTCGACGCGCCAAACATCGATGGCTATATCAAAGAACACGACTTTGCCGCCCCGTCGCTTTCGAACTACCTGAAGCAGCTACTGCAGGAAAAGGGCTTGGAGCGCTCGCGCGTGGTTCGTATGGCCGATCTCAATGAGACCTTTGGCTATCAGATTTTTACCGGTGCGCGGCATCCGAGCCGCAATAAGGTGCTGCAGATTGCCTTTGCGATGGCGCTGACGCTCAAAGAGACTAACCGTGCGCTGACGGCTGCCGGGGTAAGCGTCCTTAACTGCAAGGACCGCCGCGATGCGATTATCATCTTTTGCATCGATCGCGGGTGCAGCCTCCAAAAGGTCAACGAGGAGCTGTATCGCTTTGGCGAGGAGACGGTGAGTTAGCGGCTGATATCTGAGCCGGCGGAGCTGCCGAGCAACGATGCAAACGAACGGGGCGCGGATGCCATGGGGTGTCTGCGCCCTGCGCTATGATGGAGGCTATGGATACTCAGACCCCAACATATTCCGATGACGAGCTGACCGCAGCGCTTGCCGAGCACCTGGCGTCGCTCGATTGCGACGACAGCTATCGCGTGGAGCGTGTACTTAAGCGCTCGACCGTTGAAACAACCGAGCTCGTGTACTTTGAAGGAACCGGCGGTGGCTCGCTCGGCCCCTTTGTCCGTAAACGCATCGATGCTTCGGCTCAAATCGGCGGGGCATACGAGCGTCTGTTTGCCGTTCAGCGGGCAGGCAGGCGTTTTGAGCACCTGCCCAGAATCGTCGATTGTCGTCGTGTGGGCGACGAGCTCAACGTGGTTATGGAATACATCGAAGGGGAGACGCTCGGGGCGCTGGTGGACCGTCTGGGAGCCACCCCCGATTATGCGCGTGAATTGTATCCTGTCCTTTGCGACGCCGTGGGCGAGCTCCATGCCGGTTTTGCAATGGCGGGGGAGACGTCGGCGCCGGTGATCCATCGTGACCTCAAGCCGTCGAATATCATCGTGACAGGTGCCAACTATACGCCTGATGACGGCCTGACGTTTTCATCGCTGGTGATTATCGACCTGGGGATCGCGCGCGTATGGCACGATGGCGCCGATGCCGACACCGTCAAGTTTGGCACGCGACCCTATGCGCCGCCCGAGCAGTATGGGTTTGGGCAGACGAGCGTGCGAAGCGACGTCTACGCACTTGGCGCCCTGTTGTTCTTCTGCTTGACGGGAGTCGACCCTAAGCCAGGGCTCGACATGCGCGAGCAATGCGAGGCGCGCGGCATTCCCACTCCACTTGCCGATGCCGTCTGCATGTCGATGGCGCTCGACCCGGCCAAGCGTTTTGCGAGTGCGGAAGCGTTGGGACGGGCGACGCGCGCGGCATACGATCTGAGTCGCCCCGTGCGGCCTCCTGCGCCGCCTGTCCGAACTCCGGCCTCGGAGACGGTGTTGACGCCCCAAGGGCTCCAGAACCCCGCAGGGCCTCCTGGCCCTGCCGCCTCCGCTGCATGCGGCCTGCTCTCTCGCGTTCCGGAGTCTCTGGGCCGCATTTGGAATACGCTCGTCTGCTTCTCGCTGCTTGTGTTCTTTGCCGGAAGTCACTTTGCCGTCTTTCACCCCACCGGAGCAAACCAAAGCTACCCGACGTGGCTTCTCATAATCGAGTATTTTTTCTTTGTCGATGGCCTTATGGTGCTTATGCATTTCGCACTGCTCGATAAGCGCCGTCTTCGTCGGCGATTCGCACTGCTCGACAGCTATCGCGGCAAGAAACTCGCGAAACTCTGGCTCAAGGCATTGGGTGTGCTGCTCCTATGCATGATTGTCATAGTCGCGGTTGCCAATGCGACCGGCGTCGTCGATACCTCCGCTACCTAAAAGAAAAGGACCCCATTGGGGCCCTTTGCAGTTGCACTTAGATGCGGTTCATCTGAGCGGCGACTTTGTTGTACCAGTCCTGCCACGTGGGCGGGCAGTACTTTTTGGCCGCTGCCGGGGTAAGGGTGGAGCCGTAGTTGGCGCCCAGATAGGCAACGTGAGCGGAGATGCCCTCGCTCCAGCTGCCAAAGCTGCGCCAACCGCCGCCACGTGCACTCCAGCCCCAGGCGTTGTAAGAATTGGCGCAATAAGCACCCTTGGTGCTCTCGATGCAGGCGATGGCGGGGGACCAACGGGGGTCGACACCGGTATTCCAAGCGGCGACGGCAAAGTTATAGCCCTGGCCTGCCATGGGGGAGCCGGCGAGATAATTGTCGATGCGGCCTGTCCACTCATTAATGAACGAATCGTAATCGGAGCTACCAGTATTGGAGCTGTTCACCGTGGTGTCGATGGTGGTGTTGGTGTTGGTGGCCTGGCTGCTGGAATTGCTGCCGCTTACGCCCTCGCCCGAGAGCTTCTCGGCGGCAGCGGCCTTATCGGCCTCAAGCTTGGCAAGCTCGGCGGCATTTTCCTGCTCGGCTTTTGCCTGTGCCTCGCTGCGGAGCTGCTGGGCCTGTGCCAGCGCATCCTCGGCGTTTTTCTGCTCTGCCTCAAGCTGTGACTTGGCCTGCTGGAGCTCAGCCTTGTTCTGCTCGAGTTCGGTTTGCATGTTATTGAGCTGTTCGATCTCGTCGACGCTCGAGCTCGTGATCTGGTTGGTGTATTTGCAGGTCGTGATGAACTCACCCAGGCTCTGTGCGTTGACCAGGAAGCTCACGATGGGATTGGTGCCCTTCTGATACTTGTACAGATCGCGCATGGCGGAGCTTGCCTTGGCCTGCTGCTCGGGAAGCTTGGCCTCGATTTCCTTGATGCTTGCCTCATTGGAGTCAATCTGCTTTTGCAGGTCATCGAGTTTGGTGCGGGCGTCGTTGTAGGCGCTCGTGGCGGCTTCGATCTTCTGCTGGGCTGCGGAAAGCTGGTCCTGCGTTGCCTGCGAGGCGGCATACGCCGCAACGGGGGAGAGCATCGGCGTGGCCGTCAGCGCAACGGCGAGCACGGCGCTCGTGATGATACGAGCCGGCTTCGACGCAATGAACGCTGCGGTGCGATGATTCGAATGCTGCATCCAGTCCCTCTGCAATCAATCGTAGGTTATGGTTCGAACGGTATTCTACTACTGCTTTCGACCTCAACTTGAACCTTAAAGGTTCCAAAGGGTCAAGTTGAACTTGAGGCTTTGGCTTTGACCTGCAGTTATGATGAATTGTTGAGAAACCATAGAGTTCAACTTTAACGTTACGGCACCCTATTGCAACGGGATTCTTGGCTGTAAAAGCTACTTCAACGTGGGATTTTGCAACTACAGGGTTCCTTCGCGACGAGCCTGCTCCACCTCTTTGAGTGCGTCGGCGGGAGTGAAGGAACAGGTGCCATCGCCGAGCTTGACCACCTGTATGTCGTCGCCGGTATGGGCTTCTCCGCCTTGTAGCACCACGCCGAAAATGCCCTCGTGGGGAAAGATACAGTCGCCGGCGAGATAGTAGATGGCACAGCGGGTGTGGCAGACCTTGCCGATCTGACTGATTTCGACCAGGACATCGTTGCCAATCTTGAGCTGCGTTCCCAGGGGGAGCGAGAGCAGGTTGATGCCCTGGGTTGTGAAGTTCTCGCCAAAGTCGCCCTCGTGCACATCGAGCCCGCGCGCCTGCGCCGTCTGGATAGACTCTGCAGCTAAAAAGGAAACCTGGCGGTGCCAATGCCCGGCGTGCGCATCGGAGGCGAGGCCAAACTGCTCGATGACGGTGTCGTGCCCGTCGGCGACGGGTGACTTACGCGTGCCTTTGTGCTCCGACGTGTTGATTGAGACGATACGGGCAGGCCCGTTGTAAGCATCGTTTGCGGTGCGTAGGGGAGCTGCCGTCTGGGCACGATCTGCAAGTTCGCGCTTGGCGGCGTCAATGATGGGGTTGTTGATCGGATGAGCCTGGGGCACGGTGCACCTTTCGACGGGGCGGGCTACATGTTGAATCCTACAACAACGGTAGGTTCATTGCCCATTGTCATACAACGGTGGGCGCCGTCTTCGTGCTGGACGATTACGTCGATTGCCATAGATACGGTGGAGCTTTGGGCGCCGGTGGCTTGGCACGCTAGAATAAATCAGTTGCGCAAAGACCGCCCGTTGTGTGGGCAGTTCATGATAGGAAGTTTCCATGGCATTGCAATTTACAGAGCGCGAGTTCATTCCCGTGCTGCTCGGTGGCGACATCAACGCCTATTCGGTGGCGCGCGCCTTCTACGAGGAGTACCAGGTCAAGAGTCTGGTCTTTGGCAAGTATCAGACGGGTCCCGCGTACCGCAGCCAGATTATCGACTACACGCCCAACGTGGATATCGACACCATGCCCGTGATGCTCAAAACCGTCAACGGCATTGCCCAAGCGCATGCCGACAAGACTATTGTCCTTGTGGGCTGTGGCGACAACTATGTCGCTCTCGTGGCTCAAGCCAAGGATGCCCATGAGTTGGCGGATAACATCGTCGCGCCTTACGCTCCCTATAGCATGCTTGAGCAGTGCCAGAAGAAGGAGATCTTCTACGAGCTGTGCGAGAAGCATGGCGTGCCCTATCCGCACACCTTTACCTTCACCATGGCGATGCTGAACGCCCAGGGTGAGGCGCCTGCCGAAGTGCTCGACCAGATCGATTTTCCTTACCCGATGATTCTGAAGCCTTCTGACGGCATCATGTGGTGGCAGCATGAGTTCGAGGGCCAGAAGAAGGCCTATGAGATTGCCGACCGCGCCGAGCTGGAACAGGTCATTCGCGATTCGTATGCCAGCGGCTACACCGACGACCTGATCTTGCAGGATCGCGTGCCCGGCAACGACGAGTACATGCGCGTGCTCACCAGCTATTCCGACCGCAACGGCAAGGTCCGCATGATGTGCCTGGGTCACGTGCTGCTCGAGGAGCATCAGCCCCACGGTGTCGGCAACCATGCCTGTATCATTACCGAGCCCAATGACGAGCTCATGGGCGGCGTGCGCAAGCTGCTCGAGGACCTGAACTTTGTAGGTTATTCCAACTTTGACGTTAAGTACGACGAGCGCGACGGCTCGTTTAAGTTCTTCGATTTCAACACGCGCCAGGGCCGCAGCAACTACTACGTTACCAACAGCGGCTTTAACGTTGCCAAGTATGTGGTGGACGAGTATGTGTTCGACCGCCCGTTTGAGTCGGAGTTTGTGACGGCACAGGACGAGGCGCTGTGGATGGTCGTTCCCATGGGCGTCGTCGACAAGTACGTCAAGGATCCCGAGCTGCGCGCTAAGGTGCATCGCCTGGACAAGGAAGGCAAGGGCGCCGACCCTTCGTTTATGAAGGGCGACTTTGTCTTTAATCGCTGGCTGCGCATGTGGCACACCAAGCTGCGCCACTTTAAGCTGTTCAAGACGTATTACAAGTAGATGAGCGCGGCGCCCGTCCGGTTTGCTTCGGGCGGGCGCGGGTATGATACGCGCAATTGCGCAAGCGTCACCAAGGAGGCGGCGATGGAAAAGCTGGGAGTTATCGGCGGTATGGGCGCCGAGGCCACGTCGTATTACTACGACCAGGTGGTGCGTCATACGGCTGCTGCCTGCGATCAGGAACATATCGACATGGTGATGCTCTCCAAGTCGACCATGCCCGACCGCACGTTGGCCATTAAGACCGGCGAGCATGCCAAGCTGCTGGCGACCATGAAAGAGTGCGCCCAGGCACTCGAGTCGCTGGGCTGTGCGCACATTGCCATTCCCTGCAACACGTCGCACTACTTCTACGACCAGATCCAGTCGTTTACGAAGGTGCCGATTATCCACATGCCGCGTGAGTCGGTGCGCTATGCTCTGGCCGGTGCGGTGATGGGGGAGTGCGAGTTCGATCCCAACCTGAGTATGCCGGCCGAGCCGGTGCACAAGATTGGCATTATGGGAACCGATGGCACCGTGGGCGCGGGCGTCTACGGCCGCGAATGTAAGGCTGCGGGTGTTGAGGTTGTCTATCCCAGCGAGAAACGTCAGAACGATGTGATGTCGCTTATCTACGATGATGTGAAGGCCGGGCGTGAGCCCGATATGGATAAGTTCGACCGTGTGATGTGGGAGTTTGCCCGTAGCGGCTGCGACCGCGTCATTCTGGCCTGCACCGAGCTCTCGGTGCTGCAAAAGTACCGAGAGATGCCCGAGATCACCCTCGACGCCATGGACGTCTTGGTACGCGAATCCATCATTCGCAGCGGCGCCCCCTACCGCCAATAGCCCTTAACCTGCCAAAAAGGGACAGGTATATTTTGGTAGGTTTTTATCTGGGGAAACAGTAAAGGCCTCGGCTCGTTTGGTGCGAGCCGAGGCCTTTTGCGTTGGGTGGTTGCTGTCGGTGGTGAACTAGAACAGGAAGCCGATGGCGATGAGGGCGATGCTGACGATGAGCACGGCGATGTCCAGGCCCTTGATGGGGTAGCGCTTGTACGAGCTGGCGCGTGTACGCAGATAGAAGCCGCGCTGTTCTGCCGCCAAGGCTGTGGCATCGGTCTTGCCCACGCTCGAGATGAGCAGTGGCACGCACAGTGGCAGCATGAGTTTGAGCTTCTTGATGGGGTTCTTGGTGTCGTACTCGACGCCGCGCGCGGTCTGCGCCTCCATGATGGCATTCATCTCTTGGCCAAACACCGGCACAAAACGCAGTGCCGTGGTAAAGGTGAAGGCGTAGCGATACGGTACGTGCAGTACCTCGACGCAGGCGTTGGCAAGGTCGTTGAGCTTGGTCACCATAAGCATGAGTATGAGTGGCAACGCTACGCCCAGCAGGCGCAGGCAGGCCTTAGATCCGGTGATGAGGCCGGTATCGGTAACGAAACCCCACACCACGTTGCCGTCACGCATAAATGCCAACTGCAGCACCAGCATGATAAGTGCGAGCGGAATCAGCAGCTTGAGCAGCGAGAACAGGCGATCGACGACGTCGGCGTAGGCGCCCAGCGCAAGGGTGAGTGCCAAAAAGCCCAACAGCGCCACGTAGGTGTCGGACAAGAAGATGCCGACGATGATGGCGGCGGCGAGGCCCAGTTTGACGACGGGGTTCAGGCGATGCAGCAGCGTGTCACCCGGCATGTAGTCGATGACGTTAACCACGGTGGACCATCTCCTTGGTAATTCGAACGACATCGGAGACCTCGCTCACCTGCGCAAAAGCGGTCGAGACGGAAGATGCCAGACGGCGCGAGAGCTCAATAACCTGGGGAGGCTCCACGTAGGCACGCCGCATGAGATCGATGTTCGAGAATAGCTCGTGCGTGCGGCCGCGGTCGAGGATGCGACCGTCGGCCATTACCACAATGCGCTCGGCAAAATCCGAGACGACTTCCATATCGTGGCAGACCATGATAACGGCGCAACCGCGCTCGGCCATGGTGCGCACCGTTTCCATGACGGTCATGCACTCGCGGTAATCAAGGCCGCTCGTGGGCTCGTCGAGCACGACGATCTTGGGCTCAACCACTACGACGGAGGCGAGCGCCACCATTTGTCGCTGGCCGCGCGAAAGCGAGAAAGGCGCCTCGTCGGCGGGCAGGCCAAAGCGGTCGATGACGAGCTGGGCACGACGCAGGGCCTCGGTGCGGTCGATGCCGGCAAGCTCCAGGCCAAAAGCGACCTCGTCGAGCACGGTATCCTTGCAGATCTGGCGGTCGGGGTTTTGGAAGAGCGTTGCGACCTCGCGGGCGATGCGGCTCGTGGGAACGGCTGCGGTATCCAGCCCCGTAACGCGCACGCTGCCCGAGGCGGGTTTAAGCAAGCCCGTGAGCAGTTTGGTAAGCGTGGTCTTGCCGGCGCCGTTTTGGCCGACAATGCCCACGAGCTCGCCAGGGTAGAGCGTCAGACTAAGGTCGTGTACGGCGGCGCCGCCATTGGGATAGGCAAACTCAACATGATCGAAGGTGAGCACGGGTTCGGCGTCCTTGGCATGAGGGCGCAACGACGGTGCATGCGGGGAACCGGCGGGCGCCTGGGCTTCGATAGCCGCGCGTGCGGGGTCGACGATGCCCGAAATCAGGCACTCGGCCTCATCGACATCCAAGCAAGGGGTACCGCTTACTAGACCATCGGTTTCGAGGCTATTGAAGATACGCGTGACGCGAGGGCAGTCGACGCCGATGGCACGAAGCTCGTCGGTATGCGCGAAGACCTCGTGTGGCTCGCCCTGCAGCGCGATTTCGCCATGGTTGAGCACGAGCACGCGGTTGCAGTACTCCGAGAGCAGGGCGACCTTTTGCTCAACGACGACGATGGTGATTCCAAGTGTGCGGTTTGCCTCACGCAGCGTCTCGAAGACCAACGTGGAGCTGGCGGGGTCGAGTGCCGCGGTGGGCTCGTCGAGAACCAAGACGCGCGGACGCATGGCGAGGATGGCGGCGATGGCTACCTTTTGCTTCTGTCCGCCCGAGAGGGTGGCGATCTCGCGGTCGCGCAGGTCGCTGATGCCGACGGTCTCGAGCGTTTCGCTCACGCGCTGCTCGATCTTGTCGTGGGGAACGCCAAAGTTCTCGAGGCCAAAGAGCATCTCGTCCTCGACGATCGAAGCGACCATCTGCGTGTCGATATCCTGCAGCACGCTGCCGACGATTTGCGACACGTCGGTCAGCGAGACCTCGCAGGTGTCGTGGCCGTCAACCATGACGGACCCAAAGAACGTGCCGGTGTAGTGGTGGGGCACGGCACCTGACAGGCAGGCGGCAAGCGTGGACTTGCCGGCGCCCGAGGGCCCGATGATGCCGATGAAATCTCCCTTGTTCACGCTGAGCGAAATGTGGCTGAGCGTCTGCTCGGTCTGCGTGCCATAGGAGAACGAGACATCGTCGACGTTGATGATCGTTTCCATGGATACCTTTCATAGTCATTGGGGACGTTCTTAAATGACCAGTCGTTTAAGAACGTCCCCAAAAGCTCGTTGTTTGGGACAGTCTTTGGTGGTGAAGCACGGAGACGGCTTTACGAGGGGCCCCAGGTTGGCGCGAAAGAGGAGCGAAGCGTACTTGGGTACGCGAGCGACGAATTAACGCCAAGATGGGGTGGCTCGTAAAGCCGAGCGGGTTAGTTGAGCCTAAGGGCCTTCTGGATGGGCAGGTAGAGGGCGCCGACCAGAATGGCGTTAAAGACGGCGGTCATGGCAACGACGGGCAGCATGGCGGCGGCGAGCTCGCCTACCACGCCGAGCATGGCCATCTTGATGACCATGAAGATGACGCCGGAGGCAAATGTGGTCAGGAAGGTTGCGACAATGGCGATGGCGGGCTTGATTTGACCGTTCTTGCCGGCGGCGTTGACGATGCCGGCCATGAGCATGGCGGCGATGCCCTCGGCGGCAAAATCGACGAACGGCGAAGTGGTGGTGATCTGGATCACGGCAGCCGAGATGAGGCCGATGACGAGCGCCTGGCCGATGTTGGGGCGAACGACCAGGATGGTGAGGCAGAAGGCCGAGATGATGAACTCGGGGCTGATCATGCCGCCCGAGATGCCCGAGATGGCCTTGCCGACGGTGAAGTTGAGGATGAAGCCGGCGGCGAGCAGGATGGCAAGCAGGACGAGGGCGCGGACATCGAGTTTGCCACGGTCGGCGGTCTGGACGGTGCGGGGCTGGGTGGCGGTGGTGTTCTGAGACATGGTGAAAATCCTTTTGGAATGGGAGTGCAAGAGAAAAGCGGAGGCGCGTGATGCGAATGCGATCGGGCTCGAGATAGAAAAAGGCCCCCGGTCGAAACCGGAGGCCTTCCAATCACCTAGAGCGCAAAAACAGGCGTGAGGGACTCACTGTCGACCGATCGTATTCGCATCACGCCACCACCAGTTGTTAAGAGACTTCATCGTGTTCTTCATGTCGGTGGCTCCTTTCGTGATGCCATGGCGCGGTCGCACCTAGTTGCTGTTGCGCTGCACTATAACACAGCAAAGTGTGTGCGGGGAAATCTTTTTTGAAAAGATTTCAGGCGGGTTTCCCGCCGGTCAAAAGAGCGGGCTGAGCGGGCGAGGCTGCCATTGCTGCCTCGCCCGCACAGCTAGGACGTTACTCCTTATTGCGACGGTAGAGGAAGTAACCGCCCGCGGAGATGACGGCAACGCCAGCGATGGCGAATGCGGCCACCATGCGGCCATCAAAACGATCGCCAGTGGTGGGCAGGCCGCCCTTGGTGTTCGTCTTGTTAGTGGTTACCGTGGTCGTGGTGTCGGACTTGCCAGGCTTCTCAGGCTTGGCGGCCGGCTGCTCGGGCTTAGCGGGCTGCTCGGGCTTAGCGGGCTGCTCGGGAGTGCCAGGCTGCTCAGGAGTGCCGGGCTGATCCGGGGTGACCGGATCGGTGGCAAGAGCATCCTTGGCGTAGGTGATGGACACCTTGAGGCCGTTGGTCTCGGTGTTCAGGTCGCTTGGGGTAAAGGGCTGGTCGAAGTTTTCGGCCTTCTGATAGGCGCGCATCTCCTGGAGCAGTGCCTTGCACTTCTTGTAGGTGTTCTCGGTAGCAGCCTTGCCGGCCTTGTTGGCCAGGGCGGTGCGGCCCTCGGTGGTCGTCTCGGCCAGCATGGCGGCGTCAACTTCCTTGTTCTGCTCGATAAGCTCGTTCTGGAGCGCATCGAGGTAGGCACGGACGCTGACACCAAGGGTGTCAGGGTTCTCGAAGCAGAGCGAGCTGATGTCCATGAGGACGTAGTTGATTGAGTTCTCGGGCTCCTCGTTGTACACGACGTCAGTCTGGTTGCAGTGATCGAAGGAGACGGTCTGATCGCTGAAGTACGGGCTGACCTCAGTTATCAGAGCGGAGTACAACGGGATGGCGACGGAGTACGCGGCGCGGGAGAGCATTTCCCACTGGATGGTAGCGACTTCGGGGTCATACCCGCGACGAATCTGGAAGAGGTTGATCTCGGTGTTGCGCTCGCTGCCGATGCAATAAACACCATCAGTGTTCGCGTTGAGGCCAGGGACGTTCTCGCCGCGGTTGCCAAAGGCACGAATCAGCTCAAAGGTGCTCCAGCCAGACTTGCCAGGCCTGAAGAACAGGGGCTGGATTTCGCTGACCATGGCTCCCTTTTGGTCAGGTTTTCCATCCTTCTTTACTGTGATAATGTCGTAATCTGTGCCTTCGGTCAGCTGACTACCAAAATAATCGCGGCCTTGCACATAGCGGGACCACTGGTTTACGCCGGAATCGGCGAGGCTTTCGCCATACGTTTGGGCGACATCGAATTTGCCGTCAGCGGAGTATTTGGCGAAGCCCTTCTCCACGGGCATGGACTCGATGCCCTCGGAGTGTAGGCAGTTCTCGGGGTCATCAAGGTCGACATCGTAGTTGAGGCTCCCGATATTAGGGTTGAGCGACGCGACGTCGTCAGCGAGCTTCATGGCGATCCACTGATGGGCGGAAAGTGTGGCGAACAGCCAGGTCTCGTTGTTGTCGGCGATGATGATCTGGTCGTTGGTGCAGACGCCTTGATCATCGATCAGTCTGCCGAGAAGCTCGACGCCCTCGCGGGCCGTGGCGCTCTCGCCCAGGATGATGCTGCCGTAACTGTACTCGCCCAGACCCACTTTCTCATCGATGCGGTCTGCTGCATCGGCCTCCTCGTTATAGGAAGTGCTTAGCGTGGCAGAGCAGGAGACGCCCTTCTCGTTGATTCCGGCCTCGGAATAGGCGTCGGTGCGACCCATCCAGTTGGAGGGGTGGTCGCGTACATAGCTGTAACGATAGGTAGGCTTGTTCGAAGTGTATTCAAAAGCAGATTCAATCGAGCTGTACTTAAAGCCAGGTTCGTGAGCAGGTTCGATGCCGTAGTGCTTAAGATAGCGCTTGCCAAAGTCCTCGGCGCGGCCGTAGTACGTATTGCCGTCGGCCGTATAGTTTTTGCCCATGTATATCTGCGTGCAGGCGAGCGCAGATGTCGGCATGGACATGATGGTTGCAGCTCCAAAGGCGAGGCCTATGCCTAGCTTCTTGAGCGCGTTGACGGGGTGAGTTTTCCTCATTTTCCCTCCCAGCGTGCGAAAGCCCTCTGTCGCCAGAGGGCTTCAGCCAATAAAGACACCCCATTAGCGTAACGAACTGGAAACAATATTCATCTATGAAAGACACTTACTCGATAAGCGTGATGAAATATGCGACGAGCGGTTAATTGTACTCAGTTTGTAGCTTTACTTTAATAAAGACGCCCTGTAATTACTGTAGCCGAATAAAGTAGCTGGGAATGCCTGAAATGAAAATCCCCTGCTGTTTGGCAAATGCATAAACAGCAGGGGAGACGATAATTGGATGAATATCATACCAATGTGGAATTACTTCTTCCGGCGGTGGATCACGTTGATCGCATAGCCGACGAGCATGGCCAGAACAATGACGATAAAGCCGAGCAGGGGATTGTCGTTCATGGGGTCCTCCTATTTACCGAGCGGTGAGAATTCGTCGACGATGAGGTTTAGGCATTGCGGAAGCGCGCGGGCGCCAAAGACGCCGGAGTTGCTGGAGATAATCTCGCCATCGAACTGCATGCCCAGCGACGGCGTGCAGGTGATCTTGGCTTCCTTGGTCTGGATGATTTTGAACTGCGGGCGGCCGAGCGCCTTGCCGGCGGGGTCGAGCGCGGCGGTAATCACGGTGGGCAGCAGCTGCACGGTGCGCACGGGCTCGATGACTGCGATGTCCACCATGCCGTCGTTCATACGGCAGTTGGGGAACAGGTTGATGTCGTTTTGGATGACCGAGGTGTTGCCGGCCATGCAGCAGATGCCGTCGAGCTCCTCAACAATGCCATCATGCTCAATGGTAAAGTGCGCCACCGTGGGGTTGGGCGTGGCGAGAGCGGAGAGGAGGTAGGCGATCTCGCCGATGTCGTTTTTGGTGGGGGCGGCCTTCATCATGATCTCGGCGTCAAAGCCCGAACCGGCGATGATGATAAAGCCATGGCGCTTTTCGTTGCCGTTCTCGTCGAGCCAAAAGAGCTCGCCCATGTCTACTTTGACCGTGCGGCCGGCGCGACATGCCTTGGCAAGCGCCGCTGCCTCGGGGGCATTGCCGATGTTGTTAAAGAACAGGCAGGCCGTGCCGGAGGGGAAAACGAGCGTGGGGACGCCGCAGCCGCGCATCTGGTCGAGCACGTTGGAGACGGTGCCGTCGCCGCCCGAGACGACCACGCGGTCGAACTCGCGAACGTCTGCCACGGCGTCCTCGGGCTCCATGCCATCGCCGATAAAGCGCATCACGACTTCGTCGCCGCCCTGTGCAAGGGCGTGCGTGAATGCGTAGATTTCATCTGAGCTGGGACCCGATGCCGGATTGTGGATGATAAGGCAGCGCATACTTACGTTCCCGTTCTGTGACTAACCGAGTATAGTTGTAAGGCAATGCCGATATCCTACCCGTGTTTTTCGGGCCTAACCTTATTCGATGGGTTGATATGTACATTTCCACACATCAGGCTCTACTCGACTTTTGCCAGCGCGCCCGCGAGTTCGACGCGATTGCCGTCGATACCGAGTTTTTGCGCGAGCGTACGTTCCATCCGCGTCTGTGCCTGGTCCAGATTGCCACCCCCGCCGAGAGCGTCGCAGTCGACCCCCTGGTGATCGACGACCTGTCGCCGCTCGCCGAGCTTATGGCCGACGAGAGCGTGACCAAAGTGTTCCACGCTTGCTCGCAGGATATGGAGGTCATGCTCCATACCGTGGGCGTGCTGCCGCGTCCTATTTTTGACACGCAGGTGGCTGCCGCCTTTTTGGGCGAGCGCCAGCAGATTTCGTACGGCGCGCTCGTGCAGACGTTTTGCGGCGTCTCGCTGCCCAAGACCGAGTCACTGACCGATTGGTCGCGCCGTCCGCTGACCGATAAACAGATCGAGTACGCGATCGATGACGTCAAGTACCTGATCGTCGCCTATACCGAGATGATGAGCCGCCTGCGCGAGCTGGGCCGCGTGGACTGGGTGCTCGACGAGCTACGCCCACTGGCCGACGAGTCGCACTATCGCGCTGATCGTCACGAGGCATTCCGTAAGGTCAAGCGCATCAACTCCTGCAGCCGCCATCAACTGGGCATCGCGCGCGAGCTCGCCGCCTGGCGCGAGGACCGCGCCGAGCGCCGCAACATCCCGCGCAAGTGGGTCATGTCCGACGATACGCTGCTGGCGCTCGTCAAGCGCAATCCCATGCGCGTCGAGGAGTTCCGCAGTATCCGCGGTACCGATCAGCTGGGGGAGCGCGACGTGGACGGCGCGCTCATGGCCATCAAGCGCGGCGCGAGTTGCCCGCACGATCGCCTGCCGCTCATGGTGCGCGGACACCGCCAGATCTCGCCGGAGCTGGAGAGCGTGACGGATCTGATGTATGCGCTCATTCGCCTGGTTGCCGAGCGCTCGGGCGTGGCGACCTCGGTCATTGCCTCGCGCGATGACTTGGCCGACTACATTGAGCATCCCGAGCAGAGCCCCCTGCGCGAAGGCTGGCGCTTTGAGCTCGTGGGCTCGCGCCTGGACGATTTGCTCTCGGGCAACATGGGGTTGACGGTCAAAGATGGCAAAATTGAATTGCTATAGGGAAGCCTAACCGCCTGAATGGGTAAAATGCCTCCAACGTGTAACTCGATTCGGAGGAATTCACATGCCTTATTACTATGGATACGGCTTTGGCATCGACCCGCTGTACCTGCTGGTTGTTCTTGTCTGCACGGTGCTTGGCCTTGCCGCACAGAACTATATCAACTCGACGTACAAAACCTGGTCCAAGGTTCGCTCGGACGGCGACACGGGCGCTACGGTCGCTCGCCGCATGCTCGACGCCAACGGCTGCAACGCCGTGGGTATCAAGGGTGTCGCCGGCGAGCTCACCGACCATTACAACCCGCAGGACAATAACCTGTATCTCTCGGATGCCAACCGTTCGGGCGGGTCGGTCGCAAGCGTTGCCGTCGCCTGTCACGAGGCGGGCCACGCCGCCCAGCGTCAAAGCGGCTACGCCATGATGAAAGTGCGTACCGCCCTGGTTCCGGTTGTCAACTTTACCCAGAACACCTGGACCATCGTGTTGCTCTTGGGCCTGTTTATGAACATTGCCGGGCTCACATCCCTCGCACTGATCTTCTTCTCGTTTAGCGTGTTGTTCCAGCTGGTTACGCTGCCGGTCGAGATTGATGCTAGTCGGCGCGCCGTGGCGTATATTGAGCAGTCGGGTATGAGCTCCAAGCAGGTCAACGGTGCCAAGAAGGTGCTGACGGCCGCCGCGCTTACCTATGTGGCTGCGGCGCTCACCTCGATTATTCAGCTGCTCTATCTTATGGCTCGCTACAACAGAAACTCCAACCGATAACAAATTGGGTCGCTGGGCGCCGCGGGGATTCGTGTCCCCGCGGCGCTGTACTATGTGTTGGACTTGAATTTGCGCAGGGCCGAAGCCCTTGTGCACGATGACGAAAGGAGGCTGCGTGGCAGGCTGGAATCTAACCGGCAACAGCGTTTCCGCCGAGTTCGACGGGTCGGACGAGCAGGAGCGCAAAGAGCTCAGCGTGAGCCAGGCGGTCGAGATCGCCGCTGGTGCGCTCGATGCGATTCCGCAGCTGAGCGTCCTAGGCGAGGTCACCGGCTTTCGTGGCCCCAATGCCCGAAGCGGCCACTGCTACTTCCAGATCAAGGACGACTCGGCCGCCGTCGATTGCATTATCTGGAAGGGCGCCTATCTCAAGCGCACCTTCGATTTGCGCGATGGTATGCAGGTGAGCTTTAAGGGCAGCTTTAACCTCTACAAGCCCACGGGCCGTATGAGCTTTGTCGCTCGCTCGTTCTCGCTGGCGGGGGAGGGCCTGCTGCGTCAACAGGTGGCGCAACTGGCCGAAAAGCTGCGCCGCGAGGGGTTGATGGACGAGTCCCGTAAACGCCGCATCCCGGTGTTTTGCTCGCGCGTGGCGGTCGTCACCTCGCTTTCCGGCGCGGTAATCGATGACGTCAAGCGTACGCTGCGCCGTCGCAACCCGCTCGTCGAGCTTGTCTGCGTGGGCGCCAAGGTCCAAGGCGAGGGTGCGCCGGCGGAGCTCATCGAAGGTCTGCGCCGCGCCGCTGCCATCACGCCGGCGCCCGATTGTATTTTGCTTGTGCGTGGCGGCGGTTCCTTCGAGGATCTCATGACCTTTAACGACGAGGAACTTGCCCGTGCGGTGGCAGCCTGTCCCGTGCCTGTGGTGACAGGTATTGGCCATGAGCCCGATACCTCAATCTGCGATATGGTGAGTGACCGTCGCGCCTCCACGCCCACGGCGGCAGCCGAATCGGTGGCGCCGGCCATGACAGAGCTGGCGGATGTACTCGAGGCACGCCATCAGCGCCTGGGCGGTGCGATGGCATCGATGATCGGGTCGGATCAGGTCGATCTGGAGATGCTCGACCAGCGTGGTCGGCGTGCCTGGGATACCTATACGGCACGCTTGGGCGATGCGCTCGATGCGGCCGCGTGCCGCCCGTGCCTCAACGATCCAACGTTTATGGTCGAGCGTCGCGAGTCGGAGCTCGCCTTGACGGCCGATCGCCTGTCGGGCGCCATTGCGCGTTCGGTTGGGGCATTCCGTTCGGGCTTCGAGCGTCTGCCCGAGCGCTTGGTCGCAAGCACCTCGGGGCTCGATGGCAAGCGTCATGCACTCACGCTCGCGAGCTCCCGCCTGGAGCATCAGGGGCGCACGATGTTGAGCAAGCCTGCGTCTGACTTAGGCCGCGCAGCGGCTTCGCTCGATGCCCTGTCACCGCTCAAGGTGCTTGCCCGCGGTTACTCCATCGCGTACAGCGATGACGGTGTGGCAACGAGTGCCAAGACTTTTAAACCCGGCGACGCTATTCGCGTGCGTATGGCGGACGGCAACGTGGCGGCAACCGTCGATACGGTCGAGTAGATCGCGTTTCATAGTGATAGACCTTTAGGAAAGGAAACAGATATGGCAGAGAAGACCCCGGTCGAGCAGCTTACGTACAAGCAGGCCTCGCAGGAGCTGGAACTCATTATCCGTAGCTTGGAGTCGGGCGACATGGAGCTCGAGGAGTCACTCGAGAGCTACACCCGCGGCGTCGAGCTCCTCAAGAGCCTGCGTACCCGCCTGGCCGATGCGGAGCAGAAGGTCTCGGTGCTTCTTAAGGATGTCGACGGCAACGACGTGCTCGCCGACGGCGAAGCCGCCAACACCGACGACAACCTGTCGTTCTAACCATCCCGCAACCCACTTTGGGGTAGTCTTTTTGGACGGGGCTTTTTTGACTACCTCTTGTCGGCTGCCTCGCCGAGCACTTGCGTTTGCGAAAAAGTAGTCAAAAAAGCCCCGTCGCAAAAAGACTACCCTGGTGGCTTGGCCATTGGAGGTGAATGTTGCTTGCCTTTTGGCGTGTTAGGTGAGTTGAGGCGCTATCGCTGGTCGATTTCACCGGGTTCAACCATTATTTCTAGCGTGTGTAAATATTCATCTTGATTGTCAGATATGTATTCGCTTACATACCAGAATTCTAGAAGAGGCCCTGCGGCAATGAGATGATTCTGGTCCATGAATTCATTCATTTCCCTCCATATTGTCGGCGTTATTTCTGCAGGTCCGGTGGTTGTCCTGTAAAGATAGTCGCCTTCTGGGAAAATCTCGCACCCTTTATCGTCGATTGATCCGAGTGAAAGCAGCGTCTTCTCTGCTACCAGGCAACCGTCGGCGCTTCTGCGCGATGGGTCAAGGATGAAGCATGGAACCGTGTGTATCGAATCGATTTCCATCCCGAGTTCTTTCATGCGCTTAATGGTGGCGTAGGGAATTATGTCGCCGCTTAGCTCATCCTCGCTTACGATGACATATCCTCGGGGTCCCTTATGAACCACCCTCGACTGTTTTTCCTCGCGTGCTCTTAACGACATGGATATGTTCTGCATGCAATGCTCGATCTTTCGGCGCCGTTGCGATAGTTTTGCTATGGCTGCGTCGATGCTATCAAGTTCGTTGCTGAACAGTTCAAAGCTCGTTTCGAGTGAATGGTTATCTAGGAAAGATCTGATTTCGCTAAGCGTGTAGTTCATATTGAGCATTGACATGATGATGTTGAGTCTGCCGAAATCGTCCTTCCTGTATTCACGGTAGGCATTCGCCCCGCGCTTTGGGGCAACTAAACCAATTGCCTCGTAATAGCGAAGAGTGTCTGCGCTTACGCCGTAGAGGCCGGCCGTCTGCTTGATATTAAGGGAAAACTCGCGTTCCATGTCACACCTTCCGACTGCCCTAGGGCCACTCAAAACCTTGGAGCTATTCTAATGTTTGTTACTCCGTCATTGTCGGGCAAGCGGTCGTTTTGACGAGGTGAACGGTCTTAAGCGCTTGGTATCCAGCTGGTATTCCATCGAAACACGTCGTTGACCTTTGACTTTCTCCAAATTCTAAGATGGTTTCAAGCCAGCTAGCTTAAATCATATCGATCTAGCATCTTAATTGTGAGGAAGGACAAGCAATGAAGGTCAAGACTAGGACGGGTATAGTTTCGGGCAAGACGCTCGAAAACGGGGTTGAAGCTTTTTTGGGCATTCCCTATGCAAAGCAGCCGGTAGGTGATCTTCGTTGGCGTGCCCCTGAGCGCCTTGATGATTCCGATGAGGAAATTGAATGCGTGGAATTCGGGCATTCTGCCAGGCAATTTATCGATGAAGTTGAACTCGCTTCGCTTCATGAGCAAGGGGAGGATTGCCTGAGCCTTAACGTGTGGGTCAGGGGACACGCACGCAAGAACCTTCCTGTCATGGTATATATCCATGGTGGTGCCTACTTCTCAGGTGGATCTGCCGACCCGCTATATAACGGCTCCAATTTTGCGGCAGCGAAGGATGTCGTTATTGTTTCGATTAACTACCGTCTGAACTTGTTTGGGTCGCTGCTGCTCGATTGCCTGCCGGGCGGAGAGGACTACAAAGACGCCGGCTATCTTGCCATTCTTGATCAAATCCGTGCGCTCGAGTGGGTGCATGAGAATATTTCGGCCTTCGGCGGTGACCCCAATTGTGTCACGCTTTTCGGTGAGTCGGCAGGCTCTTCCAGCCAGGCTCTTCTTTCTATATTGCCAGAGGCAAATAAGTATTTCCAACGTGCGATTTTGGAGTCCGGCCCTATCCAGCTTTATAAGACCCGCGAGCGCGGCGAGTACTTTGCTCGGGAGTTCGCCGAAATCATGGGATGCAAAACCGCCCAAGAGCTCTTAGCGAAGTCGGCAGACGAGCTCATTGAGGGCATGCAGGTGTGGTGCGATCGTCATACCTACGAAGTGTCGCTAATTTTCTCGCCGGTTTGCGACGGGTCTTTTCTTCCCAAGAAGCCGATGAAGGCCTGGGCGGAGGGCGCAGCCAAGGATATCGATATCATGATTGGATGTACCGAGGACGAGTTTACTTATTTCCATTTCTATTTCGATGACCTTCCCGGATTCTGGCACGGCCAATTCCCGATTCATTTTGATGATCAGATTGATATCGATTACTGGGAGCAAGCATATCGAAAGGCATGGCCTGAGCGCGATTTTGCCGAGAATTACACCAATTTTATGAACTCAACCGGTTTCTTTGTCGGCACCGACCTTATGGCTGAAGAGCAGTCGGCGTTTAAGCCCGTGTACAACTATTTGTTCCGTTATAAATCTCGTGTCGAGGGAATGGGTTCTTGCCACGCAATCGAGGTGCCGTTCGTTTTCAAGAATCTTGATACCGCGAGTGGTCTGATGTTTACGGGTGACAATCCTCCAGCGCATCTCGCGGATGAAATGAACGATGCGTGGTTCAGCTTTGCGAAGACGGGCAAACCGTTTGTTGAGGGCAAGGCACCATGGGACCCCTATACCGCTGAGAACCACATTCATATGGTAATTGACGAAAACGAGTGGAAGCCGGTGCATTCGCTGCATGCCAAAGAAGATTCGGTGTTCCGTCCTATGTACGAGGTACTACTCAACGATTAGTGAAAGAAGCCGCAATGGAGTGGGCTAATTAGCCCCATTGAATTCAGCTTGAACTATCCCTGCGTAAGGAGAAAGAAATGGCTCAAGAAGAAAAGCTATCGGGTTATCGGTGGATGATCTTATTCGTAGTTTGCCTCATTTGCTTCATGGCAAACTTCATGCAATATCAGGTTTCAGCATGGGGTGTCGTCGTGATGACGACTCTCGGCATCGATGCCGGTGGGCTTACCAATCTCATGTTGATGCCGATGCTCACCGCTGTGTTTTTGTCGATTCCTGCAGGATCTCTTGCTGATCGCTACGGCGTTAAGCTTGTCGTGTCAATTGGCATGGTGCTTTCTGCTGTAGGCGGCTTTCTGCGTTATTTCATGATTAATGACTTTACCGTGCAGATCGTTTCGATGTTTATGATCGGCTTTGGCATTGCGGCGCTCAATGCCAATCTGGCAAAGGTGCTGGGTTCCTGGTTTAAACAGCAGACCTCCCTTGCCGTGGGAGTTTTCTATGCTGCTTCATGTGTGTCCATCGTGATAGCCCAGGCATTCAGCACTTATTTTCCTACGCTTGACGTGTCTTATCTGGTCGCTGCTATTGCCGAAGCTGTAACTGCTGCGCTGTGGATCTTCTTTATGAGGAACGTCCCGGAGGGCGAGCCCATGCCCGAGCCCGAGCCGGTTATGAAGTACATTAAGATTGCCGCTAAGTCGCGCGGCGTTTGGTGCATTGCCTTGGCTTATGGTCTTACCCTCGCTTCAACCACGGCATATTGCGCAATTCTGCCGTCTGCGCTTGAGCTCGTTCGCGGCGTTGATACTGCCACCGCTGGATCTATGGCAGCAATTATTACAGTTGGTAGCTTCTTTGCTTGTTTTGCGGGACCGGCTGCCGTCCTCAAGCTCGGTAAGAATAAACCGTTTCTCATTGTAACCACGGTGATTGCCGCCGTTGTAATGGTTGCAAACTGGTTTTTGCCGCTTGGCACTGTCATGTGGGTTGCTCTCGTCCTCAATGGTTTTATGACCGCTCTTTCTGGCCCCATTATTCAGGCAATGACTCCTGATCTTCCTGAGATTGGCGCGAAATATGCCGGTAGCGCTGGTGGAATAATCGGTACTGTCGGCCTTCTCTGCTCCTATTTTGTTCCCGTTATTGTTTCGTCTATTTCTGGTGACAATTGGACGTTGAACTTTACGATCGAATCGATTCTTTTCCTTGCGAGCGTTTTGCCTATTGCGATGTTGCCCGAGACTGGTGCGGCGGCAAAAGCCGAGATGCCTGAGACTTCTGAATTATAATTAATCGGTGTTTTGCCTGGTCGCGACCTCCAGTTGATATGGGGGTCGCGACCATTTTTAATGTGAGGTTGGTGCAATGGATGGTGAAGCGTGCGAAGTTGCGCACAAAGTTGAGCAAAAGCGGGCTTCGAGTGGTTACCGCTGGTTAATATTGCTGTTGACGTGTGGTCTCTGTTTTTTGGGCAACTTCATGCAGTATCAGGTCGCTGCCTATGCTATGGTCATCATGCCTCAGATGAATATCGACCCTGTCGGATTCTCATCTCTCTTTCTGGCGCCAATGCTTGCGGCGGTTTTCTTTAGTCTCCCGTTCGGATCACTTGGAGATAGGCTTGGGCCCAAAGTAGTGATACTTGGCGGGTTCTGTGTTTCTTTAGTCGGCGGCGCTATCAGAATTTTCACCCTATCGAACTATCCTGCTCAACTTGTCTCGATGTTTTGCATCGGCGTGGGGATGGCGGCATTGACTGCCAATAATGCAAAGACGCTTGGACTTTGGTTTGCAGATAAGACGGATGTTGCGATGGGCATTTACTATGCGGCGACTTGCTTTGGCATTGCGGCGGCGCAAGCGTCATCGGCGTTTATGTCTTCCGTGCTAATGGGCTATACAGTTGCAGAAGCGTTGTTGGTCGTTCTGACTATCTTCTGGGGTTTATTTGGTAAGAACGTACAGCATGACTCACTTATTCCTGATGGCGTTGAGCACGACCAAGCCCTTCTGACTGCTTTTCGTTCGCGTAACGTTTGGCTTTGCGCGATTTGCGCCGCTTTCTCACTTGCCGCCACGACCGCCTTTTCCGGTGTGCTACCTCAGGCTCTTGAGCTTGTGCGAGGCACCGATGCTTCGACGGCCGGCGAAATGGCGGCGCTGACAACCGCTGCTGGGATTATCGGCTGCTTGATTGCTCCGATGCTTTACGGTAAATGCCGCCTTGCGCGACCGTATCTTGTGATTGTCGGGCTTCTTGGCTCTATTTCATTTGCAGTTGCGTGGTTTGCCTCGGGCTTGAAGTCCATGGGGGTATTGCTTGCAGTGTGCGGCATCGTTACGAGCATGATGGGTCCAGTTGTTCAAGCTCTGCCAGTTTCATTTGTTGAAATCGGCACTCGTTATGCTGGCAGCGCTGGCGGCATTATGGCCGAAGTTAGCCTTTTGGGCTCTTATATGCTTCCTATTGGGATTGCGGCTATTTCCGGTTCAGATTACGACAAACAAATGATGCTTATTACTCTGCTTTACGGTCTATCCGTCCTTCCGGTGTTGATCATTCCCGAGGTCAAACACTTTAAATAGGCGCGAGCATATGGATGGATAAAGCCCTCTGGCCATTGCGATTGCCGAGGAATGGATTTCGCTCAATTCGGATCTTTGAAGTGGGCTAAACTGTCTTGGTGTTTCACTGAACAACGCCACCTTCTGTTGCGTTTTCGTTAGAAAGGAACCAGCCATGTGTGATTGCATCTTCTGTAAAATCGCCAACCACGAGATCCCCTCGACCGTTGTCTATGAGGACGACCAGGTCATCGCGTTCGACGACCTCAACCCCCAGGCGCCGGTCCACACGCTCGTGATTCCCAAGAAGCACTACAGCGACATCGCCGACAACGTACCGGCCGAGACCATGGGCGCCATGGCTCACGCCATCCAGGAGGTCGCTAAGGCCAAGGGCCTGGAGGACGGTTTCCGCATCATCTCCAACAAGGGCGTTAACGCCGGTCAGACCGTCATGCACTTCCACATGCACGTCCTCGGCGGCAAGAACCTGGGCGAGAACCTCATCTGAGGGCGCGTAGGCCGTCGACTTGGCTGCCTTTGGAGTAACCTATGCAGCTTTCTCAACTCGAATACCTTCAAGCGGTAGCGAACTATGGTGGCGTGCGCAAAGCAGCTCGCGCCGTTCATGTGAGTCCGCAGGCCGTTTCGTCGGCAATCAAAAAGTTGGAATCTGAGTATCAGATCGTTTTGCTCGACCGATCGGCGGGGGAGGCTGTTTTGTCTCCGGCGGGCAGAGAATTTGCGCGTCGTGCACGCGTGATCCTGGCGCAAGTCGACGATCTCAAAAAGTACGCTCAATCGGGGAACGGCGGCGTTTCGCCCGACGGCCACTTTCGTCTTTACGCCCCCTGCCTTCATGGGCGGGGGCGCCTTTTTGCCGAAAACTGGTATGACTCGTTTGAAAGCTCGCACCCTCAGATTCATCTTGATGTGTGGCATCAGCCAACGGCAACATGCTTTGAATCGCTTGTGCTTGGCATTTCGGATGCGGCCATCTCATTTGAGGAACCAAGGGACGGTGTCCTTTCTTCGAAATACTTGGGTGAAAAGGAGCTCAAGGTTCTTTCATACCCAGCGGGTCATCAATCTGTGGGTGCTATGACCGTTCGTGAGTTACTGGGCGGCAGGCTCGCTGTTCCAATTAATTTGTCACCCTGTCTCAATGCGATTAATCAATGTCCCGAAGCTCAGCTGGTTAATTTCCGCTTTCGCGATGTCGAATACGGAAACAGGGCGCAGACTGAGTTTCTTCAAGCCGGGGGATTGATATTGAGTTTTTCTGGCTCTTCTCTCGCATCAAATGGATTGGAAGTAAGCGAGTGCTCCATCGAAGGCTCGCATGACGTAGCCTTGCCTATCTACTTTTGCTATCGGCAAAAATCCTGGACTGATCGACACCAGACGGTTTTCCTGCACCTATTGCGTCATCTTGCTTCGTGAGGCCATTCGGCCTCGTGTCGTCAAGTGAATGTTGACGCCTTGTAACACATAGCTGACAGCTTTGCCCTCATGCTTTTCCAAGATTCCGATTTAGATTGCTGGCTCTTGGAGGGCGGAGCATGAAAAACCGTACGGTTTTGTTTTATATGACGTTCGTTTTTCTGTCGAACTTCAGCACCATTTTGTATTTTCTGACGGTTTACCTTGAATTCGTCGGATTCTCGATGGTGGCGATTTCTAGCATGATGATTGCATATCAAGTGAGCAAGTTCATCCTCGAAGTTCCCACTGGCTATATTGCTGATAGGTTTGGACGAAAGACAAGCGGTCTCGTTGGCGTCGTGGGGATGCTTGGATACTACGCCGCCCTGCTTCTCGTCCGTTCCCCTCTGCTTTTAATCGGTGCGTTCGCTCTCAAAGGTTTTGCCGTTGCATGTCTGAGCGGATCCATAGAAGCGATTTACATTGACAGCGTCTCTCAGGACCAGCTCGTAAGACTTAATGTCGTTGAGCGATTTGTTTTCTATGCCTCTTATGCCATCTCCGCTTGTGTGGGCGGTTTCATTTCGTCCGTCGGCGCATACCTCATTGGTCTTTCGGCAGATATCATCGCAATGGTGCTGACGTTGGTTGCCGTTGTCTGCATTCCTGAGATGCGAAGAGGGGGCATTGCGGCGACATCTGAGCGTGGAATGAGCCCGAAGATGATCGGCGCTGCTATTGCGTGTAATGGCATTCTTCGGTCAGCGTTCATCATGGACTGTTCTCAGGCATTTGCTTTTGTCGCCCTGGAAGACTTTTTCTCACTGCTGCTTGCGGGTCGCGGAATGAATGCCGTCGCTTCGGGCGTGACCATTGCGATCCAGCTCCTTGCCTCCGCCTCCATAGGGTTTATCGTGCCCAGTGTGATTGCTCGTGTCGACAAGGGCCGTTTTGCGCGTATTTGCGGCATCATTCGCTTAGCATTGACAGCTTTGTTTTTGATTCCCCTTACTCCGGCTAATTTGCTGCCCGTGTTCTATGTGCTGCAGACGGTTGCGTACTCGTTGTTTGCCCCAATCAAATACTCAGTTCTCCAAAATGCTGCCGATTCATCGATGCGCTGTTCGCTGATTTCGGTTCAAAGTCAGATGGTGGCGGTTGGTGCCATCCTTTTCTATCTGCTCAACGCTGTGCTGAGTAGCGCTGCGGGCATTCGAGTCGTATTGCTTGTTGCGCTCGGGATTTCTTCCCTGGTGTATATCCCCGCGCTATTTCGTCTTACAAGTCAAAGGCCGTGAGTATTTGGGCATCGATAACTTATATATCAACGCAATAAACCCGAGCGCGAGGGCGTTTGGGTTTATTATTGAAGCGTATGTAACCTGGCGGCGCCACACCGCCTGTTAGTAGGGAGACACATGAACGTTCTGGTCGTCAACGCAGGATCTTCGACCCTTAAGTATCAGGTCATCGATACCAAGTCCCACAAGGTGTCCGCAAAGGGCTCCTGCGAGCGCGTCTGCTTTACCGGCGGTACCTTCACCCACGCTGCCAACGGTTCCAAGAAGGTGACCGAGAACATCGAGTTCCCCGACCACAAGGTCGCCATCGAGGTCGTCCTGAAGGACCTCGAGGCCAACGGCGTCAAGATCGAGGGCATCGGCCACCGTATCGTTCAGGGCGGTTGGTACTTCGGCGATTCCTCCCTCGTCGACGAGGACGTCCTCGCCAAAATCCGCGAGGTCGCTCCGCTCGCCCCGCTGCACAACAACCCCGAGGCCAACGTTATCGAGTACTGCCTGGAGCAGTATCCCGACCTGCCCAACGTCACGGTCTACGACACTGCTTTCCACTTCAACATGCCCGAGGTCGCCAAGACCTACGCCCTGCCCAAGGACGTCTGCGACAAGCTGCACATCCGTAAGTACGGCGCCCACGGCACCAGCTACCGCTACATCTCCAAGAAGGTTGCCGAGATGACCAACGGCGAGGCTCGCAAGGTCGTCGTGTGCCACATCGGTTCCGGTGCTTCCCTGTGCGCCATCGAGGACGGCAAGTGCATGGACACCACCATGGGCTTGACCCCGCTCGACGGTGTCATGATGGGCACCCGCTGCGGCTCCATCGACCCTGCTACCGTGTGCTACCTGCAGCGCGAAGGCGGCTACACCTTCGACGAGGTCGACGAGATGATGAACAAGAAGTCCGGCCTTTTGGCTGTGACCGGCGGCAAGACCAACGACTGCCGCAACGTTGAGGAGCTCGCCGCTGCCGGCGACCCCGAGGCCCAGCTCGCCTTCGACATGTTCGTCTACAAGATTGCCGCCAAGGCCGCCGAGATGGCCACTTCCATGTGCGGCATGGACACCCTGGTCTTTACCGCCGGCATCGGCGAGCACGCTCCGGCCGTTCGCGCTGGCGTGGCCGACCGTCTGGCCTTTATGGGCGTCAAGATGGACCATGCCCGCAACGCCCTTCGCGGCGACGGCGCTTGGTGCCTGTCCGCCAAGGATTCCAAGGTCAAGATCTTCGTCATCCCCACGGATGAGGAGTTCATGATCGCTTCCGACGTCGAGCGCATCGTCAACAGCAAGTAATTGATGCAAGGGGAGGGGACTGGATGGCCTTGTGCCGTTCAGCCCCCTTTTATGCGCTTTGAGCGAAGAGTTTAATAGGTATTTATTGAATTCTGATAACTTCTTATTAAGGATACGGCCGCCTTATAGGTTTGCCGACCGTACTGTAATCACGAAGGAGTCTCATGAACGTACTTGTTGTCAACGCCGGCAGCTCGAGCCTTAAATATCAGCTTTTGGACACCGATACCCGCGAGGTTTTCGCCAAAGGTAACTGCGAGCGTATCGGCTCGGAGATGGGCATCTTTGGCCATTCCGAGAACGGCGGTGCCAAGCAGACCGAGGAGATTCCTTTCCCCGACCATCGCTCGGCTATCGCGCGCGTGCTCGAGGAGCTCGAGAAGACCGACTTTACGATCGACGGCATCGGCCACCGCATCGTTCAGGGCGGCTGGTACTTCGATGATTCCGCGGTCGTCGACGATGAGGTCATGGCCAAGATCCTCGAGGTGGCGCCGCTCGCGCCACTGCACAACTACGGCGAGGCCGCAGCGATTGAGTATTGCCGCGAGAAGTATCCGGAGCTGCCCAACGTGGCCGTCTTCGATACGTCGTTCCACATGACCATGCCCGAGGTCGCCTACACCTACGCCCTGCCCAAGGACGTGTGCGACAAGTACCACGTGCGCAAGTACGGCGCCCATGGTACGAGCCATCGTTACGAGTGGATGATGGCCAAGGAGATCCTGGGTACTCGCTGCCACCGTCTGCTTTCGTGCCACCTGGGCAACGGCGCTTCGCTCGCCGCCATCGAGGACGGCGTGTGCCGCGATACCACGATGGGCCTCACGCCGCTCGACGGTCTGATGATGGGCACCCGTTGCGGTTCCATCGACCCGGCCACCGTGTGCTACCTGCAGCGCGAGGGCGGCTACAGCTACCAGGAAGTCGACGACATGATGAACAAGCAGTCCGGCCTGCTTGCCATCTCGGGCATCTCCAACGACGCCCGCGACATTCGCACGCGCGCCTCCGAGGGCGACGAGCGTTGCCTGCTCGCCTTCGATATGTTCGCCTACAAGGCCATGCAGCAGGCCGGTTCCATGATCGCCTCCATGGCGGGCGTGGATACCATTACCTTCACTGCCGGCATCGGCGAGAACGACTGGTCGATCCGCAAGGCCTTCTGCGACTGCTTTGAGTGGCTGGGCGTGCGCATCGACAACAACAAGAACCGCGAGGCCGTGGGCAACGGCCCGCAGGTCATCAGCGCCGCCGGTTCCGCCGTCACGGTCATGGTCATCCCCACCGACGAGGAATACATGATCGCCCACGACGTCGAGCGTCTGACCAAGAACAACTAACGCACGCATTTGCAAGTAAACGAAAGGCCTCCAGAGCAACAGCTCCGGAGGCCTTTTTTACTAGCAGGCGGACGGCGGAAACCCCATCCCATTTCGAGCGCAAATACTGGGACACGCTTTCCGGTTGAGGCACGTTGCGGAAAGTGCGACCCACAATAAAGCATAATTCCGTCCCACGGTTTCCCAAACAGGCCCCAAGCGGAAGCTGCATCCCACAATCCGCCTTCAAACCGGGACACACTTTCCGGTGGGCCAGACATCAGACCGCAGCCAACATTTCGGTCCCAAAGTGACCATATCTGCATCGTTTGACCCTCCAGCAACGGCACTCATCCATTCAGTTTTTCAGCGCCAGCTCGTAGCCAAGCCGCCGTCCACCCCAGATACCCTGATTGCTACGTGGCGGTAGAAGGCCGTACGGGCTAACCCCTGAAAACACTCCGCAGACCAGAAACGCCCCCGTTCGTAGCTCCGAAGGAGCAGAACGGGGGCGTTTCATTGGTCGAGGACGTTTTCAGGGGTTAGCCCGTACGGCCTTCGGGCGATGCGTACGCTACTCAGCCATCTGAGCCTGGACGGCGGTGATGGCTACGACACCCACGATGTCGTCGGCAGAGCAGCCGCGCGAAAGATCGTTGACCGGCTTGGCGATGCCCTGCAAGATGGGGCCGTAAGCGTCGGCGCCGGCGAAGCGCTGGACCAGCTTGTAGCCGATGTTGCCGGCCTCGAGGTCAGGGAACACGAGCACGTTGGCCTTACCGGCGACGGAGGAGCCGGGAGCCTTGAGCTGGGCGACGGTGGGGACGATGGCGGCGTCGAGCTGCAGGTCACCGTCGATGGCGAGCTCGGGAGCCTTCTCCTTGCAGAACTTCACAGCCTCCTGGACCTTCTTGGCGACCTCGCCGCCGGCGGAGCCCATGGTGGAGTAGGAGAGCATGGCCACGTGCGGCTCGACGTTGCCCATGAAGGTGGACCAGGAGTGGGCAGAGGCGATGGCGATCTCGGAGAGCTCGTCAGAGGACGGGTTGATATTGAGGCCGCAGTCGGCGAAGATCAGCGTGCCGTCGGTGCCGAACTGCGGGGTGTCGGTGCACATCACAAAGAAGGCCGAGACCAGCTTGGTGCCCGGGGCGGTCTTGAGGATCTGCAGCGCGGGGCGCAGGGTGTCGGCGGTGGAGTGGCAGGCGCCGGAGACCAGGCCGTCGGCATCGCCCATCTTGACCATCATGGTGCCAAAGTAGGTGGCGTCCATCACCTGGGCGCGAGCCTGCTCGATGGTGACGCCCTTCTTGGCGCGGAGCTCGGCAAACTTCTGCGCGTACTCCTCGTGCTTCTCGGCGTTGCGCGGGTCGATGACGGTGGCGCCGGGAACGTTGATGTCATCGGGGTTGCCCAGGATGACGATGTTGGCCAGGCCCTCCTCGATGATCTTGTTCGCCGCGACGATGGTGCGCGGGTCCTCGCCCTCGGGCAGGACGATGGTCTTAAGGTCGGCCTTGGCGGCAGACTTCATACGGTTTAGGAAATCGCTCATGTTACTCCTTACAAGCGTTCCGCTAAGCTCCAGGCCCTCGGCTGTACACGAATAAACCCGCTGCTAGCGGGTTTACCTTTCAATTATGTACGCCACGGTGCTTGAGCTTTCCTTGTGTGGCAAGCTCATTATAGGACGCATTAGCGCTATAATCGCTCTGATAAATATGTCTCGACGTATGTTCGAGAAAAAGCCCAGTTAAAAAGCGTGTGGCTTTTGACAAGGAGTATCGATGCAGATTACCTCAGGCCTGCCTGAAGGCTTTAATGCCGGTGCGTACGACATGATCGTTGTCGGTGCCGGGTACGCTGGTGCCGTTTGCGCCCGCCGTCTTGCCGAGACTATCGGCTATCGCGTTGCCGTTCTGGAGCGTCGTAGCCACATTGCAGGCAATGCCTACGACTGCGCTGACGAGGCTGGAATCCTGGTCCACGAATACGGTCCGCACATTTACCACACCTTTAACGAGCGCGTGCACAATTTCCTGTCGCGCTTTACCAAGTGGACGGACTATCAGCACAAGGTGCTTGCCAACATCAACGGCACCCTTATGCCCGTGCCCTTCAACCACGCGAGCCTCAAGCTTGCTTTTGGCGATGAGCGCGGCGAGGAGCTGTATCAGAAGCTCGTGGAGACCTTTGGCAAGGATGTCAAGGTTCCCATTATGGAGCTGCGCAAGAAGAACGACCCGGATCTCGCCGAGGTTGCCGACTATGTCTACGAGAACGTCTTTTTGCATTACACCATGAAGCAGTGGGGTCAGACGCCCGACCAGATCGATCCCTCGATCACTGGCCGCGTTCCCGTCTTTGTGGGCGATGACGACCGTTACTTCCCGCAAGCTCCCTTCCAGGGCATGCCGCAGGAAGGCTATACCGCGCTGTTCGAGCATATGCTCGATCACGATCTGATCGACGTATTCTGCGATGTGGATGCTCGCGACCTCTTTGAGATCGACGAGACGACCGTCAAGATTGACGGCAAGGTCTATGGCGGCGAGATCGTCTACACTGGTCCGCTCGATGAGCTGTTCAACCTCGACCTGGGTGCCCTGCCGTACCGTACGCTCGACATGAAGTTCGAGACGCTCGATATGGAACAGTTCCAGCCCGTTGGCACCGTCAACTACACCACCAGCGAGGACTACACGCGCATTACCGAGTTCAAGAACATGACCGGTCAGGTCTTGCCCGGCAAGACCACCATCATGAAGGAGTACTCCAAGGCCTATACGCCTGGTTCGGGCGAGACGCCGTACTACGCCATTCTTGAGCCCGAGAACCGTGAGCTCTATGAGCGCTATCTTGAGCGCGTCCAGAACCTGACGAACTTCCACCCGGTGGGTCGTCTGGCCGAGTATCGTTACTACGATATGGACGCTGTGACCAATTCCGCCCTCGATCTTTCGGATGAGATTATCGCCTGCCATGCATAAAGTCATAACATTCGGTATTCCCTCGTATAACGCCGCCAAGGACATGGACCATTGCATCACCTCCATCTTGGAGGGGAGCAATTACGCCACCGATATCGAGATTATCGTGGTGGACGACGGCTCCAAGGATGAGACGGCCGCCAAGGCCGACGAGTGGGAGGCCCGTTATCCTGGAATCATCCGCGCGGTGCACCAGGAGAATGGCGGCCACGGTATTGCCGTCCTTTCGGGTCTGCGCGAGGCGCAGGGCACCTACTACAAGGTTGTCGACTCGGACGACTGGCTTGACGGCGCTGCCCTTTCGACCATGCTGTCGATTCTGCGCGGCTTTGAAGAGCGCGACCAGCGCGTTGACCTGTTTATCTCGAACTACGTGTACGAGAAGGTTTACGAGGGTACGCATACGGCCATTGGTTACAAGTTTGCCCTGCCTCGAAAAAAGATCTTTACCTGGGACCAGATCGGCCATTTCCGCCTGGACCAGAATCTGCTCATGCACAGCCTGTGCTATCGCACGGATGTGCTGCGCGAGTCCAACCTTCCCATGCCGCCGCACACGTTCTATGTGGACAACATCTACGCCTACGTGCCGCTGCCGCGTTGCAAGACCATGTACTACGCCGACATCGACCTCTATCGCTACTTTATCGGTCGCGAGGGCCAGAGTGTCAACGAGGCCACGATGGTCAAGCGTCTGGACCAGCAGTTCCGTGTTACGCGTATCATGATGGAGTCGTACCACCTGTACAGCGATGTCGAGTCGTCGCGTCTGCGTTCGTACATGATGGGCTACTTCACCATAATGATGGCGATCTGCTCGGTGCTTACTAAGCTTTCCGAGGAAGATTGCGCCGACGAGCGCCTAAAGACGCTGTGGAATGATTTGAAGGCCTATGACGAGCGTATGTATCGTCGTGCACGTTACGGTGTGGTCGGCTTCTTCACCAATCTGCGCGGACGGGCGGGAGACAAAACCACACTCGGCCTATACCGTCTTGCCTCAAAGATCTTCAAATTCAACTAGCTGCCGAGTAATCGCTGCTGATAGGTTGACTGGGCCCCTTGGCCTTTAGTTTGCTACTGCGAACAGTCCTGCTCGCACGGAAAGCACATTAAGTGCTTTCCGGCTCGTGCGGAACTTGTATCAAACTAAAGGCCAAGGGGCCTCTGCTATAAGAATCGATTGTCAGTTTATTTGAATTTGAAGATCTTCGACGCGCGGTACACAGGGGCCTGGGCTGAAAAGAATTAAGTTGGTAGTCGGTCGGAGGCGGGCGGGCGTTACGTTTGTCGCGAGTTCCGCATGCAAAGAAGGCCACTTAATGTGGCCTTCGTCTTGCATAGGACTGTAGAGCAGCAAACGTAACGCCCGCCCGTCTCCGACCGACGGTCGAGTGGACTACTTTGCGGCGCCGGGGATGCCATGGGAGGTTTTGGCGGTTTTGGCTCCGTTTACGATGGCGGTTTGCAAAGCCCTTACGGCGAGCATGCCCAGCAGGTCTAGGGGAACGGTGGCGCTTGTCTGAGCGTCTAGTTTGCCGCTGGCGAGGGTGTAGATGGTGTCGCCGTCGTTGGTGGTGTGCGTGGGACGGATGGCGTGTGCGTAGGCGTCTGCGGCCATTTGGGAGACCTTGGTGGCCTGGGCCTTAGTGAGCTCCATGTTGGTGACGATGCAGCTGATGGTGGTGTTGGTGCGGTCGAGCGGCATCTGCATGGATCCGGCGGCGGCAAAGGCTGCGAGTTCCATGTCGACGATCTGGTCGCTATCGGCTGCGGCACGCATACCGGCGACCCACTCGCCGGTGAAGGGGTCGACAACGTTGCCGCAGGCGTTGACCGAGACCACGGCGCCCACCTTGATGGGGCCGAGCGCCAAAGCGGCAGCGCCAAGGCCGGCCTTCATGCAGGTGGCAGGTCCCATGAGCTTACCTACGGTGGCGCCGGTGCCGGCGCCCACGTTGCCCTGCTCGAGCGAGGCAGGGGTGTTGTCGAGTGCTTCGCGCACGGCGGCGATACCGGCCTCAATGTCGGGGCGTACGGTGGGGTCGCCAAAGGCGAGGTCGAAGATGCAGCTGGAGCACACGATGGGCACCTGCGTGGGGCCGACGGGCAGACCAATGCCGCGGCTCTCAAGCTCGCGAGCGACGCCGCTTGCGGCCTCCAGACCAAAGGCCGATCCACCCGAAAGGCAGACAGCGTGGACCTTGTCCACGGTGTTCTCGGGTCGCAGCAGGTCGGTTTCGCGCGATGCAGGAGCACCGCCGCGAACGTCAACGCCGCCGGTGGCGCCCTCGGGCGCCACGATTACGGTGCAACCGGTGCCGGCCTCCTCGTCCGTATAGTTGCCAAAGCAAAAGCCATCGACATCGCAAACGTCAATGGCCTCGAGCAATGTATCCATGTTTAACTCCTATCGGTTTTCCGCCGCGCCTTGTGCCCGGTCGGGATCCGTACGGTACGCCAAAATTGTAGGCGCTGGGGGATATCCAGCGCCAGAAGCAATTACGAGAGTTTTTGAATCGCGCGCGCGACGCGGGCGATGGGTAGGCCCACCACGTTATAGAAGTCGCCCGAAATATCGTGCACGAGCATGCGTCCTCCTGTGCCCTGGATGCCGTAGGCACCGGCCTTGTCCATGGGCTCACCCGAGGCGACGTAGTGCTCGATCTGCTCGTCGGTGAGCTCGTAGAACGTCACGTCGGTCACATCGACAAAGGACAGGCTCTCGGCGGCATGCGGGGCGGCCGTATCGCCTGCCTTAACGATGCAGACGCCGGTTGCGACCTGGTGCGTGCGGCCCGAAAGCTCACGGAGCATGGTGCGCGCCTCGTCCTCGGTTGCCGGCTTGCCCAGAATCTTGCCGTCAAAGGTGACGATGGTGTCGGCCGCGACCGTCAGCTCATTGGGCTCGGCATGTTCGGCGGCAACGGCGGCGGCTTTGGCGCGTGCTAAGCGTTCAACGAGCGTAAGCGGGGCCTCGCCATCAAACGGCGTTTCGTCGATATCGGCAGGAATGATGCGAATGTCATAGCCCGCCTCGCGCATCAACTCGATGCGGCGCGGTGATTGCGAAGCCAAAATCATAGCTGAATGCCCTCGGCGACCTTATCGACGGCCTTGTCGCCGGCGAGCGTGCGCAGCAGCTCAAGCGCAAAGGGGAGCGACTGGGCCATGCCGCTGGCGGTGATGATGTTGCCGTCTTGCGTGACCTTCTCGCCGGTATAGGCGCCTTCGGGGAAGCTTTTCTCAAAGCCAGGGAAGCACGTGGCGTGGCGCCCCTCGAGCAGGTCGAGCTCGCCCAGGATAAACGGGGCGGCGCAGATGGCGGCGACGTGCTTGGTTGCGGCGAACTCGCGGACCACGTCGCAGACGCGCTGATCGGCGCGCAGGTTGGTAGCACCGGGTAGGCCGCCGGGCAGCACGACGCAGTCGTACTCGTCAAAGTCGATCTCATCAAAGAGCGCATCGCAGGTCACGGGGATCTGCAGCGAGCTTACGACCTCACGCGTGGGCATGATCGAGACGAGCGTGGCGCGCACGCCGCCGCGACGCATGACATCGACCATGGTCAAGCATTCAATAGTTTCAAAGCCATCGGCGGCGAGAACGGCAACGCTGGGCATGGGGGTTCCTTTCATAGGCGGCATACAATTAGCCGTCTTATACCCCGAAGACCTCCACTTGCCACGCTCGATTTCCCAATGTTTAAAATAGCCCCGTCCGAATTAGCTACCCTCACCCATCCTCAACAATCTCAATCTGTAACATCTAGACCCACTTTTGACCCCTAACTGTTACAGATCAAGACAAACGGAAACTGCCCCGACAAAACGTCTAAATCTGTAACATCTACGGACCAAAACCGGGTCTTACTGTTACAGATCGAGACAGTCCCCAACAGCACCGCCCCGTTCGGGGAACGACCGCCACAGGTGCGGCGGGCAGAGGCTCACTTTTTTCCTCGGCTTTTCTTGACAGCACCTCTTCTGTTGTAGTATTTTCTCTCCGTCTAAAAACGCGTGGACTTTTCTGGGCGCTAGCCACCTTTTTGCCACGCAACCGAGCAGTCGGTTGCGTGGCTTTTTTCGTCTTGGCAGCAGGTACCACATGCACCGCCAGAAGACCGCACGAGCCCACCTTCCGACTGCAGGGAACAGACGCACGAGACGTGCATCTGCAAGACAGCAGACGGAAGGGAGCCTAATGGCAGGAACAAACACAATCAACCAACAGGCCGCCGGGGCAGGAGTCACGGGCGCGGGACAGGCCAAGGCGGCGCTCCAGGTCTTTGCGGGCGGCGCCTGCTACGGCGCGATGGCCACGACCTACAAGCTCGCCTACGCCGCGGGCTTCACCTCGGCACAGGTGGTGGCGAGCCAGGCGTGGTTCGGCTGCCTCTTCTTCGCCCTCGCCACGCTCGCAGGGCACGCACTCGGGCACCGCTGGCAGCGCGTGGGCTGGAAGCTCGCCCTCAAGCTCATGGGCCTGGGAGCCCTCACCTGCCTCACCTCAATCCTCTACTGCTACGCCATGAGCGTGCTGCCCGCTCCGGTGGCGCTCACGCTCCTCTTCCAGTTCACGTGGCTGGGGCTCGTGTGGCAGACCGTCATGACGCGCCGGCCGCCGAGGCTCCTCCAAGTGGCCTCCGCCCTGGTCATCGTCTTCGGAACGGTGTTCGCCAGCGGCGTCTACAAGACCGGCATCACCGGGTACGACCCCGTGGCCCTACTCTGCGCGCTGGGGGCGGCCGTGTCCTGCTCCCTCTTTGTCACCCTCTCCGGCAAGGTCGAGGCCCCCTGCTCGTCCGAGCAGCGTGGCGTTATCGTGTGCGCGGGCTCCGTGGTCATGTCGCTCACGGTGTGCCCGGACTACGTCGTCTCGGGCGTCCTCGCCCAGGGCATCCTGCCCTTTGCCGTCATCGCCGGCTTCTTTGGCATGCTCTGCCCGGTCCTGCTCTTCGGCATGGGCTCTCCGCACCTGCCCGCAGGCCTCTCCACTGTCATGGCCGCCGCGGAACTCCCCGCCGGCCTGCTCATCGCCATGATCGTCCTCGGCGAGCCGCTCGGCGTCGTCGAGTGGCTGGGCGTCGCCATCATCCTCGCCGGCGTGTGCCTGGCACAGGTCCCCTCCCTGCTTGGAGGCCGGGAGGCACGTCGCGCCGCCGCAGGACAAGCCGTCAGCCAGTCACCCCTTCACAGGCGGCCCGCGCGCATCAGGGAAAGGGCCACGGGCCCGGCGCGCGAGGCCGCAAGGACGTTATAAAGCGTCCCCCGCAGAGATGGGGGCGCCAGAGAGAAGGAGGCACCATGCCATTTCCAAAAGGGTTCCTTTGGGGAGGAGCCACCGCCGCCAACCAATGCGAGGGAGGTTATGACGAGGGCGGCCGCGGCCTTGCCAACGTCGACGTCATCCCACACGGGCCGGAGCGCAACGACGTAAGCCGCGGCCTGAGGCGCATGCTCGACTTTGAGCCCGGGTACTACTACCCGGCCCAGACGGGCATCGACTTCTACCACCACTACCGCGAGGACATAGCCCTCTTCGCGGAGATGGGCTTTAAGGTCTTTCGCCTCTCCATCGCCTGGAGCCGCATCTTCCCCAATGGCGACGAGGAGGAGCCCAACGAGGCCGGGCTCGCCTTCTACGAGGACGTGTTCCGCTGCTGCCGCGAGCACGGGATCGAGCCCCTCGTGACCATCACGCACTTCGACTGCCCCATCCACCTCGTCAAGAAGTACGGCGCCTGGCGAAACCGCACCCTTATCGAGCTCTACAAGCGGCTTGTGACGGTGCTCTTCAACCGCTACCGCGGCCTCGTGCGCTGGTGGATCACGTTCAACGAGATGAACATGATCTTGCACCGTCCCTTCATGGGTGCCGGCATCGTCCTCGAGCCCGGGGAGAATGCCCGCGAGGCCGAGTACCGCGCCGCGCACAACGAGCTCGTGGCGAGCGCCTGGGCCACCAAGATCGCCCACGAGGTCGATCCGGAGAACAAGGTGGGCTGCATGCTCGCCGCGGGAAGCTACTACCCCTACTCCTGTCGTCCCGAGGACGTCCGCGCAGCGCAGGTCAAGAACCAGGAGGACCTCTTCTTCGTGGACGTGCAGGCACGCGGGCACTACCCCGGCTACGCGCTCAAGATGCTCGAGCGCGAGGGCATCGACGTGGGCATGACCGCCGAGGACGAGCGCATCCTTGCGGAGAACACCGTCGACTTCATCTCGTTTAGCTACTACTCCTCGCGCTGCACCGCGGGCGACCCCGATTCCGTGGGCGGCGTCGCCGAGGGCAACGCCTTCGCCGGCGTGGAAAACCCCTACGTGCGCACGAGCGACTGGGGCTGGGTCATCGACCCGCTGGGGTTCCGCATCACGATCAACGACCTCTGGGACCGCTACCAGAAGCCGCTCTTTGTGGTGGAGAACGGCCTCGGCGCCTATGACGAGGTTCTTCCCGACGGCACGATCGAGGACGACTACCGCATCGCCTACCTGCGCGAGCACATCGAGGCCATGCGCGACGCCATCGAGCAGGACGGCGTCGAGATGCTCGGCTACACCACCTGGGGGCCGATCGACCTCGTGAGCGCGGGCTCCGGCGAGATGGAGAAGCGCTACAGCTTCATCTACGTGGACCGCGACAACCTGGGCAACGGCACGCTCGAGCGCAGGCGCAAGAAGAGCTTCTACTGGTACCAACAGGCCATCGCCACCAACGGAGGCGACCTGGGCTAGCCGCCCGGGCAATATCGCTAAGGAGAAAATAATGGCTGAAAAATACGACGATCTGGCCAGATCCATACTCGAGAACGTAGGCGGCGCCGAGAACGTCGCCAGCGTCGCGCACTGCATCACGCGCGTGCGCTTCAAGCTCAAGGACGAGTCCCGCGCCAACACTGCCAAGATCGAGGCCCTCAAGGGCGTTATCCAGGTCATCCAGGCCAACGGCCAGTACTAGGTGGTCGTGGGTAACATCGTCGAGGACGTCTACGACGCGGTCCTGGAGGCCGGCAACTTCTCGGGCGGCGCAAGCGCCGACGACGAGCCCCAGGGCGATAAGACCGTTGCCTCCGTCGTCATCGACCTCATCTCTGGCATCTTCCAGCCCATCCTGGGACCGCTTGCCGCCGCAGGCATCATGAAGGGACTGCTTGCCCTCATCACCTACTTCGTCCCGGCCTTTGCAAACGACGGCCTCTACACGCTGCTCTACACCGTGGCTGACGGCTTCTTCTACTTCCTCCCCGTCGCCCTGGCGTTCAGTGCCGCGCGCAAGTTCCGCATGAACGAGTTCACCGGCGTGGCAATCGGCGTGGCGCTCCTCTACCCGACGATGGTCGCCCTGACCTCGGGTGAGGCGCTCGGCAGCATCGACCTCGGCGTGGCCGGCACGTTCTCGTGGTACGCCACCGCCCTCGGGCTCCCCATCATCATGCCCGTGTCCGGCTACGTGAGCTCGGTGATCCCCGTCCTTCTCATGGTGTGGTTCGGCTCTATCCTTGAGCGCTGGCTCAAGAGCTGGATGCCGACTGCACTCAAGATGTTCCTCGTCCCGCTCGCCACGATGACGGTCTCCATCGTCTTGGGCTACCTCGTCATCGGCCCGGTGGCCACCCTCATCACTAACCTGCTGAGTGCGGCGTTCTCGTTCATCTTCCAGCTCCCCGTGGTTGGTTCCGTCCTGGGCAGCGCCCTGGTCGGCGGACTGTGGATGTGCCTCGTCATCTTTGGCTTCCACTGGAGCCTCATCCCCATCTCCATCATGAACCTGAACACCCTAGGCCACGACAGCGTGCTCGCCGCCACCATCGGCCACGGGTTCGCGCTCGGAGCGGTCATCTTTGCCATGTACCTCAGAAACAAGGACGAGCGCTTCCGCGGCATCGCCCTTCCCGCGATGATCTCCGCCTTCTTCTTCGGCGTCACCGAGCCGGGCATCTACGGCATCGCCCTCCCCAACAAGCGCGCGTTCGTCGTGGCATGCCTGAGCTCCGCCGTGGGCGGCGCCATCGTGGGAATGACGGGCGCCCTCATGTACATCTCGGGCGGCCTCGGCGTCTTCAACCTGCTCAACTTCATCGACGGGACCCCTGGTGGCGCCGGGATCTCCCACATGATCTACGCGATCATCGCCTCACTCGTCTCTGCCGTTCTGGCCTTTGTTATCGAGTTCATCACCTACCGACCCAACGACGACGAGGAAGGCGCCCGCTAGCTTGCGCCCTTTTCGACCAGCTCTATGTAATTGAGGAGCAGTTGAGGTGGGTGAGGGCCGAGGGCGATCAAGGTGGCCGCCCTCGGTCCGGGACAACCTGCCAGAAGGCGTTTAGCTTTCTCGGGCGGTGCTGAAATGAACTGCCCCCGAAACTTAGACGGGTCAATTAGCGGCCTATGCCGCACATGGGGACTGATTCCGGAACTCCTCCGGGGTCAGTCCCTTTTGCTTAACCTGCCTCCTCTTGTTCCGGTGAACGGTGTAGGCGTCGAGGTCCCGCTTGAACTCCTCGAAGCTCCGCTACGTCCGGTTCCTGTAGAACTCGTCCTTCAGGCGCCCGGGCAGCAGCTCTGTCGCATGAGCTTGCCCTCGCACGCCGCCGGCCCCGGCCGGGTACGGGCACCCTTCGGCCTCCCGCCGGCCTTCGGCGCGCCCGTACCCCCTGTCGCAAAGCTCTGCTGCAAGAGTTCTCAGCGTGGCGTCGTGCCTGACTCTCCCGTCCATAAAGAAGCCCCTATTTCTAATGTTCAAGAAATAAGGGGGCGGTTCTATTTCGGGACGGGGATTAAATAATCATTCGGTACAAATTTATTTTCCCCGTCCTTGAAAAATCATCGGGCGTGGTCTTGGGCAAATAGTCTAGTTGCGCCTAAGGTGGACGACGGTCTCGCAGTGGAAGGTTTGCGGGAACAGGTCGACTGGCGTGATCTTTACGGGGGAGAAGGTGCCTTCTTCGACAAAGCGTTTAAGATCGCGCGCCAGGGTGGCCGGGTCGCAGCTCACATAGGCGACATCGCGAGCGCTTGTGCTGGCGATGAGGTCGATGGCCTCAGGCGCTAGGCCTGCACGCGGCGGGTCGACTACTAGGACATCGGCGTCCTGGTCGGGGAACTCGCGCACCGCGTCTCCGCCAATGACGTCGACGTTATCAAGCTTGTTGATTTCCAGGTTACGGCGTAGATCGCGCACGGCGGGGCCGTAGGCCTCGACGGCAGCGACAAAGTCGCAGCGGCGGGCGAGCGGCAGGGTAAAGGTGCCGGCACCGCAGTACAGGTCCACGGCAAGCTCGTCTTCCTGCGGGTCGAGCGCTTCCATGACAAGCTCGATCAAAATCTCGGCACCCTTGGTGTTGACCTGGAAAAAAGACGGGGCAGACAAGCGCATCTGACCCTCGGCGATATTCTCGGTCCATGAGCCCTCTCCGGCGAGCATTTCGACCTTGGAGACACGGCGGGCCTTCTTTTCGCCCTTGCTCATCACGCGCACGACGCTCGTGGGGTGTGCGGCGTCTGCCAGCACGCGGGAGACCTGCGAGCGCGGGAAGGAGCCCGTAGGCGTCCAGAGAGCGACCTCGAGCGCCTTGGTGTGGCGCGAGGCGCGAATGCCCACGCGCTCGAGGCCCAGGTCGTGGCTGCCGCTCAGATAGTTGAGCGCGCCGACGACCGATTTGAGCGCCTTCGGGAAGCGCTTATCGAACAGTGGGCACGTATCGACGGTCACGATTTTGCTGGGGTCGACACCGTGCATGCCAAGGCGCACGCGACCGTTGACGACGGTCGGTTCGAGCTCGATTTTATTGCGGTAGCCCCAGTCGTCCTTGGTGTGGCAGATGGGCTGTAGCAACTCATCGACCTGCTCAGGAGCGAACTTGCCGATGCGCTCGAGCGTGGAGCGCAGGTTTTGCTCCTTGGCGGCGAGCTGTGCCGTGCGTGAGAGATTGCCCCACGAGCAGCCGCCGCAGATGCCCACGAAGGGGCAGGGAGGCTGAATGCGATCGGGGCTTGGCTCCAGAATCTCGGTGGTGCGGGCACGCATGAACGACTTGCCGTCCTGTACGACCTCGGCCTCGACGGTGTCGCCTGCCACGGCGCCCTGCACAAAGACGGCCTTGCCGTTGTCGGCGTGCGCCAGCCCGTCGGCGCCGTAGGTCATCGATTCTATAGTGAGCTTCATATTCCTGCCTGTCATTCGCGTTGTTGTTCGCACCATGGTAGCAGGGAAAAGCGCCCCGCATCCGAGGCTTTCCTCAAATGCGGGGCGCTTCTACAAACTGCTTCTACAAACGACTATTTCGTCTTGCCGGTAATGAGCGTCTTAAGACCCAGGCCGATCAGGCCCAGGCCTATGCGCACGCGACCGGGGCGATGGCGCTCGATGGCCTTGGTCTTGCCGGCGGGCTTATCGCGACGGGTGCTCGTCTCGGATACGGGCTTGGTGACCTGCGGCTCGGGCTGAGGTGCAGGTGCAGGCTCGGGCTCAATGACAGTCGCCTGGACCTCTTGGACCTTGGGTGCTACTGGCTGCGGCTCGGCCTCGGGGGCAGGTTCCGCCTCAATGGCGGGCTCGGGCGCGGCCTCGGCGTTGCGATAGGCACGCTCCAGTAGAGCTTCCTGCGAGTTGAAGGGTTTCTCACCCTCTGCACGCTCTACGGGGACCCAGGTGCCGTCGCTCGTGAGGCTGCGGGCCTTCACGTTGTCGCGCAGCTGCATGCCCATGTACTCGTGCACCAGGGCACGGCAGGTGGGGTCGAGCACGGGGAAGGCGATCTCCACGCGGTGTTCGGTGTTGCGCGTCATCATGTCTGCCGAGCTCAGGTAGATCATGTCCGAGTCCACGCCAAAGGCATAGACGCGCGCATGCTCCAGAAAGCGTCCGACGATGGAGCGAACGTGCACGTTCTCGGTCTTGCCGGCAACACCCGGCTTGAGGCACGAGATGCCGCGGATGATCATGTCCACGCGCACGCCGGCACACGATGCCTCGGCAATCTTGTCGATGACCTCGCGGTCGGTAAGCGAGTTGAGCTTAAAGAACACACGGGCGGGCTCGCCAGCGAGGGCGCGCTGGATCTCGCGATCCAGGCCGCGCATGATGAGCGGCTTGAGGCCCACGGGCGCCACGCCCAGGAAGCGGTAATCGCCGCGCAAGTTGCCCAGCGACAGGTTGCGGAAGAACAAGTTGGCGTCCTCGCCGATACCGGGATGGGCGGTCATGAGCATAAAGTCACTGTAGAGCTTGGCCGTCTTCTCGTTAAAGTTGCCGGTGCCCAAAAGCGTCAGACGGGTAAGCGCCATGCCCTCGCGATAGGTGAGCTGGCAGATCTTGGAGTGGCACTTAAAGCCCTCGGAGCCGTAGATAACGGTGCAGCCGGCCTCTTCCAGACGCTCGGCCCACTCGATGTTGTTCTGCTCGTCAAAGCGGGCGCGGAGCTCCATGAGTACCGTGACCTCTTTGCCGTTTTCGGCAGCATCGATGAGCGACTCGCACAGGCGGCTCTGTTTGGCCACGCGGTAGAGCGTGATGCGCAGCGAGATGCACTCGGGGTCGTAGGCTGCTTCGTGCACCAGGTCCAAGAACGGGTTCATGGCCTCGTAAGGGTAAAAGAGCAGCTTGTCGTGCTGCAACACCTGCTCGCGGATGGAGCGGGCCATATCGATGGTGGGGTTGGGCTGCGGCTTAAACGGCGTAAAGAGCAGCTCGTTGCGTAGGTGTTCGGGAATCTTGCCCTCAATGCCAAAGACGTAGCCCAGGTCAAGGGGGATATCGCAGGTAAACACCGAGCGACGCGAGAGCTCGAGCGCTTTGCGGATGGTCTTGAGCGTTGGCTTCTCGAGTGAGCCCGATACGGCGAGCACCACCGGCTGCAGGCGCAGACGCTTCTTGAGGATGCGCTTCATGTGCTGGCGGTAGTCCTCTTCCTCTTCGACGCCCTCGCCGTCCGGGTCGATATCGGCGTTGCGGGTGACTCGGATGAGCGCGCGGTCGAGTGGCTTGTAGGAGCCAAAGCAACTGTCCAGGCAGGCGAGGATGACGTCCTCGAGCAAGATGTAGGAGTAGGTGCCGGTGGGCGAGGGGATCTCGACCACGCGGTTCATCGAGGCGGGAATCTCGATAAGGCCCAGCAGGCTCTCCTCGTCAGTGACGCCGTCTAGGCCGCAAGCCAGATAGAGCGCGCCGTTGCGCAGGTTGGGGAAGGGGTGGCGCGGGTCAATGACCAATGGTGAGATAACCGGCGACACGTAGGCCTGGAAGTAGCGGGTTACAAAGGTGCGCTCCTCGGGCGTAAGCGAATCGATGCGGGCGCGGTGAACGCCCAGAGTGTCGAGCTTGCCCTCGATGCTCTTAAAGATGGACTCCCAGCGGGTAAGGAGCCCGGGCAGCTCGGCCATGACAGCATCGACCTGTTCGGAGGCGGTCATATTGCTCTTGTTGTCGACAGGCTGTTTTTTGAGCTCTGCCAGATCGGACAGGCCGCCCACGCGCACCATGAGAAACTCGTCGAGGTTAGACTCGAAAATCGACACGAACTTTAGACGCTCGAACAGCGGAACGGTCTCATCGAAGGCTTCGTCAAGCACGCGGTTGTTAAAGCGCAGCCAGCTAAGCTCTCGGTTTTGCGTGTACGAGAAGTCGCGCGGCGGCTTGCGCAGCTTTGCAGCGGCTTGCTTCTTTTCGATTTTGCTCGACATATGCATCTGTCCGTTCAGTCCCCGTAGAGGACGGTAGCCTAACTCTAAATCACTATTGTCTCAATTTAGTCGACCGCTGGCACGGACGTATCGCGTGAACGGTATCTTTACCTACTTCTTACGCTGACAAGTCATAGGACTGACGCCCCGCTCGTCTGCAAGCGGTCTATATCCTCACTCAACTGATGCGTAAGTATGAATAAGAATGATAGATAGCTGAATATCATCGAATACAGGCAGAAACGTAAACTAGCGTCATTTATATACATAAAACCGATTTAGCTATGCAATTCTGAATCAAAAGTTTAGAGACGCAATCGCAAATGGTTTTTAAGAAAAAAGAGCATTTACCTTTGAAAAGCTACTTTAGAACGCTGAAGTGCATTATGGGGGAATCATATGCGATATACCGTTCATCGCACTTTGTTGACCGTTCGGGGGCGAGGTGGAATTGCGGGTGGAATTTGGATATAACTAGTGCTGTCAGCAAGCAGCGTCCGCTATGGAAGGGCGCTGAGAGATTCGGCCGAAAGGCCCGAAAGAAAGGTAGGAGGCCATGACGAAAGGTCTGCACGTGCCTTCCGAGATCGGCAAGCTCAGGAAGGTCTGCCTGCACCGTCCCGGCGACGAGCTCCTCAACCTGCCGCCCGACGAGCTCGAGCGACTCCTGTTCGACGACGTCCCGTTCCTGGAGGTCGCGCAGCAGGAGCACGACACCTTCGCCCAGATCCTGAGGGACCAGGGCGTGGAGGTCCTCTATCTCGAGAACCTCGTCGCCGAGGTGTTCGACCAGGTCCCCGGCGCCCGCGCCGAGTTCACCGACCAGTACATCGCCGAGGCAGGCATCCGCGGCCAGCACATGCCGCAGATCGTCCGCGAGAAGCTGGACTCCATCGAGGACAACCTCGAGTTCGTCAAGAAGACCATGGCCGGCATGACCAAGGCCGAGATCGACATGCCCCTCACGGCGTCCACGACCCTCGACTCCCTGGTCAACTCCGAGTCCGAGTCCGACCTGATCATCGACCCGATGCCCAACCTCTACTTCACCCGCGACCCGTTCGCGGTCGTCGGCGAGGGCGTCAACCTCAACCGCATGTACTCGGTCACCCGCAACCGCGAGACCCTGTACGGCAAGTACGTCTTCAAGTACCACCCCGACTACAAGGACGTCTCGCTGTACTTCCGCCGCGACTGCCAGTTCCACACCGAGGGCGGCGACGTGCTGAACATCAACGAGAAGACCCTCGCCGTCGGCATCTCCCAGCGCACCCAGGCCGCCGCGATCGACGTCATGGCCCAGAACATCTTCTGGAACTCCGACTCCAAGGTCGAGCGCATCCTGGCCTTCGACATCCCGGTCTCGCGCGCCTTCATGCACCTCGACACGGTCTTCACCCAGATCGACGTCGATAAGTTCACGATCCACCCCGCCATCATGGGCACCCTGCGCGTCTACGAGCTGACCGCCGGCAAGAACCCGGGCGACGTGAACATCCGCCTGATCGAGGACACCCTCGAGCACGTCCTGGAGGACGCCACCGGCGTCGACCAGGTCAAGCTGATCCCCTGCGGCGGCGGCGACCCGATCGCGGCCTCCCGCGAGCAGTGGAACGACGGCTCCAACACCCTGTGCGTCGAGCCCGGCAAGATCTGCGTCTACGCCCGCAACACCGTCACCAACGACGTGCTGTACAAGGAGGGCCTGGACCTTCTCGTCGTGCCCTCCGCCGAGCTCTCCCGCGGCCGCGGCGGCCCGCGCTGCATGAGCATGCCCTTCTGGCGCGAGGACCTCTAAGGTCTTCAAGGACCCGTACAGGTCATAATACATACATCTAGCTGCCATTAGATGTCTCCCATTGGGGCGGTGCGGGTTTTCGCACCGCCCCAATCTTGTATGAGGAACGTCAACACGATTGGATGACTGCTTTTGTAAGGAGCTTGGCCATGGACATCAAGACGATTGGCGTTGAGGAATGGCTCAACGTTTGGGAGAAGAGTGCCACGTGGGACATCGCCCAGTCGACGATCTCGTCGCTCACCATGGGCGAGCTGCGCGCGCTCGATGAGCAGGACGGCGCCACGTTCTACGAGCGCCTGGACCGCGAGAAGATGAACTACGGCTGGATCGAGGGCTCGCCGGAGTTTAAGGCCGAGGTTGCCAAGCTGTATCGTCGCGAGGTCAATCCCGATCACATTCTGCAGACCAATGGCTGCACGGGCGCTAACCTCAACGCCATCATGGCTGTGGTCGAGCCCGGCGACCATGTTATCGCCGAGTGGCCCACCTACGCGCCGCTCTACGAGATTCCGCGCACGCTGGGCGCCGAGGTCGAGTATTGGGAGCTTCGCGAGGAACTCGGCTGGAAGCCCGATATCGAGGAACTCAAGCGCTTGGTCCGTCCCAATACCAGGCTCATCTGCATCAACAACGCATCGAACCCCATCGGTACGGTGCTTGATGCCGATACGCTCGGACAGATTGCCGAGATCGCCCGCTCGGTGGGCGCCTATGTGCTGTGCGACGAGGTGTACTTGCCCCTCGAGAACACCGAGTCCTTCATGTCGATGGTCGATGTGTACGAGAAAGCCATCGTCACCAACTCGGTGTCTAAGACTTACTCGACGCCTGCGGCCCGCGCGGGCTGGGTCGTGGCCGACGAAGAGGTGTCCAACCGCATCCGTACCTATCGCGATTACACCATGATCTGCGGCGGCGTGTTCAACGATGCCCTGGCGACCTATGTGCTTGAGCACAAGGACAAGATCCTCGAGCGCAATCGCAAGATCGTGTTTGGCAACTGCGATATCGCGCAGGCTTGGATCGATACGCAGCACCGCGTTTCCTGGACGGCGCCGCAGGGCGTGTCTACCTCGTTTATCCAGCTGGATATTCCCGAGGACGACGAGGAGTTCTGCAAGCGCCTGCTGTCCGAGAGGGGAGTGCTGCTGGTACCCGGCAGCCGCTTTGAGCTTCCCTGTGGCGCACGCCTGGGCTACTGTGCGAGCGAGGACGTTCTGCGCGAGGGCCTGAGGCTTTTGGGCGAGGCGCTGGCGGAGTTTGATCGCTAGGATTCCGATGATCTTCGAGGGCGTTATCTAAATTGGCCGAAGATAATCGAAAACGGACCCGTTTCCCTAGTGAAGCGGGTCCGTTTTTCTATACCGAGAAGTCAAGTTGTTACAAATGGGGCCGTAAAGCGAGCCGGTATCCGCTGGGCCTTATACTGAGTTTCCGGTGAACGGTATCAAGCGTCTGGTAAACGGTAATTTATTTACCAGAAATGAATAGGACAAACTTTTTTTTGAATAAAAATGAAAATGGTTGAGACGCGGTATGAACCGCTAATTCTATTCATAGCTTTAGTGGAAATATGCAATTTGAGGATGGTTTAACAAAGTTAAGTTCCATTTGATTTTAGGATTGAAAACGCGTTTAAGCACGTAAATACGCTTTATTAAGATGAAGTGTGCCATGCGTGAAGTATATGTGTATGCCGTTCACCCCCTATAAAAAACCGTTCGGGGGCAAGGTGGAATTGCAGGTGGTTTTTGGATATAACTAGAGCTGTCAGCAAGCAGCGTCCCATACGGAGGGGCGCTGATACATTCGGCCAGTAAGGCCCGAAAGAAAGGTAGGAGGCCATGACGAAAGGTCTGCACGTGCCTTCCGAGATCGGCAAGCTCAGGAAGGTCTGCCTGCACCGTCCCGGCGACGAGCTCCTCAACCTGCCGCCCGACGAGCTCGAGCGACTCCTGTTCGACGACGTCCCGTTCCTGGAGGTCGCGCAGCAGGAGCACGACACCTTCGCCCAGATCCTGAGGGACCAGGGCGTGGAGGTCCTCTATCTCGAGAACCTCGTCGCCGAGGTGTTCGACCAGGTCCCCGGCGCCCGCGCCGAGTTCACCGACCAGTACATCGCCGAGGCAGGCATCCGCGGCCAGCACATGCCGCAGATCGTCCGCGAGAAGCTGGACTCCATCGAGGACAACCTCGAGTTCGTCAAGAAGACCATGGCCGGCATGACCAAGGCCGAGATCGACATGCCCCTCACGGCGTCCACGACCCTCGACTCCCTGGTCAACTCCGAGTCCGAGTCCGACCTGATCATCGACCCGATGCCCAACCTCTACTTCACCCGCGACCCGTTCGCGGTCGTCGGCGAGGGCGTCAACCTCAACCGCATGTACTCGGTCACCCGCAACCGCGAGACCCTGTACGGCAAGTACGTCTTCAAGTACCACCCCGACTACAAGGACGTCTCGCTGTACTTCCGCCGCGACTGCCAGTTCCACACCGAGGGCGGCGACGTGCTGAACATCAACGAGAAGACCCTCGCCGTCGGCATCTCCCAGCGCACCCAGGCCGCCGCGATCGACGTCATGGCCCAGAACATCTTCTGGAACTCCGACTCCAAGGTCGAGCGCATCCTGGCCTTCGACATCCCGGTCTCGCGCGCCTTCATGCACCTCGACACGGTCTTCACCCAGATCGACGTCGATAAGTTCACGATCCACCCCGCCATCATGGGCACCCTGCGCGTCTACGAGCTGACCGCCGGCAAGAACCCGGGCGACGTGAACATCCGCCTGATCGAGGACACCCTCGAGCACGTCCTGGAGGACGCCACCGGCGTCGACCAGGTCAAGCTGATCCCCTGCGGCGGCGGCGACCCGATCGCGGCCTCCCGCGAGCAGTGGAACGACGGCTCCAACACCCTGTGCGTCGAGCCCGGCAAGATCTGCGTCTACGCCCGCAACACCGTCACCAACGACGTGCTGTACAAGGAGGGCCTGGACCTTCTCGTCGTGCCCTCCGCCGAGCTCTCCCGCGGCCGCGGCGGCCCGCGCTGCATGAGCATGCCCTTCTGGCGCGAGGACCTCTAAGTCTTTCCGTTTCCGGTGCGGTCCCCCTACAACCGCACCGGCTTCGCCCGTTAAACGGGCAACACTAATACTTACGTAATTCATTTCTTCGAAAGGAATCGAACCATGGGTGTTAACTTCTCCGGCCGTAGCTTCCTCAAGCTTCTCGACCTCACCACCGAGGAGATCGAGTACCTGCTCAAGCTCTCCAAGAACTTCAAGGATATGAAGCGCGCTGGCGTTCCGCACCGCTATCTCGAGGGCAAGAACATCGTTCTGCTCTTCCAGAAGACCTCCACTCGTACCCGCTGCGCCTTTGAGGTCGGCGGCATGGATCTGGGCATGGGCGTCACCTACCTCGATCCGGGTTCGTCGCAGATGGGCAAGAAGGAGTCCATCGAGGACACCGCCCGCGTTCTCGGCCGCATGTATGACGGCATCGAGTTCCGTGGCTTTGCCCAGGACGACGTCGAGGAGCTCGCTGCTAAGTCCGGCGTGCCTGTCTGGAACGGCCTGACCACCGAGTGGCACCCCACCCAGATGCTCGCCGACATCCTGACCGTCCAGGAGAACTTCAACTACGACATCAAGGGCAAGACCCTCGTCTTCATGGGCGACTGCAAGAACAACGTCGCTCGCTCCCTCATGGTTGTCTGCTCCAAGCTCGGCATGAACTTCGTGGCCTGCGGCCCCGAGGAGTGCATGCCCGCCGACGACGTCATTGAGGCCTGCAAGCCCATCGCCGAGGCCAACGACTGCACCATCAAGCTGACCACCGACGTCAAGGACGGCGTCACCGGTGCCGACGTTATCTACACCGACGTGTGGGTCTCCATGGGCGAGCCCGACGAGGTCTGGGCCGAGCGCATCGCTCAGCTCACCCCGTATCGTGTTACCTCCGAGGTCATGGCTATGGCCAACCCGGGCGCCATCTTCCTGCACTGCCTGCCCAGCTTCCACGACACCAACACCACCATTGGCGCCGAGAAGTGCGAGCAGTTCGGCATCACCGAGCAGGAGGTCACCGACGAGGTCTTCGAGAGCCCCGCTTCCAAGGTCTTCGACGAGGCCGAGAACCGCATGCACACCATCAAGGCTGTCATGTACGCCACGCTCAAGTAAGAGCATCTAGCATCTCGCTCGGGGTGTATTGCTGCTCACCCCGAGCGGTTTTGTCTGGTAAATATCTCGCGTCGGGCGGTGGGCACGGCACGGAAGATCCGCTTCGCGCGAGACAGTTAAATGATTTATGAAGGGGGGATGAGAACCATGACTGAGACCGCTAAGAAAAAGCGCGGTATGCCTTCATCGTTCACCATTCTTCTTGCTCTGCTGGCAATTGTTGCAGTAATTACCGTTATCGTCTCCGGCACGTCCGGCGGCGCGGTTACTGCCGCCCGTCTGAGCGATTTCTGCACCGCCCCGATTAAGGGCTTCGCTGACGCTCTGCCCGTCTGCCTCTTCGTTATGATCCTGGGCGGCTTCCTCGGCATGATGACCGAGACCGGCGCTCTGGACAACGGCATCGCCGTCCTGGTGCAGAAGCTTAAGGGCAACGAGATCATGCTCATTCCCGTGCTGATGCTCATCTTCTCCCTCGGTGGTACCACCTATGGTATGTGCGAGGAGACCGTTCCCTTCTACGCCCTGCTTGCCGCTACCATGATGGCTGCCGGCTTCGACCCGATGGTCGGCGCCGCTACCGTCCTGCTCGGCGCTGGCTGCGGCTGCCTGGGCTCCACGGTTAACCCGTTCGCCGTCGGCGCTGCCGTCGACGCTCTGACCGGCGTTGACATTGCCGTGAACCAGTCCATCATCATCGGCCTCGGTGCCGTCCTGTGGATTGTCACTACCGCTATGTCCATCGTCTTCGTGATGAACTATGCCAAGAAGGTCAAGGCTGACAAGGGTTCCACCATCCTTTCGATGCAGGAGCTCAAGGCCGCCGAAGAGGCACATGGCAAGGCTGCTTCCGAGGTCCACAAGGAGGTCAAGCTCACCGGTCGTCAGAAGGGTGTTCTGATCGCTTTCGCCTTCACCTTCGTCGTCATGATCGTCGGCTTCATCCCGCTGGCCGACCTCAACGAGGGCGTCGCCAACTTCTTTGACGCTGGCGCTGTCTACGATGCCGACGGTAACGCCGTCGTCCAGGGTTGGTCTGCCCTGATCACCGGCCTGCCCATTGGCCAGTGGTACTTCGACGAGGCTTCCACCTGGTTCTTCCTCATGGCTATCCTGATCGGTATCATCGGTGGCCTGTCCGAGAAGCAGATCGTCAACACCTTCATCACCGGCGCTGCCGACATGATGTCCGTTGTTCTCGTCATCGCTCTCGCCCGTGGTATCTCCGTCCTCATGGCTAACACCGGTCTCGACGTCTACGTCCTCGACGCTGCCGCCAATGCCCTGGCTGGCCTGTCCGGCGTGATCTTCGCTCCCATGAGCTTCCTGGTCTACTTCGGCCTGTCCTTCCTGATCCCCTCGACCTCCGGTATGGCCACCGTCTCCATGCCCATCATGGGACCGCTGGCTGTTAAGCTCGGCTTCTCGCCTGAGGTCATGGTCATGATCTTCTCCGCCGCCATCGGTGTCGTGAACCTTTTCACTCCGACCTCCGGCGCCATCATGGGCGGTCTCGCCCTGGCCAAGATCGAGTGGACGACCTGGCTCAAGTTTGCCCTTAAGCTCATCGTCGCGCTCTCCGTCGTCTGCGCCATCATCCTGACCGTCGCCTGCGTGTTGATCTAAGTACCCAACGGGTACCCCACGGAAACCTTGACGATCCTGTAGAGGATCACCTGGTCATCGTCTGTCCGGTGGGGTAAACCCACCGGTAGACTCCTACCTTTAGCCCCCTTCCGTTCCGTGCGCGGGAGGGGGCGCTCTTGTGTTCCGGCGTTTTACCAAACGCCGGAACCACTCGACGCTGCGCGCCGTCCAGAACGACAATTTGTCATTCAAAAGGCAAGGCATGACCAAAAGGTCTATGACTTGCCTTTTTCATGCCAACTTGTACGTCCTGGACGTCGCTCGCTGACTTATGCTCAACCTGCGACGTTCCCCTTGTTGGTACAGGGGAAGTGCGTTGGGGAGGGCGGGCTCCGTTATAATCGCCTAGAACATTAAATGGAAACGGGACGGGAGCCATATATGCGCCAGGGTTTCGACAACGCGAAGTATATCGAGCTGCAGGCTGCTCACATTAAGGAGCGCATCTCGCAGTTTGGTGGCAAGCTCTATTTGGAGTTTGGCGGTAAGCTGTTCGATGACTATCATGCGAGCCGCGTGCTGCCGGGTTTTGAACCGGACAGCAAGTTCCGCATGCTCAAGAGCATCGCCGACGATGTTGAGGTTATCATCGCGATCAACGCGAACCACATCGAGAAAAACAAGGCTCGTGGTGACCTCGGTATTACCTATGACGAGGATGTGCTGCGCCTGGTTGACCTGTTCCGCGGCAACGGCTTTGCCGTCGCGGCTGTGGTCATCACCCAGTACGCCGGCCAGCCTGCTGCCGATGTGTTCCGCAACCGCCTGAACGCGCTCGGTATTCCCGCCAAGCTGCACTATCCCATCGAGGGGTATCCGCACGATGTCGATCTGATCGTGTCCGACGATGGCTACGGCAAGAACGAGTTTGTCGAGACCACCCGACCGCTCGTCGTGGTCACTGCCCCCGGTCCTGGCTCGGGCAAGCTTGCCACCTGCCTGTCTCAGCTCTATCACGAGCACAAGCATGGCACGGCCGCCGGCTATGCTAAATTCGAGACCTTCCCGGTCTGGAATCTTCCTCTGACGCATCCGGTCAATATTGCCTACGAGGCCGCCACGGCTGACCTCGACGACGCCAATATCATCGATTCGTTCCACCTTGAGGCCTACAACAAGACCACGGTCAACTACAACCGCGACGTCGAGGCCTTCCCGGTGGTCCGTGCTCTGATGGAAAAGATCCTGGGCAAGAGCCCCTACCAGAGTCCTACGGACATGGGCGTCAATATGGTCGGCTTTGCCATCACCGATGACGATGCCTGCCGCGACGCTTCCAAGATGGAGATCGTCCGCCGCTACTTTACCGCGGTCGAAAATGTGCGCCGTACCGGCGTGGGCGATGAGCAAGTCGACCGTCTCAAGATTATTATGAAGAAAGCCGGCATCGATAAGAACTACTCACCGGCGCGCTCGGCGGCCCTCACCAGGGAGCAGCTGACGGGTGGTCCCGTGGGTGCCATGGTCATGCCCGATGGCTCCGTGGTGACCGGCAAGACTTCCACGCGCCTGGGCGCCGCGAGCTCGCTCATCATGAATGCACTTAAGCATGTCTCGGGCGTCGACCTTGAGCTCGAGGTCATTAGCGATGAGGCGATCGAGCCCATCAGCAAGCTCAAGACGCATTTCCTGGGCAGTAAAAACCCGCGCCTCCACACCGACGAGACGCTTATGGCGCTGTCGATCACCTCGGCCACGAGTGAGACGGCCGCTCGCGTCCTTTCGGGCCTGGAGCAGCTGCGCGGTTGCGATGCCTTCTTTAGTGTGATTATCTCGCCGACGGACGAGACGGTACTGCGCAAACTTGGTATCAACGTGTGCTGCGAGCCCAAGTTTGAGCGCCGCGGTTTCTTCCATCGCTAAGTTTGAAGCACCGCGGTAATTGCATTGCATTTTGGCCGTATCGGGTTAGCGCCCGGTACGGCTTTTTGATCAATAAAGCGCCTATTTCGGCGAAAAATAGCTGTTTACCTGCCTAGAAACATTTTGAGCGGTATACAATAACCGTAACTGTTTCATCCTTAGCGGGATGCCGCATGATGGATATTACCTGCCATCGTGAGGTGTGTCGGTCGCGCACGGCGCGTTAGATGCTCGTGCTCGGTTTGAGGAGGCTGCTATGGCGGGCAAGGGTCGTGCGAGTGTCAACGATATGAAGCGTGTCGAGGTGCTGGTGTTGATGGAGATCGACCAGCAAACCGAAGACAATGGCGGGCCGTATGGTTTCTCGCGCAAAACGCTTGCCGAGCGCGTGGGGGTTTCGCCGTATCGTGCCCGCGCTGCAATCGATCGCTTGGATTCCGAAGGCATGATTGATGTCGTCTCGCGTTATAGCGACGACGGCGGTCAGCTTGCAAATGGCATTTGCCTCACCGAACGTGGCGAGTGGTATCTTGAGGGCGTCCGTACCGGCATGCTCGTTCAAGAAATGCTTGAGGACGAGGTTGCTGATCGATAGCAGCATGTAACCCTTGCCATAGCGACGCCGCCTGGGAAACCGGGCGGCGTTTTGTTTCAAGATTGAGAAATGCAATCGCACGCGAGAAAAATTGCGAACGGTCCGCGGCGCGAGTATTACAATGAAGACCCGTAAGATGTGTATGGACAACTTCTACGGGAAGCGCAGGTAACTCAATATGACCAAGCATGTGTTCGTAACCGGTGGCGTGGTTTCGTCCCTGGGCAAGGGTATTACCGCGGCCTCGCTGGGCCGTCTGCTCAAGTCGCGTGGCTACAAAGTAACGATGCAGAAGGCCGACCCGTATCTGAACGTCGACCCCGGTACCATGAGCCCCTTCCAGCATGGTGAGGTCTTCGTTACCGAGGATGGTTACGAGTCCGACCTGGACCTGGGTCATTACGAGCGCTTTATTGATGAGAACTTGACCCGCGATTCCAACTTTACGACCGGCGCCATCTATAAGAGCTTGATCGCCCGCGAGCGTCGCGGCGACTTTTTGGGCGGTACCGTGCAGGTGATTCCCCACGTCACCAATGCCATTAAGGACAAGTTCCGCCGCATTGAGGAGCAGACCGGCTCCGATGTAGTCATCACCGAGCTGGGCGGCACGATCGGTGACATCGAGTCCCAACCGTTTGTCGAGGCCATCCGTCAGTACCGCAAGGAGGCCGGCCCCGAGAACGTCTGCTACATCCACGTGTCGCTCGTTCCCTATATCGCCGCCGCCCACGAGGTCAAGACCAAGCCCACGCAGCATTCCGTCAAGGAGCTCCGCAGCTTTGGCATCCAGCCCGATATCATCGTGCTGCGCTCCGACCACCATATCGATGACGCTATCCGCGGAAAGATCGCAAGCTTCTGCGACGTTGACACCGATTGTGTCTTTACCAACGAGGACTGCGCGAGCATTTACGATGTTCCGCAGCTGCTTGCCGAGCAGGACTTTGACCTGCGCATTTGCGAGCGCCTGGGTCTGGACCCGCGTGAGCGCGACATGAGCGAGTGGAACGAGTTCCTGCGCAAACAGAATCACGCCAACCATCACGCCGACAAGGTGAAGATTGCCGTCGTGGGTAAGTACACGCAGCTGCCCGATGCGTACCTGTCGGTTATCGAGGCCCTGCACCATGCGGGCGTCTTCTACGATCGCCATGTGGACGTCCAGCTGGTCGACGGCGAGAGCCTCGACGAGCAGAATGTCTCCGAGGTTTTGGGCGACGCCTCGGGCATCCTGGTCCCCGGCGGCTTTGGCAAGCGCGCCCTGGAGGGCAAGATCCTCGCGGCCGAGTTTGCCCGTGAGCACAAGATTCCGTATCTGGGCATTTGCCTGGGTATGCAGGTGGCCGTGTGCGAATTTGCGCGCAACGTCGTCGGCCTTGCCGGCGCCAGCTCCTCCGAGTTCGATCCGGATGGCCCGTATAGTGTCATCGATCTGATGAGCTCGCAGGAGGACGTGACCGAGAAGGGCGGCACCATGCGCCTGGGCGCCTATCCGTGCAAGCTCGCCGCCGATACCCTCGCTCGCGAGGCATATGGCGAGGAGCTCGTCTACGAGCGTCACCGTCATCGCTTTGAGTTCAACAACGCCTTCCGCGACCAGCTCGAGGACGCCGGTTTGGTTATCTCGGGCCTGTCGCCCGACGAGCGCCTGGTCGAGATGGTCGAGCTGCCGCGCGACGTGCATCCGTGGTATGTGGCAACCCAGGCTCATCCCGAGTTCAAGAGCCGCCCGACCAACCCGCAGCCGCTGTTCCGCGAGTTCGTGCGCGCTTCGATCGGCCAGCACGAGGGTGTCGACCGTCTGCAGGTGACGCCCATGAACCTTGCTACGGACTAAGGGTGCCGTCGAATAAGGAACATACCGAAGCTACTCCCTCGTCGCTCGCCGTGGCGGCGGGGGAGTATCTCGATTACCTCGCGGTCGAGCGGGGTTTGGCGCGCAACACGATTGCGGCCTATCGTCGTGACCTGACGACGTACTGCGCCTATCTGGAGCGGGCGGGTATTGTGTCTTTTGAAGAGGTGACTCGTCAGGTCGTGGAGGGCTTTGTCGCCGACCGTCGCGATGGGGGCTATTCCGATGCCTCGGTGGAGCGTGCGCTTGCGGTCGTAAAGGGCCTGCATGCCTTTTTGGTGCGCGATGGGGCTGTGGCCCAAAATCCAACGACGGCGTTGCGCCTGCCTAAAAAGGCTGAGCGTTTGCCGGAGTATCTATCGGTGGAGGATGTCTCGGCGCTGCTCGATCAAGACTTCCCCGAGGGCGAGATGGGCTTGCGCGACCATGCCATCTTGGAAGTGCTCTACGGATGCGGTTTGCGTGTGAGCGAGTTGGTGGGGCTCGATGTGGGCGATATCCATATCGACGATGGTTTTGTGCTCGTTCGCGGTAAGGGCTCAAAGGAACGCCTGTCCCCGCTGGTGGGAAGCGCGGCGCGAGCTCTGATGCTCTATGTAACTGAGGGGCGTTCTCGCTTGGCGGCCCATGCCCGCGGAACCGAGACCTCGGCGGTCTTTTTAAATAAGAACGGACGCCGTCTGTCGCGCCAGGGCATCCATGCCATCTGTGAGCGCTACGGGCGCCAGGTGGGGCTGGTGGGACTCCATCCCCACACGCTGCGTCACTCCTTTGCTACCCATATGCTTGCGGGCGGCGCAGACCTCCGTGTGCTACAGGAGATCTTGGGACATGCCGATATATCGACCACGCAGGTCTACACGCATGTCGATCGTACGCAACTGACCGAGGTCTATCTGGCGGCGCACCCGCTGGCGCATCGTTAACTCATCGCTGACCTGCAAATTTATAGGTATTTGGGGACGGGCCCCAGATTGCCACGGCGTGCTTTTGCGCGCGCATGGGCAATCTGGGGCCCGTCCCATTTTTCGCCACTTGGCATCGCGGTGGTGGGCCGCACGTGCCTTGGGTGGGGGAGTTTGGGGGCGATGTGAACGGCATATAAAGGGACGCAAAATCGCCTCAAGGTCAACTTGAAGGTTGAGGTTGAACGGCGGGGTGCCACAGGTGGCATCCCGCCGTTGCTGTAAACACAACATATTGTGTTTTCGAACATATGCTCGGGGGTGTTTTGCAACATATAGGG
>JAPJOH010000055.1 GCA_030826265.1 Collinsella aerofaciens
ATGCAGCAGGGGCTCTCAATGTTTTTATGTCCTGCTCATATCGTCTCTGCCGGCACTTGGGGACACTCCTTGGCGCGCCAGAGCCAGTCGCCCGGGGATGGAGGGGCCATTTTGGCCCTTGGCGGTCAGTCGGGGCGAAACTAGAAGATCTTTCCGATTCGCGGCTGTTCATGCTTGTAGAGCATCTAAAACAATAGGATGTTATTCTGGAATATGCCGGGTGCGTGAACTTGCCTGTCTTAGCCTTAATAAGGTATAGGGGAGTTTGGCTCAGGGGTTCCGTCTTGTTCTTCAGCGCAGTATTGTGGGACAGATTTGCTGAGATTGGCGCCTTACACCGCAGAGCGCACGGAAGGCTCTCGATTTGTGTTCTGGCCCCAGAATACAGGGCCTGATACTTACCAACTGTGGCATGGATGTAACATCTGTAGAAATCAACCCTTTTGTTGTCGACCTTTGTAAGAAAAACACTGCCATCAACTCTTTGGATGACGAAACTAGGGTGCTTGAGGGGAGCCTTTACTCCCCTCTGAGAGATGACTCATGTTTTTCGCTTGTCGTTGTGAATCCTCCGTTACTGCCGATTCCGGATGAGATTCCTTATCCCTTCGTTTGAGATGGAGGACAATCGGGTCTGGATAAAACACTTCGTATTCTTAAGGGTGGCGATACGCATTTAGAGAAAAACGGTAAATACTGCTAATAGGGGTGACGACGATGGTGCAGGGGCGACCCGCGATGCTCTCATCAATACGTCGGATACTTGGGAAATCAGGTCTAGATGCATGTATGATGATGCTGTGTGGCTATTCAATTAATCCGCGTTCCGAATGGGTGCAGGGTATAGCTGCGACATCGTATGCTTTTGACCCGGCGCGATACTCAGATATTTCTGAGGCGGTTGACGAAGTTTATACGCACTATGCCGCGCAAGGCGTTTCGGAAGTTTGCACATCTACGTTACGGGCTTAGGTTTCTTCAAGCGAGCAGGCCGGTTGCGTTATTTCGAGCGATTTTTCTAGTCTAGACGACAAAAGGCAAAGGATTTGATGGGTATAAAACGCGGACGTTTGTTGGCGGATGCTCAAATCTATTGTGGCAATCGGGCGGTTGAAAAAGATATTTCAACCGCCCGATTGCCAGGTTCGTCGGAGGAGATGTCCGATTCCGACTCTCTTGTAGGAAGAGCTTGAGATCGTATTGGCCCAAGGCAATCTTAAAGCAGTCTCATTGGCAAATCTTCGCTCCTGTTGTGTTGAGGTGTAAGGTATCAGTGATTGATGTTTTGTGGCGGGTAGATTGGGGCCTTCCTTGATTCGATGCGTTCTCTCGAGGTTCATCAGAGCAAAAGGGGCTTTCGTCTTCATTGCTATCACGGTGATTGGAACCGCTCTCTCCTATGCCATGCCATACGTGAACGGGAAATTCTTAGATTTTCTTCTCGGTAACCGCAGCGAAAGAGACGCCGTACTCTTCGCGCTCCTGGTTGCGTCAATAGGAGTTTTCTCCACCCTCTTTACTTATTTTGCAGGAACACTTTCCATTCGCATAACCACGAGACTTTCCTTTGATCTTCTCAGGGAGGCCGTCTTGCGTTTTGAAAGAGACGATTACTTGGTGAGTCGGACCATCGATCCAGCCTATACAACGCAACGGATTATTTCCGACTCCAGCGTGGTCTCATCCTTCGTTTTGGCGAATTTTATCAGTGCGCCGCTGTCCATTGTAGCCATTCCCATCGTATTGCTTATCATATGGTCAATTGATTCAACTCTCGCGGTGTTTTCCATCATTCTCCTCATCGTGTATTTCTGTGTAATTACTGGGTTGAGGAAACTTTTGTATAGGGTCACGTATGAGAAGAAAGAGGCGGACAGCGCCTTTTACGCCGCAATTGCATCGCAGCTTAATCAGATTCTCAACATTCAACTGACATCTTCGTACGGCAAGAGCGAACAAGCGCTCGACGCTGGGTTTAAGAGCTATTTTCCCAAAGTTTTGCGCTCCGGAAAGCTATCATATTCTCTGACATCGCTCGATGGTCTTTTCGCAGCGTTGTTTCAAGCGGTGATACTTGTTGTTTCCGGAGTACGAATCATTAACGGAACTATGTCAATAGGCGAGTACACTATCATCGGTACATACTTCGCGGTTCTCTTTAAGACTTTGAAAAGTATGATGTCATTGTTCAAATCCTATCAAGATGCCAAAGCATCATGGGATAGGACGGCTATCGCGACGAGAGAAAAGGAGAGATCGGGGTGGAATCGGACCGATTTAGCTAAACTCGATGAAATAAATGACATTTCGGTATCTGATTTGGAATTCTCGGTTGCCCTTCCAGACGGATCTGTCCGAGAGGTCCTCGGCGGGTTTTCTTTCAAGTTTTCCGGTCCTGGTACATATTGCATAGTTGGGGAAAACGGAAGAGGCAAGACGTCACTTCTTTACTTGATGCTCGGGCTATACTCATCGAAAGGCAAAGTAAAATACAACGGCGTGCCAATCGAAGAATGCGACTTGGATTACATACGTGCGAGAGAGATATCGTGCTGCCCACAGTCGTGCTTCGCGCCGGACGAAACGGTGAAAGAGCTGTTAGAGTATTTCGACACGCCCTTTTCTTCCTATCACCGGGGTGTAGATGGCCTACTTTCGCTGGAAAACAGCGTGAAGGAGTTGCTCGGGAAACGTTGCTCCGCGCTTTCGGGCGGTGAGCTGCGCCGAGTGTACTTATGGTCGGCGATTTCACGCAAGTCGTCAGTTTTGGTACTCGACGAGCCCACGACTGGGTTAGACGCTGTAAGCCGCGCCGAGCTTGCGGCCTATGTTAAGCGCAACAAGCAAAGCCAGCTGATCATCGTTGTCTCTCACGATGACGAGATGGTCGGCGCGGTAGAAGGGGTAGTGGATTTAGGCAGCATGTACCAGGGTAAATGATGACAAGTGTAGTGCTACCCAACTGGCAGAGATAACAAAAAGGCGATGCAGATGCACGTAGCATTCAGGCGGTTCGGACTCGGTGCCTTCACGCCATCGCAACGCTTTCAGATATAGTTCTCGTTCTCTTACTAAAGGAAACTTTAGTCTACGTGATCGCGTCGAAAATGTTGGTGTAAGGGTGACGCCCTAGCGCCCGTTTAACG
>JAPJOH010000024.1 GCA_030826265.1 Collinsella aerofaciens
GAGAGCGCTCCCGCAAACTGCCTCTTGACAACTTATAGGAGCGTCGGTTTTATTGGCGGAAAATCGGGGGGTGCTCAAGGGTTCCGGAATTTGCCGCATACTTCCGCAAACGACGTCTCGGTGGCACAAAAAATCGCCCTCGGAACCCTGAGATAATGAACAGATGTAGCCGTTCGCCGCAAATTACCGTCCGTTTATAGAACCCACCCCCAGTGTGCAGCCCTCTTACGGTTGAATAAATACACATCTATGGAATTACGTAAGAGAGGACTGTTCCTATGAGCTACAAGACCGTTTGCGTTGCCGGCGGCGGCGTGCTGGGAAGCCAGATTGCCTTTCAGGCTGCCTACTGCGGCTTTGATGTAACGATTTGGCTGCGCAGCGAGGGCAGCATCGGCCGCACCCAGCCCAAGATCGATCATGTGCGCGAGGAGTACATCGCGGCAATCGAGGGTATGGCGGACGGCACGGGCGAGTGGTGCTCCGGTATCGCCGATAGCGGCAAGCCCTTCGACAAAGAGGCGGCACTCGCCGCCGTTGAGCGCGCCTACTCCACACTCAAGCTGGAGCTCGATCTTGCCAAGGCCGTGGCCGACGCCGACCTGGTCATCGAGTCTATGGCCGAGGACACCCAGGCAAAAATCGAATTCTACAAGAAGCTCGCCCCGGTCCTCCCGCAAAAGACCGTTGTCGTGACGAACTCCTCTACGCTGCTGCCGAGCACCTTTGCCAAGTACACTGGTCGCCCCGAGAAGTACCTGTCGCTGCACTTTGCCAACTCCATCTGGAAGAACAACATGACCGAGGTCATGGCCCAGAGCCAAACCGACAAGCGCTACTTCGACGAGCTCGTCGACTTTGCCAACGATATCCGCATGCTTGCCCTGCCCGTCAACAAGGAAAAGAACGGCTACCTGCTCAATTCCATGCTGGTGCCGTGACTGCTTTCGGGCCTTGACCTGTATGTCTCGGGCGTGAGTGACCCCAAGAGCATCGACCTCGCGTGGACGCGCGGCACCGGCGCTCCCAAGGGTCCGTTCCGCGTGTTCGACACGGTGGGCATCCAGGCGGCCTACAACATCGTTATGCAGTATCAGAAGGTCCCGGGTCTGGTGAGCCCGCTGCTCAAAAAGATGATGATGCCCTACAACTTTAAGGCTATGGCATCCGTCCTCAAGAAAATGCTCGACGAAGGTAAGCTGGGCGAAAGCTCGGGCGAGGGCTTCTTCAAGTACTAAAAAATGATCCCTCGGGGACGGAGGAAAACGGATCATTTTCGGCCGCCAACAGTGAGAAGACGAGCTTAGAAATAGAAAGGGGCGGCAATGGACCGGAAAATCGTGCTGAAGCAGGATATCCTCGGCGCGCTTTCTGCCGTTGGTATGCGTGTGGGGCAGACGGTTATGGTCCATTGCTCGCTCAGCGCGCTGGGGTATGTGTGCGGCGGCGCGCAGCCGGTGATCGAGGCCCTGCTTCAGACGGTGGGCGAGACCGGCACCGTCATGATGCCGACGCCGTCGTGGAAAAACCGACGATACGCCCAAAGTCGCCGCCTTTTCCGCACGCCACACGGTGGCGATACGCTGGCGACGTTCCCCCTGATATCGGAGGTTCCAGGTATGTTTCGCGCTCCGTTAAACAACTATCGGTTGGGCTAACATGGGTCGCCGTGCTACTTCGATAACCCTTGCAGTGGTCTGCCTGGCTGTGCTCCTGGGCGCTACAGGGCTGTTTGCTATAAGCCGAGAAACGTCCTATATGCAGGAATGCGCTTCCGAAGGGTTTGCCATTGATGGTTACTATCGGGATGACAAAACGAGTCGGGAAACCCTGGCTTTTCTTGAGGAGGACAACTGTCGATGGCAGCTGGTCGACCAAGACGGAATCTGCACAGATGGGCAGTTTAAGCGTACGGATGACCCCAACATCCTGATATTGAAGAAGGAAAACAGCGAAGAATTCGGTACGGTCCACGTGGCGTATATGTCACGCCGACGCGAGCAGGGCCAGCTCTATCTATTTAGAGATAGCGAAGTGACCCGATTTTATCTGGTGAGCACCAAACCTGCGTTTATGGTGGAGTCTGGCGATGTCGATCCGGCCAGTTGATCCACGGCAATAAAACGGCGAGCGGGGCGCGGGTGTGAACTGCATCCCGCCCCGCATCACTTCACATCAAACTCCACGCGATCGAGTTCGGGCACGTTGAGGTCGATGAGCTTGCGGGCAACGCGGCGGTCGTGTGCCCCAAGCGCCTCGCTTGTCGTCACATGGGCGACAATCTCGCGCTCGACGATGCCCTCCTCGTCGCCTTCGGTGGCCGAGGTCTCGACGGCGACGGTGTAGTCCTTAAAGCCTGGCAGCACCGCCGCAAGCTCGCGCGTGGTTTCGGTGACGCCGTAGCCGTCCTGCACGCCGGCCTGCGCCGAGCCAATAGACCCCGCCGTCATAACGATGCAGGGGATGGCAAAGACTACCGTGCCCACAATGATGCGGCGGCGCACCTTGCGCGATAGCTCGTCGACCTCGGCTTTTTCCTCGGCGGTCACAATGCCGTCGCCGTTGAGGTCGCGCTTGAGCGGTACACGTAAAAGAAGCAATACGGCTTCGGCAGCCAGTGCGATAAAGACCACGTTGATGCCAAATTCGTAGAGCGCCGAGAGAAACAGTGACCCGCTTGCGATGGCGATGCCGTAGCCAGCTGCGCACAGAGGCGGCATGAGCGCGGTCGCCACGGCCACGCCGGCGATGAGCGTGGCGGGTTCCTGGTCGCGCGAGTTGCCCAGACCACCCGCAAAGCCGCCCGCGAGCGCGACGGCAAGGTCCCACACGGTGGGTGTCGAGTTGTCGATGATGGCGGCCGTGGTGGCGCCAAGGGGCGAGAGCTTAAAGTACAACGTGGATGTGACCAGGCAAAAGACCATCTGCAGCGCGAGGCCGGCAATGGCCTCGACGGTAATCTCACGGTCGAGCGTGGCGATGCCATATGCCATGGCAAGGACCGAGCCCATGAGCGGGCAGATGAGCATGGCGCCCACGATAGCAATGTCCGAGTCGATGTCGAGGCCAATGCTCGCGATAAGCATCGCGATGATGAGGATGCATAAGTGCGAGCCAGTCAGCCGCGCCCCGTTTACAAAGCGCTTGCGAATCACGTGATAGGGCGCGCGTCCCTCGCGAATGTTGAATGCCCGCTTTAGAAAGCGGCTTGCGTTCTCCATGGCCTCGCTGTGGGCGGGGCGGATGCCATGGCGCCGATGATGGCGCTCGCGCAGTCGCTTGAGCTGTTGTTTATCGAGTTCCATGTCCACCTCGTATTGCCGTAGGAACGCGGGTGCGTTCGCAGCATGTACTCTACACCGTGACGGGCGGGGCGGTCATCTTGACATGGAACTTAGGCGAGCAGGCAAAGGAAGACACGCCACATACAAGTACTGCCGAGGGTTTCGGCAGATACAAAAAGCGCGGGGCCGGATGGTCTCCGACCCCGCGCTCTGCACGGGTGCGTTGTTGTTTGGTTTAGCCCAGCAGGCTCAGGCCAACAGAGACAAACGCCAGGATAACGCCGACGATGGACTCGCCACCGAGCAGGCCGCTGGCGACAACCAGGCCCTGCTCCTGGAAGGCGGCATCCTTGGCGGTCTTCTCCTCGTCCGAAAGACCGGCGTTGGCATCGCGGTGGGCTGCCCACTTGTCGTAGGCGAGCTTGACGCAGGAGCCCAGGAAGGCCGTGAGCGACATGTAGAACGGCAGGTACACGCCCAGGCCGATCATCATGGCCGGAATGCCGAGCCAGTACATGACGATGCCGGCGATAAAGCCGCCCGCAAACCACGGCACGCTCGGGATGCCCGAGACCATGGTGGCGACCACGCTTGCCTGTGCGGCCACAAAACTCTTGTCGGGGCCAAAGGCGTCCGGACCATAGGCGGTGACGAGCGCGACCATGACGGCGGCGGCGACCAGGGCGCCCACGATGCCGCCAATGGCCTGGCCGACCCACTGCGCGCGCGGGTTGGTGCCCAGCACGGCGCCGGCCTTAAAGTCGTTCATGACGTCGCCCGCAAGGCCGCACGCCACGGCCACGATGCCGGCGATAAAGAACAGCTTGACCTGAGCGAGCTGCGCGAAGGCGGCAACGATGAGCATGACGATGAGGCCGAAGATCTCCATGGGGTCGATGCCCGTCTGGCCGCAGCTCTGCGCGCTCATGATGGTGGTGACAAAGGTGAACAGCGTGACGATGACGGCCGGAACGGGGCCAAGGTCGAGCACGATGGCGATGATCACGGCGATGGCGGCAGCGCCCAGGCCGATGATACCGGCGTCGAGTTTAAGGGAGCCCGAGATGAGCGACTGCTCGTCGGTGTCGGTGGAGCTGTCGGCGGCGAGGCCGCGGACGATACCGGCGACCTGCGGAAGGATGTCCTTGAGGACGACGGCGACGCCAAAGCCCATCATGAGGCCCATACCCAGGGACTTGACGATGCCCTGTGCGGTCATAACGTCAAACAGACCGGCAGCGGTGCCGCCGACGATGATGCCAAAATTGCCCAGCAGCGCGCCGGCAAACCAGAACGCGACGGGGGCGAAGCCCACCAAAAAGCCGATGGACAGCAACATGGGCGAGTTGTAGATGGCAAAGGTCACGCCGGGGATATTGAGCGTGCACAGCATGCTGGGCACAATGCCCAGAGCGTCGCGCAGCACGCTGTAGATGCCGGCGATGGCCATGGAGCCAAAGAGCTGCTTGCCGGTCTTGCCGCCGGCCTCGGTCGCGCGCAGGGTCTGAGCTGCGGCGTTGCCGGTGGGGAACTCAAGCGCGGCGTCCACGATAAAGTGACGGTGGATGAGTGCCGTGGCCAGCAGGCCTAGGATAGTGCCGGCGAGTGCCACGATAAACATGTCGAGCCAACTGATCTGGTCGGCATAGCCCAGCATCCAGGCGCCCGGGATGGTAAACGCCAGACCGCCAGCGACCATGGCGCCTGCGGACATGATGGTGTGGGTGACGTTGGCCTCGTTGAGGCTGGCGTTGCCCATGAGCTTCAGGAAGAACAGCGAAATGACGGCAGCGAAAATGATCGGCCAGGGGAGGGCGCCCATCTTGAGGGCGGTGTAGGCCGAGCTTGCCGTGATGATCACGCAGCCAAGGACGCCGATGACGACGCCGCGCAGCGTGAGTTGCCCGCGCATCGAAGCGCGGTTCGAGGGATTGCTCATATAGAACTCCTTTGCGTATATCCGCTTCCCCCGGGAGCGCCGTTACGGATACGGCGCGGGAAGTCGGGTTACCAAGGGCCGCCGCGTGAGCTCGCAAACGACCGCGCACCAGTATAGCCGCAAGCTAGTCATTTTGGGATGACTGGTTTAGGTAGGCGATATACTGCTGGGCAGACGAAAGGAGCGCCGACGATGCTTAATGGGTGCGCATATATATTGACGGTCGACGTGGGCAACACGTTCATTCGCTTTGGCCTGTTTGCAGAGGATTCGGCCGCGGCGCAGGAATGTCCGCTTGCGACGTGCGAGATCACCACGCCGTCGAGCATCACGGCAGACGAGGCACGCATGCGTCTCGTGCAGGTCATGGCCGCACTGGCGGCCGATGCGGGCATGCCGGGCGCGCTTGTGTCCACGGCTGCTGTGCTGAGCTGCGTGGTCCCGGCGCTCGAGCGCCCGTGGAAGGCGGCACTTTCCCGTACCTGCACGGGGCGCGTGCTCACGGTGGGGCCGGGACTTAAGACCGGCATGCCCGTGCACTACGATGACCCGGCCGAGATCGGTCCCGACCGCATCGCCGACGCCGTGGCTGCCCGCGCCGTCTACGGCTCGCCGTGCATTGTGATCGACCTGGGCACGACGACCAATATCGAGGTCATCGACGCACACGGCACCTTTGTCGGCGGCGTTATCGCGCCGGGGCTGGCGCTCGGCGCCCGTTCGCTCTCGGCCGCTGCGGCGCGCCTGCCTCAAGTTGAGCCCTCGGCGCCGACACACGTCATCGGCCGTAACACGCGTGAGGCCATGCGCTCGGGCGTGGTTCTGGGCGAGGTGGCACGCATCGACGGCATGCTCGACATGGTGCTCGCCGAGATGCGTGCGACCAAGGCCGCGGGGGAGGGCGATGTGCCCATCGTCATTACCGGCGACGATGCCGAGGCGCTTGCGGCGCTGGTCGGCCATAGCCTGACGGTCGACGATGCGCTGACGCTGCGGGGCCTCGCCGAGCTCTACCACATCAACCAAAAGCCCCGCCGCGCGTAGCGATGGGGGCAATGGGACAAAAACGTCTCCACCTTCCACCTGCTACAATGGGTCAAACTATTGCGATTTCGGAGGTGTCTGCCATGTCGGACGATCTTCATCAAACTGCGTCGGGCAAGCGCCGCGACGTCATTAGCTGGGATGAGTTCTTTATGAGCGTGGCCATCGCCGCGCAGCGCCGCAGTAAGGACCCCAACACGCAGGTGGGCGCGTGCATCGCCAACACCAACCACCGCATCCTTTCGGTGGGCTACAACGGTACGCCCTCGGCACTCAACGACGACTTTTTCCCGTGGGGCACGAGCGACGACCCGTTGCAGGATAAGCACAACTACGTGGTGCATGCCGAGGCCAACGCCGTGCTCAACTACCGCGGCTCGCTCAAAGACCTTGAGGGTTCCACGGTCTACGTCACGCTGTTCCCGTGCCACGACTGCGCCAAGATTCTGGCGCAGGTGGGCGTGGGCGAGGTCGTCTACCTGGACAACAAGTATGCCGATACCGACGACGGCCGTATCAGCCGCCGCATTCTCGACTCCTGCGGCATCAGCTACCGCCAGGTCATCGTCGATGTCCAGATTGGTACCGGGGGACAGGCTCAGCAGTAACATGCGTTGTCGCCATCTGACGACGAACGCAGCTCAAAGAGCCCCGTCCCAAATTGACTACTCGTGAAAGTCGCGTCTGCGCGCATGGACGGCTCGTGAGCGGGTACATGGCTGTAGTAACATAGCTTCTGTCCGCGGGCGTGCCCGCGTTGTTGTGAGAAAGGAGCCCCTGTGGCTGTTAACGAAGAGCTGCTTAAGAAGGTTCTTGAAGAGATTCGCCCCAACCTGCAGGCCGACGGTGGCGATATGGAGTATGTGGGCGTCGACGACGAGGGCGTCGTCAAGCTGGAGCTGCAGGGCGCCTGTGCCGGCTGCCCCATGAGCTCGCTAACCCTTTCCATGGGCATCGAGCGCATCCTGAAGGAGCACGTGCCCGGCGTTACCCGCGTTGAGCAGGTCAATGCTTCCGGCGAGGCCGAGGACCTGTACGACGAGTACGCGCCGTTCTAAGATGCGAAAGCTGCGGACGGTACGCTCCGCATAGACGTTACGCCCAAATATGCGGCTGCGAGCGTAAGGCCCGCGGCCGCATTTGTATGTAGGGAGCAGGGGATCGATATGCTCAACGACCTCTACCATATGCTTGATCCCGTCGCGATCTCGGCGGGCCCCATCACCATCTACTGGTACGGTCTGGCCTACGTGGTCGGCGCTCTGCTCACGGCGGTCGTTATGTACCGCACGCAACGTCGTTGGGGCTTCGACATTACGATTGATGACCTGACGAGCGTCGTGGTCGGCGCGGTCTTTGGCCTTATTATCGGCGCGCGCCTGTTTTACGTCGTCTTTTACGGTGATGGCTACTATTTGGCCCACCCGCTCGAGATCTTTGCCACCAACGAGGGAGGCATGAGCTTCCACGGTGGCCTGGTGGGCGGCATCTTGGGCGGCATCATCGTGTGCCGCATGTACAAGCTCGACGCCTGGACTTTGGCAGACCTCGCGGTCATCGGTGCTCCGCTGGCCCTGTGCCTGGGGCGCTGCGCCAACTTTGTCAACGGCGAGCTGTGGGGCAAGCCGACCGATCTGCCCTGGGGCGTGATCTTTGGCGGCACCGCGGGCGATATGCCGCGCCATCCCTCCCAGCTCTACGAGGCATTTCTCGAGGGCATTGTGCTCTTTTGCATTCTGCAGGTGCTCAGCCGCAAAAAACCGCTGCTACCCCAGGGCACGTTTATGGGCGTGTTTGTGATGGGTTACGGCATCGTCCGCTTCCTCATTGAGTTTGTGCGCGTGCCCGATGCCCAGCTGGGTTATCTGCTGGGAGGCGTTATCACCATGGGTCAGCTGCTGAGTTTGCCGCTCGTGATCGCCGGCCTGGCGCTCATCATCTTCGCCCGACACCGCAATCGTCCCCAGCGCGTCTATTTGGACGCCTAACCACCAAGATCACCACAAAGGGGACAGGCACCTTTGTGGTGGTTTTGCCGAGTTTGATAGGTTTCTAGAAAGGCTTTCGGACTGTGAAGGATTCCGACCTCTCCACAACGGCTGCGCGCGACGCTGCCCGCATCGTCTGGTTTAAGCGCTATCCCGCCAAGCAGACGCTCATTGCATTTTTGCTCGCGCTGTTGGCGACCACGGCGTTTTCCATCGATCCCGCCCCGGTGTCGAGCAACGCGGTCTTGGCGATTGACCCCAAAGCCTCGGGCATGCTGTACGTGTGCTACGAGGTGCTCCTCTCGTTTGCCGGCCATACCGACGCGGTCATGTTGCTTGCGCTTGCCTGCCTGCTCACGCTGCCGTTTCGCTACGTATTCTTTGGCCGCGGCGACGCCTGGCGTCCCTCGGTGATCCTTCCGTCGCTGTTCTTTGCCGTCTGCATGGTGTTTGGCCGCAGCTACGACCTCACCGATTCGGCCGAGATCGTGCTCGGCGACAAGGCGCGCATCATCTGCGCCTGGATAGGCGGTGCGGGCTGGATGCTCTTGGCGGTCGTTGCCTTCTACCTTGCCTTTGAGTGTCTAGATTGGCTGAGCTCTCGGCGCATTCCGTTTTCCGAAGCGCACTTTGGCCGCGTATGGCGTGTGGCTCACGCTGTGCTCTCGGTCCATCCCTTTGCCGGGCCCTTCCTGGTGCTTATGGTCGCCTGGGCGCCCACGCTCATCGCTTCGATGCCCGGCCTTTTTATGGGAGACACGGGTGCGCAGATTCGCCAGTGGTTCAACTATCCCAACGGCACGAGCGACTACCTGCGTCTGCTCAATCCCAATGTGTTGCTCAACGGACATCACCCCGTGGTGCACACGGCTATCATCGGTTCGTGCGTCCAGCTGGGGCTTTCACTGTTCAACAGCGCCAACGCAGGTCTTGCTATCTACACCTGCGCTCAGTTCGTCATTACGGCCGCCTGCATGGCCTATTCCATCTCGTCGCTGCGCAAACTGGGCGTGAGCCTGCCGGTCCGCGGCGCGATCTTGCTGTTCTTTGTGTTTATGCCCATGTTCTCCAATTATGCGGCCCTGCTTACCAAAGATGTGCTGTTTGCCGATGCGTTTTTGGTGCTGTTGGTGCAGACCGTGAAGCTCGTGGCCTGCGGCCTGCCCCGTCGCGATGCCAATGCCGAGCGTGCGGGCGAACAGAGGCCCGTGCTCTTTGCGCGCCACGACTGGCTGCTGCTCGCTCTGGGCGCCATGGGTTCCACGTTTCTGCGCAACGGCGGCCTGGTGTTTCCCCTGGCGGCATGCGTAATCGCGGCGGCGTTTTGCGCATGGGACGCGCATGTGGCTCGTCGTGCAGCCAAGCAGGCTGGTGCTGTGCCTTCGGGCGCCATCCCGCGTTTCCACTGGGTGGGAGTTCTTGCGGTGCTTGCACTCTGCCTTGCCTCTAATATGTACTTCACCAAGGTCTTTATGCCGGCGCACGACATCACGCCTGGTTCCAAGCGCGAAATCCTCTCGATTCCGTTCCAGCAGACGGCTCGTTTCGTCCAAAAACACGACGGCCTCAACTCGGGCGTCAACCCCACGGTTAAGGAGGACGGCACCATCGTGGAGGCTCCTTGCGATGGCTTGGTGACCGACGAAGAGCGTGCCGTGATCGACCGTGTGCTCAAGTACGAGAATCTGGGCCGCCGTTACAACCCGGATAAGTCGGACGCCGTCAAAAATTGCTTTAACGAGTACGCCTCGCAGGAGGACATCAAGGCCTATTTTGAGGTGTGGGCCCAGATGTTCAAAAAGGATCCCGAGTGCTATATCTCGGCGCTCATCAATAACTACTACGGCTACTTTTATCCGAGTGCCCGCGATGCGTGGGTCTACAGCACGGCGCGCAGTGCCGAGATCATGGCGAAGCCCGATAACCTCAAGTACTTTGACTTCCATCCGGTCGATAGCAAGGTTGTGCGCTGGTGCGACCACCTGATCAACCTGTACCGCGTGGCGGTGCAGCGCATCCCGTTTATCTCGCTCACCATGAGCTCGGCCACCTATGTGTGGATCATGATCGCCGTGGTGGTCTATCTGCTACGTCGTCATTCGTGGCGCGGGCTGGCCATTTGGGTGCCGCTGCTGGGCGTGCTCGCCGTGTGCCTGATCGGTCCCTGCAACGGCTCGACCTACATGCGCTACCTGTATCCGGTCATCGCCTGCATGCCCTTTGCCATCGGCGCCACCATCACCCGCAGCGACCTCCTCTGGTCCTAATTTGGTGCAAAGGGGACAGGTTACTTTGCACCAAGGGGCTGTATCATCACGACGCCTTCATTTTGGGGTTTATCTCGCAGGCCAGTAGGTATATCATAACGACGTTTGTTTATATTGCCCGAGCATCTGCGCTGGGCTTTAGGTCGAAACCGATAGGAGACACGTATGTCCGGACACTCTAAGTGGGCCACAACCAAGCATCGTAAGGGCGCGCAGGACGCCAAGCGTTCCGCCCTCTTCTCCAAGCTGAGCCGCAACATCACCGTTGCTGCCCGTCTCGGCGGCGACCCGCTGCCTGAGAACAACGCCAGCCTCGCTGCTGCTGTTGCTAAGGCCAAGGCTCAGTCCATGCCCAAGGACAAGATCAAGTCCGCTATCGACAAGGCTTTTGGTTCGGGTGCTGACGCCGCCGTCTACGAGAACATCGTGTACGAGGGCTACGGTCCCGCCGGTGTCGCCGTCTACGTCGACTGCCTGACCGATAACCGCAACCGCACCGCCGCCGATGTCCGTTCCGCCTTCTCCCACGCTGGTGGCAACCTGGGCACCTCCGGCTCCGTCGCCTTCCAGTTTGAGCGCAAGGGCCAGATCGTCGTCGCCAAGGAGATCCTGGACGAGAACGCCAAGAAGGAGACCATGATCGCCAACGGTGCTGCCGGTGACGAGGATGAGTTCATGATGGCCATCGCCGAGGCCGGCGGCGAGGACTACGAGGACGCCGGCGAGGAGTGGATCGTCTGGACTACTGCCAACGAGGTCATGGCTGTCTCCAAGGCGCTCGAGGAGCAGGGCGTCCAGGTCAAGGGCTCCGAGACCACCATGGTCCCGACCACCCCGACCGAGGTCTCCGGCGCCGACGCCAAGAAGGTTCAGCGCCTCATCGACCGTCTTGAGGAGCTCGACGACGTCCAGGATGTTTACAGCACCATGGACATGACCGACGAGGTCATCGCTGCCCTCGAGGAGGAGTAGCGCCCGCACGGGTTAAGCCGTGCATATCTGGGCATAATGAAGCGAGCATGCAAGCCTCGTGGAATAGATGAGCCGGATCCGCGTGCGTAGAGCACCGGACCCGGCTCTTTTATAATGATGCGAACCGTTTTGCATTTCGAGAGCCGAGATTTGAAGGGAGCGCCGCGTGCGCGTACTCAAACGAGCCCTAGCGATCGTGTATCTTGCCGCCACCATCGTGGCGCTGGGTACGCTTGTCTGCCAGTTTTGGGGGCCGTATACGTATCGCTTTATGCTGCTGATGCGCGACCCCATGCCGCGCATTGTTGTGACGGCATGCGGCGGAGTTGTGGCGATCGGCGTGCTGGTAAGCTTCTTTCGCCTGATGTTTGCTCGTCGCGAGCCGTCCTGCGTGCATCCGGCGGGGGAGCGCAATATCGAGGTTACCCTTGCGGCGCTTTCTTCGTGTGCCAGGGCTGCTGCCGAGCGCGACGACCGCGTGATGGTCGAGCATGTCGAGGCCCGCGTCCAAGGCCCCGACGATTCGCACGTCCGATTTAAGGTCGAGGCTATCGCGCTTGACGATAAGGACGTGGCATCTCTGGCTACCGCGATGCAGCAGCGCATCGAAGAAGCTTGCGACACCATGCTCGGCACGCCGGGTACGACCACGCGCGTCCGTTTTTTGCCGTCCAAGACTACCGTCCAGACCGTGGAGGTTTCCGGTGAGTGATACCAATCAAGATAAGACCGCTCGTACGCCGCGCCTGACGATTGACCAGAGCGCCACGCCGGCGAGCGAACCTGTTGATTCCAAAGCAGAGGCAGCCGAGTTGCAAGACGCGGCAGCCGCGGATTTTGACGAGGCTATGGGTCTCATCAAGGGTACGGGCGCTGCCATCTGGAGCTATGCTGTGCGTCATCCCAACACCACGCTCGGCGCCGTCGCTGGCTTTATCCTCGCCGTGTTGGTGCTCACGCTCGGCCTGTGGGACACGCTCGTCATCGCATTCTTTGTGCTGATCGGCGCCGTGATCGGCCAGATTCGCGACGGCGAGAACGGTATCGTCAACTTCTTCGGCCGTCTGTTTAGCGGCCGCTAATACGTATTCGATTGTCGCATCCGCGGCGGGCATAAGGAGGAACCATGGCTTTTAATACGAAGGTCGATGTAGCCGATACCGAGCTCGAGGAGAACGAGGCGGTCGTCGCCGAAGCCGAGGATGTGACGCTCGAGGACGAGGCTCTTGTCGAGGTCGAGTCCGATGAGGATGAGGACGACGAAGAGGCGGACGAGTCCGAGGACTCGCTGACCTATTCCAACGGTGTGATCGAGAAGATCGTTGCCATGGCCACCCGCGAGGTTCCGCACGTTCTGGGCATGAAGGGTAACCTCATGCACTTTGTGCAGGAGCAGTTTGGTGCCGAGAATCTGACCAAGGGCGTGACGGTCGAGGCCACCGATGACAATCGCGTGGTCGTCAACATCTCCGTCATTATCGAGTACGGTGCCTATGCGCCCGCGATCTTCGACGATGTCAAGGCACGTGTCACCGAGCGCCTTGCCGCGATGACCGGCCTTGAGGTGGCGGGCGTCAACCTGCGTATCGAGGACGTCATCACCCCCGAGGAGTACGAGCACCGCACCAGCCAGCACGAATAACCTTCCAAAAAGGGACAGGTTTGTTTTGGCAGGTTTTATCTGCGAAAACGTTAAACGGCCGACCGCGCAAGCAAAAGCGTGGCCGGCCGTTATTTGTATGCCCCCCGATGTAGGCATACCGCTCGTCTAACTAGGGGTTGCAATCGTCGCGTTCCGCGTTACCCTAATGGGCGCATTGTTTCCAAATTGTTAACGAGGGGTTGCCGTAATGGCTGACGAGCACGAAACAGAAAGCAAGGCATGGGCGATTGAGGCCGCCGCGGCAGAGGCGGCATCGCGTGCTGCCGAAGAGGTGCATCGTCCTCCCGTAGTGCCGATGGAGCGCGTGGTTGATCGCACCGATATCGAGCGCGGCGAGCGTGCCGGCCAAAAGCGCAGCCAGGAGCCGGGTTTCCCGCGCTTTTTTGCCGAGCTCAATCTGGGCCTGATTCTTACGGCCTTTGCCATCGTTGCGTTTAAAACCCCTAATCACTTTGCTTTTGGCGGCACCTCGGGCGTGTCGGTCATTCTGTCCACGCTGTTCCCGACCCTGCCCGTCGGCGTCTTTATGTGGATTATCAACGCGGTTCTCGTCGTTTTGGGCTTTATCTTTTTGGAGCGCAAGGCGATTCTTTGGAGTGTCTTCGCCTCGTTTGCGCTGTCCGCCTATGTTTCGCTTTTTGAGCTTTTTATTCCGACCGATGTCTCGATGACGGGCGATATGTGGCTCGACCTGTGCTTTGCCGTGATTCTGCCGGCGCTCGGCAGCGCCATCGTCTTTGATATTGGCACCTCGACGGGTGGCACGGACATCCTCGCCATGATCCTCAAGCGCCGCACTACGCTCGAGATTGGTCGCGCACTGCTGTTGGTCGATATCGGCATCGTGACCATCGCGGCCTTTTTGTATGGCCCGCGTGTCGGTTTGTATTGCGTGCTCGGCCTGTTTGCCAAGACGCTTGTGGTCGACAAAGCCATTGAGAGCATTCATCTGCGCAAAGTCTGCACGGTCATTTGTTCCGAGCCCCTTAAGGTCGAGGAGTTTATCGTCAAGCATCTCAACCGCACGGCGACTATCAGCCGCGGCTACGGTGCTTTCTCGGGCAAGTGCGTGACGGTGATCATGAGCGTGCTGAGCCGTCGCGAGGCCGTGCAACTGCGCCGTTACGCGCGCGAAGTCGATCCGGGTGCCTTTATCACGATCGTCGACAGCTCCGAGATCGTCGGCAAGGGCTTCCGCGGCACGAACTAGCGCGGACACACTCATCAAACAATCGAAAAGCGCCTCGCGCGTTGCAAATACGTCATCTAAGAGAATTTGTCCTCACATTGGGCGATAATGATGCCAAAGACATCGTTTGCGATCCAGGTGATTCGCTCTAGATACGAAGGGATGATTTCGATGTTCTGCTCGCAGTGTGGCGCCCCCATGGGCGATAACGACAAGTTCTGCGGCGTGTGTGGTGCTCCTAATGCCGGTGCCGCTGGCCCCGCTCCCCAGGGACAGCCTCAGCCCCAGCAGTTTGTTCCGCAACCGCCCGTGGCGAATGCGCCAAAGGGCTGTGTGGCTCAGGCGTTCCAAGATATGACTAAGACTCCGGGCGTGCTTCAGCGTGTATGCCAAATCGCGTTTTTGCCGGCGCTGATTTGCGTTGTGTCGGTGCTCGTGTTGTTTATTCCCGTTATTGGCGGCATTGCGGCTGCCATCGGCTTTTTGGCAGCTTGCATTGCGAGCGTGTGCGGTTCCGGCTTTGGTATCGAGTGGGGTCGCGATCTGTCGCTCAAGGCCGATGACGGCATGGACCGTCCACTCATGCGTTCCACGTCGTTTGGTCTCGGAGTCTTTTCGAGCGTTATTTCGGTCGTGCTCGAGGTTATCGCTGCCATTCCCGTTATCGGTGTAGTGCTTTCGCTGGTGGAGGGCGTGGTAATTGGCGCCGCGGGCTCGTATTCGTATTACGGCTCTTATGCGCTCGAGGCTGCGCTGTTCGGTTCGCTCGGCCTGCTTGTCCTGGCGCTAATTGCCTCGGCGATTCTGGGTGTCTTCTTTAAGATGTTCGCCGACATCGCCGTGATGCACTTTGCGGTGACCGGGCGTGTCGAGAGCGCGTTTTCGCTCGATAAGGTCTGGGCGGCGTTTAAGCACAACAAGACCAAGCTGTTCTGTGCTTCGTTCCTTCCCGAGTTTTTGACGGGCCTGGTCGCCAACGTTGTCACATGGATCTTGACGGTCGTCTTTGGCGCCATTGCCTCTGTCGGTATGTATAGCTACTACTATCGTCCTACGGGTATTGAGGCAATTGTTACCGGCGGTGGCGTCACGCTCGCGCTGTTCTTGGTGCTGGTCGCTTTCGTCACCGTATTTCTTACGGTCTTTGGCAAGATGCTCAAGCACCGTGCCGTTGGCTATTGGGCCGCACGCTATGCAAGCGAGTGGGCCGATGAGGATAAGGACGACGTCCTGACTTTTGTGTTGCCTTTCGAGAAGAAGTCCGCTCCTTCGGGTTACAGCGCTCCGGATGCTTCGCCGGCACCTGCACCCGCTCCCGCGACCGAGTCTGAGCCGGCGCCCGAGCCTGAACCAGCGCCCGAGCCTGAACCGGCGCCCGAGCCTGAACCGGCGCCCGAGTCTGAGACGGCATCTGAGCCCGAGCCTGCGCCTGAGCCTGAGCCTGAGCCGGCATCTGCACCTGCGTCGGCACCCGAGCCAAGCTCCGACGAGGATCATCAGGACGAGTAACCCTGCCGCCTGCCATTTGGGGACGGGGTAGAAATGGTAGAAATAGCGCTTGAAGAATGAGCGGGGGCGGACGTTTCGATACGTCCGCCCCCGCTCTGCTTTAGCCAGGCTGTTATGGATGGGTGTGACGACTACTCGTCGTGCTTCTCCTCGCGGCGTGCAGCAGCGCGTGCGTCGTGGATGCCCTTGATCGCGGCATGGCGAGCCGTTCGGGCATCATGGATGGCGTCGCGAGCCTCGGCGGTCGTCGCCTTGGCAGAGCGCAACTTGGCGGCCAGATCGGGGTTGGTTTCGGCGACCGCGGTAATCGCGGGGCCGTCGAGCTCCTCTTGCGTGGGCTCGGCCAAAAAGTCGATAGCATACTGGGCGGCCACCATGGAGCCCTTTGCCAGCACGGTCTCGTCAATCTTGTAAAAGCAGGAATGCTGGGCGTACGTGGCGCCAATCTTGGGGTTGCGCGTACCTACAAAGGCGAGCACGCCCGGTACGCGGCGCAGGTACTCCGAGAAATCCTCGCCCGAAAGCGTGCCGCGATAATGTCCTTGGCCGGTGGGGCCCAGGCACTTGATTACGGCCTGACGGCAGCGCTCGCTCGAGGCGGCGTCGTTTTCGACCTTGTAGTTGGCGATAGTGTAGTCGGTGAGCTCGGCCTCGGCGCCTAGTGCTGCTGCGGTGTGCTCCACGATGCGGCGCATAAGCTCGGGCATCTCCTCATGCGTCTTGTCGCCATAGGTGCGCACCGTGCCGGCGAGGTACGCCGTGCCGGCGATAACGTTGCGCGCGGTGCCGCCGTGCAGCTCGCCGACGGTGATGACGGCGGGTTCGTAGGGGCTAATCTCGCGCGAGACGATGGTCTGCAGGGCGTTGACGATCTCTGCCGCCACCATAACGGCGTCGTGGCCGCGCTGGGGCATGGCGCCATGGCACGAGGTGCCGCGGACGTCGATGCGGAACCAGTCGGTGTTTGCCATGCGCGGACCGGGCTCGCAGCTCACGGTGCCGGCGTCGACCTCGCTCCAGATGTGCGCGGCATAGGCGCCGTCGACGCCATCGAGTACGCCCGTGCCGATCATGAGCTTGGCGCCCTGGCCGTTTTCCTCGCTGGGCTGGAATACGATGCGAATCTCGCCGTGGATGTCATCGGTCATGTGGCGCAGAATCTGCAGCGTGCCGAGCATCATGGCGATATGGCAGTCGTGGCCGCAGGCGTGCATGCAGCCCTCATTGACGCTGGCGAACTCCTCGCCGGTCTGCTCAGTGACGGGCAGGGCGTCGATATCGGCGCGCAGCAGGATGCGGCGGCGCGGCGTGCCGTCCTCGCGGTAGGCATCCGGCGCGGTGCCGCGAAGCGTCGCCACCAGGCCCGTCTTGAGCGGACGCTCGTAGGGGATATTCATGGCGTCGAGCTGGTTGGCAATGTCGGAAGTCGTGCGCTCCTCGGCAAGGCTCAACTCCGGGTGCTTATGGAAGTGCCGGCGCTGCTTGATGATGTAGGGTTCAAACTCGGCGGCGATATCCTGGATGGCCGCGGTGACGTCGTCTGCCGCGCGAACCTCGGTTGCCGCCATAATTTGCTGTGCCTTGGTCTTCGTCATGGTCGATTTGCTCCTTGCTGGGTTGATCGCAAAATCGTACAGGCTTTCTCCAGTATGCCACCTGCCGCTAGGGCTGGTAAAGTTGCCGTTTGCCGCTTGGGGTTTTGTTACAAGGGCGGGGGAGTACACTCGGGGGTGTTGAATTACCTGCCAGAGATGGGGATGCCCATGCGACATATCGATCGGATTATTCGCTCCAAGAACGTCTTTACCGCGCAAGACGGCATCGATACCGCCCGCGAGTTGGCGATCGCCATCGCGGGCGATCGCATCGTCGCTGTCGGCGCGCCCGATGACGTGATTGCCGCCGCACCTGCCGCCACGCCGGTGGTCGATTACGGCGAGCAGTTTGTCTGCCCCGGTTTCCATGACGCTCATCTGCACTTCTTCCATACTTCGGTTGGCTCCTCTCCGTATATGCTCATGGATATGGGCACGTCCGAGGCGGCACTGGTGCAGCATGCGCTCGAGTTTTCCCAGGGCCTGCCCAATGACGCCTGGGTCGTGACCCAGGGCTGGCGCGATTACCGCTGGGATCCGCCCGAGCATCCTACCAAGGCCTCCCTCGACGCCGCCTTCCCCGGTCGCCCCTGTGTTATGTACTCGGGCGACGGGCATACGCTGTGGCTCAACAGCCGCGCGCTCGAAGCCCTCGGCGTGACGCGCGACAGCGAGCCTCCGGCGGGTGGCAGCTATGACAAAGACTCAAACGGTGAACTTACGGGTATCGCCCACGAGGCAGCTGCTATGCAGCTGCTGCCGCGCTGCCTGGAGTGGCTGGGCGAGGATCGCATCGCAAGCGCTTACGCCGATCAAATGAGGCGTATGGCCGAGCAGGGCATCACCTCGATATGCGATATGTCGCTCATGCCCATGCCGGGCTGCGATTTTATCCGCGACGACATCTACGACAAACTGCAGGCAGTCGGCAAGTTGGGCATTCGTGCCCATCTGTTCCCCACGCTGCTGGATGACCAGTCGCGCTTGGAAGAGCTGCAGACCCGCTATGCGAACAACGCGCTGCTCTCGGCGCCTGGTTTTAAGCAGTTCTTCGACGGCGTGTCGAGCGAACACACGGCATATCTCACCGAGCCCTATACCAACCCGCGCTTCCCGGGCGACCAGGGCCGTCTGACAGTTCCTGCCGAGCGTATGCGCAAACTGGTCCTCGCTGCCGCGGAGCGCGGTCACACCGTGCGCATCCACGTCATCGGCGACGGTGCCATCCATGCCGCGCTCGATATCTTTGAGAAGGCCGCCGAACTGTACGGCCTGCCCCAGCACGGTCATAACACACTCGAGCATCTGGAGAACCTCTTGCCCGAGGACATCGACCGCCTGCGCAAGCTCAACGTGGTCGCCTCGAGCCAGCCCTGCCATATCACGCTCGACCCGGGTGGTCCGGAGCGCGACCTGGGCTTGGAGCGCAGCCGCATCATGTGGCCGTTTGCGACCTATAAACAGCGCGGCATTCGCCAAGCCTTCGGTACTGACAGCCCTATCACGCCCGTTACCAGCATGAACGTGCTCTACACGGCTATCATGCGCCAGGACCCCAAAAGCCACTGGCCCGAGGGCGGCTGGTTGCCGAGCGAACGTATCGACGCGGCAACGGCCCTGCGCAACTACACCCTGGGCAGCGCCTATGCGGCAGGCGACGAGCAAAACCTCGGCAGCTTGGAGCCAGGCAAATACGCCGACCTGGTAGTCCTGGACCAAAACCCGCTCACCATCGACCCCCAAGAGCTCCAGGCCACCAAGGTTCAGGCCACCTACCTGGCAGGTAACTTGATTTACGAGCGCTGACGTTCATACCGCACCGTTAAACGCGGCTCGGGCAGTCTATTTTGGGATGGCGCTCGAGCCGGATTTGTTTGCCGATGGGGGTTCGTTAGGAGCGTCCCCGCTCTGCTGGATTTGGGCGCGGGGTTGAGGTGCTGCTCCGTGCGTTCAATTTGGACATCAGCAGTGCAACCTCATGTGTTTTGCATACTTCACATTACAGATTGCATAAAAAGGCCGGGATGTTCTTTCTGGCCCTGATGTACCCCCGCCTGGACCGTGCAAAAAACGGAGTGTTCAGCACCGCGAGCTCTGCAGGTGCCGCTGCAGTTGGGTGGCATTGCGGAGACCGACGTCATTTTGGGGTCCGACGTGGCGCGAGGCATGCTTGTTTGTCTCGACGAGGCCTGTCTGCCGACCCAAATCGCCGGCCGAAGGCTACCGTGGGACTAATTAGATGCGCCCGGTGCGTATGCATTTGTCCCGGCCTGCTGAAAACTCCCAAAAATGCACGGTGCTCCCCAGGGGACCCGTGCGCGCAACGAAAACCATGCCCATGTCGCTATCCGCATCGCCATTTTGCTGCACTGACTTTTCTGAATGCCGGGCTCGAATTAGTTAACCTGCCTCCCGTGTGGCTCCGGAGGGGCGGGGCATAAGGTTTATCGCGAGTTCCGCACGAGCCGAAGGCCACTTAATGTGGCCTTCGTGCGAGCAGGACTGCCCGAGCAGGAAACCTTATGCCCCGCCCCTCCGGAGCCACACGGGGGCCACCGCTAAGTTATCCTCCGGCATTCAGAAAATCTAAGTGCCAAAAAATAAGATTTTTTGACTCCGTGTTGTATAACCCGCCATTCGTGGGTACCATTCAACGCGTACGCAAACAAAAAGGGTTAATTCGCGTGGTATAACCGCGCGGCCCAAAAAGGAGGAGACAAGCATGTCGTCTTTGAAGCCGCTTGCAGATCGTGTTCTGGTCAAGCCCGACGAGGCCGAGCAGAAGACCGCTTCTGGTCTGTACATCGCCAGCAACGCCCAGGAGAAGCCGCAGCGCGGCACCATCGTTGCCGTTGGCGCCGGCAAGGTCAACGACAAGGGTGAGCGCATCCCCATGGACGTCAAGGTCGGTGACGTTGTCATCTACGGTAAGTTCGGTGGCAACGAGGTCAAGGTCGACGGCGAGAAGTATCTGCTGATGCGCGCCGACGACATCTACGCTGTCGTCGAGGCCTAGTCTCGTCAGAATCTCTGATTCGTCTTTGAACGCGCCCGCCGCATAGGACTCGGAAGCGGCGACGCGAGTCACATTTCTTTTGGAGGATTACCTACCATGGCAAAGAACATTACGTTCAACACCGATGCCCGCGCTAAGCTTGCCAAGGGCGTCAACACTCTGGCCGACGCCGTTACCGTCACCATGGGCCCCAAGGGTCGCTACGTTGCGCTGCAGCGCACGTTCGGTGCTCCGACCATCACTAACGACGGCGTTTCCGTCGCCAAGGAGATCGAGCTCGAGGACAACATCGAGAACATGGGCGCTCAGCTGGTGAAGGAGGTCGCCACCAAGACCAACGACACCGTGGGTGACGGCACCACCACCGCAACCCTGCTCGCCCAGGCCATCGTCAACGACGGTCTGCGCAACGTCGCCGCTGGCGCCAACCCGCTGGCCATCCGTCGCGGCATCGACAAGGCCGTCAACGCCGCCGTCGCCGAGATGAAGAAGCAGGCCAAGCCGGTCGAGACCAAGGAGCAGATCGCTTCCGTCGGTACCATCTCCGCCGGTGACCCCGAGGTCGGCGAGAAGATCGCCGAGGCCATGGAGGTCGTGGGCAAGGACGGCGTCATCACCGTCGAGGATTCCCAGACGTTCGACATCACCATCGACACCGTCGAGGGCATGCAGTTCGACAAGGGCTATGTCTCCGCTTACTTCGTCACGGACAACGACCGCATGGAGGCCGTGATGAAGGATCCGTACATCCTCATCACCGACCAGAAGATCTCCAGCGTTCAGGACATCATGCCCGTTCTCGAGGCTGTCCAGCGCGCTGGCCGTGGCCTGCTCATCATCGCTGAGGACATCGACGGCGAGGCTCTGCCGACCCTGGTCCTCAACAAGATCCGTGGCGCCCTCAACGTCTGCGCCGTCAAGGCTCCGGGCTACGGCGATCGCCGCAAGCGCATCCTCGAGGACATCGCCGTCCTCACCGGTGGTCAGGCTGCACTGGACGAGCTGGGCGTGAAGGTCGCTGACATCACCGCCGATATGCTCGGTACCGCTAAGTCCGTCACCATCTCCAAGGACAACACCGTCGTCGTCGGCGGCGCTGGCTCCAAGGAGGCCATCGACGCTCGTATCGCTCAGATTAAGGGTGAGATGGAGAACACCACCTCTGACTTCGACCGTGAGAAGCTCCAGGAGCGCCTGGCCAAGCTCTCCGGCGGCGTTGCCGTCATCAAGGTTGGCGCTGCTACCGAGTCTGAGCTCAAGGAGATCAAGCATCGCGTCGAGGACGCCCTGCAGGCTACCCGCGCTGCTGTCGAGGAGGGCATTGTCGCCGGTGGCGGCGTCGCCTTCATGGACGCTGCTCCTGCGCTCGATGCTGTCGAGATCGACGACCCCGAGGAGAAGATCGGCGTCGATATCGTCAAGAAGGCTCTGACTGCTCCGGTTGCTACCATCGCCAAGAACGCTGGTTTTGAGGGCGCTGTCGTGGTCGACAAGGTTGCCGAGCTGCCCGCCGGCCAGGGTCTCAACTCTGCCAACGGCGAGTGGGGCGACATGATCGAGATGGGCGTCCTCGACCCCGTCAAGGTCAGCCGCGTCACCCTGCAGAACGCTGCTTCTGTCGCCAGCCTGATCCTCATCACCGAGGCTACCGTCTCCGATGTCCCCAAGAACACTCAGCTTGAGGACGCAATCGCTGCTGCTACCGCTGGTCAGCAGGGCGGCGGTATGTACTAAGGCCGACAAGGTCTAGAACTCCCACCGGGAATCCGGGGGCGGGACGGGGACTTCTCTCCGGAACGTCCTCGGACATGCAAAGAGGCTCCGCATCGCGCTTCGCGCTGCGGAGCCTCTTTGCGTCCTGCGGAATGTTCCGGAGAGAAACCCCCGTCACGCCCCCGGATTCCCTGCGTTTACGGCCTTGAGGTCGGCGGGCGGAGAAAGACGTGGTTGTGGGGGATACGTGCCCCGGTTGCTGTTTCGCGGCAAAGCCGCGAAAAGAGCACCACTTTGGGGTGAGTGGGAGACGTGGTTGTTGCGGCAACTGGTCTCCACCACAAATTACCCTTGGCATACTTGCGCGAAAGCCTGCTGGTGCTACACTTGCAATTGCTGTTTCAGGGCGGGGTGAAATTCCCCACTGGCGGTAAATCGGGCGGTGTCAAAGGGGCGCCGTGGCGCAGGCGAGGTGTCTGCGACCGAGCCGATGAGTCCGCGACCCGTGCGTGCGTTGGTTCGCATGCCGGCTGAACTGGTGAGATCCCAGTACCAACGGTTAGAGTCCGGATGAAAGAGGCAGGTGATCTTATGTCTGAACAGTCGCAGCATATCCATTTTGAGAACACGAATAGGTGGAGCACCAAACAGCTCGTTACCATGGCGCTGATGTGCGCCTTGGGCGCCCTGTTTATGTACGTGCAGCTGCCCATTCTTCCTTCGGCGCCGTTTTTGACCTATGACCCGTCGCTGGTGCCGGCGATGGTGTGCGGGTTTGCGTATGGTCCCGGTGCCGGTACCGCTGTTGCCGCTATGGCGATCGTTATCCATGCGCTCACCACGGGTGACTGGGTCGGCGCGCTTATGAATCTGGTTGCCACGCTGGGCTACATTCTGCCCGCGGCTATCGTCTACCAGAAGATGCATACCTATAAGGGTGCCGTGATTGGCCTGGTGCTCGGCGTTATTGCTGCTACGGCGTTGTCTATGGTCGCAAACCTTACCATTGGCGTATGGTTCTGGTATGGCTCGGTCGATGTGATCGCCCCACTCATGATTCCTGCCGTGCTGCCGTTCAACCTTATCAAGACCGTGCTCAACTCGGTGTTGACGCTCGCGGTGTACAAGGCGGTCTCTAATCTCATCACGCCCAAGAAGGACCAGGTCAAAGGCCGCGCATGATTGAGTGTCGGGGCGTTTCCTTTAGCTACGATGGCGCTGCGAAAGCGCTCGATGGTATCAATCTGAACATCGAGGATGGCGAGTTTTTCTGCATCCTCGGTGGCAATGGGTCGGGCAAGTCGACGTTTGCCAAGCATCTGAATGCACTGTTGCAGCCCGATGTGGGCACGGTGCGCGTCAACGGCATGGATGCGTCCGACCCCGAGCTGGTCTACGACATTCGTTCGACCGCGGGCATGGTATTCCAGAATCCCGATGACCAGCTGGTGGCAACGCTTGTCGAAGATGACGTTGCGTTCGGTCCCGAAAACCTTGGCGTGCCGTCGGCGCAAATTGCGCAGCGCGTACGCGAGGCGCTGAAGGGTGTGGGCCTGGTGGGCTTTGAGCGTCACGAGACCCATGCGCTTTCGGGCGGCCAAAAGCAGCGCGTGGCGCTTGCCGGCGTGCTCGCCATGGAGCCGCGCGTGCTCATTTTGGATGAGGCTTCTTCGATGCTCGATCCGCGTGGACGCAAGGGCCTCATGAAGGCTTGCCACGCGTTGCACAATCGTGGCATGACCATCGTGATGATTACGCACTTTATGGAAGAGGCCGCCGAGGCCGATCGCGTTGCTGTCTTTCAAGCGGGTCGCGTTGCCATGCTCGGTGAGCCCGAGGAAATCTTGACGCGGGCGGACGAACTTGCGCAGCTCAACCTGGATATGCCGGTGTCGTGCTGCCTAGGTAGGGCACTTCGTGAGAAGGGCGTTTCCGTTTGCGCGCAGGTGCGCGAGGCAGATATGGTCGCCGAGATTGCACAGGCTTATGCCGAGCGGAGCGGGACGGACATCGCAGGGCAGCCTTCCGCATCCGATTCTCATGTGCTTGACAATGGATCCTCTGCGGCCGACGGGATAGCCGCGTCGGAGCCCGTTATCGAGATTTCGCACCTCTCGCATAGTTACTCGCTGAGCGCCCGCGAGCGCCGTCGATGGCGCAAGCGCTCGACCACTGCGGACGCATCGAGCAAACAGGCTCTTTGGGGCAACGATCCAAACAGTCCCTGGGCACTGCGCGATGTTTCGCTGACGGTGCGTCGCGGTGAGTTTCTGGGCCTGGCGGGTCATACCGGCTCGGGTAAATCAACGCTGGTTCAGCATCTCAACGGGTTGATTCGTCCGCAGGAGGGAAGCGTTTGCGCGCTGGGGCTCGACCTATCAAGCAAGAAAGACGCCGCCGCGGTTAAGGCCAAGGTCGGCGTGGTGTTTCAGTATCCCGAGCGCCAGCTATTTGCCGAGACCGTGGCGCAGGACGTGGCGTTTGGCCCGCGCAACCTTGGCCTGCCAGAAGAAGAGGTTGCGCGCCGTGTCGCATCATCGCTTGCGCGCGTGGGCCTCGACCTTGCCGCGATAGGCGACAAGAACCCCTTTGAGCTTTCGGGCGGCCAGCAGCGCCGCGTGGCGTTTGCCGGCGTGCTCGCCATGGAGCCCGAGGTGCTGGTGCTCGACGAGCCCATGGCGGGGCTCGATCCGGCTGCGCGCGGGGATTTTCTGGGGCTCATCGATCGACTCCATCGCGAGGGCCTGACTGTTGTCATGGTTTCGCATAGCATGGATGACCTGGCAAATTGTTGTGACCGTATCGTTGTGATGAACGAGGGCGCCGTGTTTGCCGAGGGAACGCCCGCGCAGGTTTTTGCGCGCGCGGATGAGCTCAAGTCGATCGGCCTGGGCGTTCCTGCCGCCCAGCGTATGGCGCTGGCGCTCGCACAGGCCGGTGTGCCGCTCCGCTGCGACAAGCTTTATACGGTTGAGGCGCTGGCCGACGAGCTGGCCGGCTTGCTGCTGGGCTGCGCGGACGTGCCTTTGAGGGTTCCGTGTCAGGCTGGTTCCAAGGCGCCCACGCGAGAGGAGGGCTGCTAATGGAGGCGTTCTCATTTGGCAGCTACTATCCCGGGGATAGCGCGGTGCATCGCCTGGATCCGCGTACTAAGTTGCTCCTAGGTTTCGCCTTTCTGGTCACCGTGCTCACCGTCGGAAGCTTTTGCGGGCTGGTTCCGGTCGCAATGTTTGTGGTCCTGGTCTATGTCGTGGCCCGGGTGCCGTTGCGTCGGGTCCTATCATCGATGGCACCACTGCTGGCGATTGTCGTGGTAGTCGCGGTGCTCAACTTGTTTTCCGATCAGAGCGGCCGCATTTTGTGGCAGCTTGGCTTTTTGCAGGTGAGCGAGGGCTCGCTGCGTTCTGCGGCGTTTATGGCGTGCCGCCTGACCCTGATGATGGCCGGCATGAGCGCCATTACACTCACCACGCCGACGCTCGACCTCACCGCGGGTTTTGAGCGCCTGCTCGCACCATTTGCGCGCGTGGGACTTCCGGCGCACGAGCTCGGCATGATTATGGGTATCGCGCTGCGGTTTATGCCGCAATTTGCCACCGAGATGAAACAGACGGCCGATGCACAGGCAAGTCGCGGCGCGCGCGTGGCGGGCGGTCCGCTCGGCGGTGTGCGCATGCTCGGCAGTGTGGCGATTCCGCTGTTCACCGGCGTGTTCCGTCATGCCGAGACGCTTTCGGCCGCCATGGATGCGCGCTGTTATCACGGCGAGCAGGGACGCACGCGTCTGCATGCGCTTGCGTTTGGCCGGGGGGATGTACTGGCAGCGCTGGCGATGGCGCTGCTGGTGACATGCGTTGTCGTTATCAATCTTCAACTCGTCTAAGCTCGATTCGAGCGCAAGAAAGGGGTCTCTATGACCGACATCGATCGCACGGCTCAGCTCGAGCGCGCCTGCTCGTATCTCAGGCGCATTCCGGCGTGGTATCTTGCCACGACCGATGCGAGCGACGGGCATCAGCCCCGCGTGAGGCCGTTTTCGTTTGCCATGGTCGATGATGGCAAGCTGTGGTTTTGCACGTCGCGCGACAAGGACGTGTGGGCGGAGTTGAGCGCGAATCCCAAGTTTGAGGTATCGGGCTGGAAGCCGGGGGAGTGCTGGATCGTGTTAACTGGCGAGGCTGCGCTCGAGGACGATGCATTCGTGAGCGACAAGGTGCGCCAAGCGGGCTTTAAGCACATGGTGGGCATTGGCGAGCAACACGATAGCGCCAACGATGGCCGCCTTGCATTCTTCTCGGTCCGCAACATCGCCGCACGGTTCTGCGATATCGATGGCAGCGAAGAGCGCCTCGAGCTCTAATTTCCCAAATTGACTACCCATTCCAAAAAGACTGGTCAGGCGACAGGAGGAAACGTGGACGGATTGAATACGGTGCTGGAGTATCTGACGTCGGTGCCGGCGTGGTATCTGGCGACGAGCGTGGGCGGGCAGCCGCATGTGCGTCCGTTCTCGTTTGCGCAGATTCAGGACGGCAAGCTGTGGTTTGTGACAGCGCGCACCAAAGATGTGTGGCAGGAGCTGCTGCAAAACCAGCGCTTTGAGGTCACGAGTTGGTGGCCGGGCCATGGTTGGTTGATCCTGCGCGGGCGTGCGGGGCTGGAAGACCGGGCTTCGGGCGAAATGCGCGAGGCCGGATGGAAGCATCTTGAGCGCTTGAGCGAGCACTATGAGGGGCCTAACGACCCCGCGCTCGTCTTCTTTAGCGTCGAGGATCCCGAGGCATTTATCTGCAATCATGACGAATGGGTGCCGGTTGAGCTCTAGCCAGCTGGCTCATCCTAACAACTTAGTTTTCGCATGGGCGGACCCCGTGTTGCCCGGCACCGTAAGGAGTGCCGGTCAATATGGGGCCCGCTCTATTTGTCAATTCCTTCAAGCGAATGTGTCGGGAATGTTTCAATGCATGAACATGCAAGCTATTTACGTATTCATGCATCTTTTGGTGCTAAAGTTTCAACCCACTTCATAACGACCGCTGCGAAATGCGCATCGGTGCATAAATCGCAGACAAGGAGTCTGATATGTCTTTGAAGGTTGGAATCGTCGGCGCGGCTGGATATGCCGGAGCCGAGCTTATTCGCCTCGTGCTCGGTCATCCCGAGTTTGAACTTGTTGCCATTACGTCCAACGCCGATGCCGGCCAGCCGCTGTCCGCGGTGTATCCGAGCTTTGCTGGCGTGAACGATCTGGTTTTCACCACGCATGACGCTTCCGAGCTCAAGAGCTGCGATGCGGTTTTTCTTGCCGTGCCGCACACGGCTGCCATGGCACAGGTGCCCGCGCTCCTTGCCGCGGGCGTTTCCTGCTTTGATCTTTCGGCCGATTACCGTCTGAGCGACGCGTCTGTCTTTGAGGCATGGTATGCCGCCGAGCACACGAGCCCCGAGTTGCTCAAGACCCGCGCCTTCGGCCTGCCCGAGCTGTTCTGCCAGGACTTAGAGACCGCTGCTTCCAGCCATGTCGCCGGAAAGCCCGTTTTGGTCGCCTGCGCCGGCTGCTATCCCACCGCAACGAGCCTTGCTGCTGCTCCTGCCGTGCGTGCGGGCTGGGTGGCCGAGAGCGGTCCCGTGATCGTTGACGCTATCAGCGGCGTGACGGGTGCCGGTAAGTCCTGCAACGCTCGCACCCATTTTTGTAGCGCAGACGAGAACTTAGAGGCCTATGGCGTAGGCAAACATCGCCACACACCAGAGATCGAGCAGATTCTGGGCCTGACCGACCGCGTCGTCTTTACTCCACACTTGGCGCCGCTCAAGCGCGGCCTGCTTTCCACGGTGACGATGCCGCTCGCGCCGCAGGCTCTCGACACGCTGACTCTTGAGGATGTCGTTGACCATTACAAGAAGTTCTACGCTGGACGCACCTTTGTGCGTGTGCTCGACGCCGGCAAGCAGCCCAAGACGGCTTCGGTCGTCGGCACCAACGCCGCCCAGATCGGTCTCGCGCTCAACAAGCGCGCGGGCGTTCTGGTGGCTACGGGCGCCATCGACAATCTGTGCAAGGGCGCAGCAGGCCAGGCGGTCCAGTGCGCCAATATCGTCTTTGGTTTTGACGAGCGACGAGGCTTGCCCACAGTGGCGTGCCCGGTGTAGCACATTCGATTGTTAGCGATTTGGTAGTCGGGCATCGAGTGGGGCGCCACTCTTAAGCTGGTCTCATGATTGTGGCTGGCATGGCGCACCAACCGATGCCCATTTTTTGTTTGATATAAGGAGTCATAAAGACGATGAATGCTGAGCAGTTCGATATCAAAATTCGTGCCGTAGAGGGCGGCGTAACGGCGGCAGCCGGCTTTAAGGCGGCGGGAATCCATGCCGGATTCCGCAAGAATCCCGAGCGCCTGGATTACGCGCTCGTCGTGCCCGATAAACCCTGTCCCGGGGCCGGCGTGTTTACGACTAACCGCTTTTGTGCGGCGCCCGTGCAGGTGAGCCGTGCCAACCTGGGCGGCGCCGACAAGGGCTACGGCGTCATTGCCGGCATTTCGGTCAACTCTGGCAATGCCAACGCCGCCACGGGTGAAACCGGTCTTGCCTGCGCGCGCGAGACCTGCAACATCGCCTCGCAGGTCATCGGCTGCGAGCCCCAGCAGATTCTGGTCGCCTCCACGGGCGTAATTGGTCAGATTCTGCCGATCGACACGTTTGAGACCGCCGTTCCTGCCGCCTACGAGGCACTCTCCGCCCACGGCGGCGCCGATGCCGCTCGCGCTATCATGACCACCGACACGCACTCCAAGGAGTATGCCGTGTGTTACCGCAGCGAGGCCGCGGGGCACGCGGGTAATGCCTATACGGTGGGCGGTATGTGCAAAGGCTCGGGTATGATCATGCCCAACATGGCCACCATGATCGCAGTCATCACTACCGACGCCCCCGTCGAGCCGGCGGCGCTCCACGCTCTGTTGCTCTCCACCGTCAAGCAGACCTTCAACAAGGTAACGGTCGATTCCGACACCTCGACTAACGACACCTGCATCATGCTCGCTTCCGGCGCTGCCGCAAATGCCGAGCCTATTGTCGAGGGCTCCGATGCCTTTGACGAGTTGGCCTTTGCCGTGCATGAGGTGTGCGAGAGCCTGGCGCGCAACATCGCCGCAGATGGCGAGGGCGCATCCAAGCTCGTGACGGTTAATGTCACCGGCGCCGCGAACGACGAGGAGGCCGATATCGCCGCCCGTGCTGTTGCCAACTCGCCGCTCGTCAAGACCTGCATCGCCGGCCACGACTGCAACTGGGGCCGCGTTGCCATGGCGCTCGGCAAGTGCGGCGTGCAGTTTAACCAAGAAGATGTGTCCATCGACATGATGGGTATGCCCGTCTGTCGCGATGGCCTGACGGTCCCCTTCGATGAGGACGAAGCCCTGCGACGTTTTGAGGCGCCCGAGATTGTGATCTCGGCAGACCTGGGCGCAGGGGACGCGGCGACCACCGTGTGGACTTGCGACCTCACGCACGAGTACATCTCCATTAACGGCGACTACCGTTCCTAGACTCCCGATGTGCCGCGCGTCCCGCTGCAATCGCGGGCAACGAGGGACGGCGCAATAGCTACACGAAAGACGAGGCAGACTATGAAGTTCGCACGCGATTGTCGCTCGAGCGAATCCAATGAAGTTACCGCGCAGCTGCTGTTCGAGGCGCTGCCGTGGATTAAGAACCTGACCGGTAAGACGGTCGTTATCAAGTACGGCGGTGCCGCCATGGTCGACGAGCAGTTGCGTCGTGACGTGATGAGCGACATCGTCCTGCTCAAGATTATCGGCATGCGCCCTGTTATCGTGCACGGTGGCGGCAAGGCCATCAACGAGGCGCTCAGCCACTACGACATCCCCGTCGAGTTTAAGAACGGCCAGCGCGTGACTACGCCTGCCACCATGGACATCGTTCGCGAGGTACTGGGTGGCAAGGTCAATCAGGAGCTGGTCGCGGCGCTCAACCACCACGGCAACCTGGCCGTGGGCGTGTCCGGCAGCGACGCCGGCACCCTTATCGCCGAGCCACTCGACCCAGAGCTCGGCCGTGTAGGCAAGGTCACGCACGTCAACACCGACTATATCGAGCGTTTGCTCGACAGCGAGTACATTCCCGTTATCGCCACGGTCGCGGCGGGGGAGGACGGTGGCTTCTTCAACATCAACGCCGATACCGCCGCCGGCGCCGTTGCGGCGGCGCTCCACGCGCATAAGGCGATCTTCTTGACCGATGTCGACGGCCTGTACAAGGACTTTAGCGATAAGGATTCGCTTATCTCCAACCTGACGCTCGACGAGGTCAATGAGATGCTCTACGGCGGCGAGGTCGACAAGGGCATGATCCCCAAGCTGCGCGCCGCCGTCGATGCGCTTACCGCTGGCGTGTTCCGAGCCCACATCATCAACGGCACGACGCCGCACTCGCTGCTTTTGGAGCTGCTGACCGATGCTGGCGTCGGTACCGTGATCCACTCCACCGAGACGGCCTACGAGTTCGATACGCATCCGCACCCGCTTTCGACGTTTGCGGCGCGCCTGACCGAGAACCTCGACGAGGTCGAGAAGCTCCAGACGGTCTAGCTGACCCGCGGTCGTCGCGTCCCTGCACCCATAGCCCTGCGCCGTACGGCGCCCAACGAAAGGCATCCCATGTCACTTGCAACTCAACAATCGCTCGAATCCTATTACGTTATGCATACCTTTGGCCGCTCGCCGGTTGAGTTTGTCGAAGGTCACGGTATGAAGCTCGTCGGCGATGACGGCCGTGAGTATCTTGATTTTCTTGCCGGTATCGGTGTGTGCAGCCTTGGCCACGGCAACGCTGCAGTGCTCTCGGCGCTCGAGGCGCAGACCAAAAAGCTCATGCATGTCTCCAACTACTTCTTCATCGAGCAGCGTGGCCAGGTCGCGGCGCTGCTGTCCAAGCTCGCTAACGATGATGCGGACGGTGCGCGCGTGCTTGCCGACGCGATTGCTGCTGACGATGAGACCACGGCCGCTGCGCTCGGTGCCCCGGCTGCGGACGAGCAGGTATGGGAGACGTTCTTTGCCAACTCCGGCGCCGAAGCCAACGAGGGCTCGATGAAGCTCGCGCGTCTGTATGCCAAGCGTGCTGGTAACGGTGGCAACACCATCGTATGCATGCGCGGCGGCTTCCACGGCCGTACGCTTGAGACCATTGCCGCCACCATGCAGGATTGGCTGCAGGATAGCTTCCGTCCGCTGCCGGGTGGCTTTGTGGCCTGCACGCCCAACGATGTCGACGAACTGCGTTCGATCTTTAAGCAGCTGGGAAGCGAGGTCTGCGCCGTCATGCTCGAGCCGATTCAGGGCGAGAGCGGTGTGCACCCCATGACTGAGGAGTTTATGACGGCGGCGCGCGACTTGGCGCACGAGGTGGGCGCCGTTCTTATCGCCGACGAGGTCCAGTGTGGCATCTTCCGCTCCGGCAAGCCGTTTGCATTCCAGACCTATGGCGTGGAGCCCGACATTATGAGCCTTGCCAAGGGCATTGCCGATGGCGTGCCCATGGGTGCCGTGGTGGCAAAGAAGGAGATCGCCGACGTGTTTAAGCCCGGCGACCACGGCTCGACTTTTGGCGGTAGCTGCTTGGCTGTCGCGGCGTGCGCCGCGACGCTCTCCGCGCTCGTGCGCGGCGATTATGCCGACCATGCTGCCAAGGTAGGCGCCTATATGGAGGCAGAGCTCGCCAAGCTCCCGCACGTGGTTGAGGTTCGTGGCCGCGGCCTGATGCTCGGATGCGACTTGGATGACGCTGCGGGCGATGCGCATGATATTGTTGCCCGCGCGCTGGCCGCCGGTGTCGTGATTAACGCTACGGGTGCCCATACGCTGCGTTTCTTGCCGCCGCTCGTCTGCGAGGAAGCCGACGTGGACAGCCTGATCGAGATCCTGTCGGGTGTCTTGGGCTAACGCGGTGCGATAATTCAATTTGGACCGGGTTCCGGACTGCGGAAGTGCCCTACGCGGCATGATTCAGCGGTCTGGAGCCCGTTTTGCCTTAGATTTGCTAAGGCAGGGAGACCTGCTGGTCAAAAAACATCAAATATGAGTACTGTTACCAGTTGAATCTCATATGAAACCGACTATCTAGGATTAGTTAGACCACACATGTTCAGTTATGTTAATGGGAAAACAGCTAGCAAAGGTCGCGCGCGCAGACGTGGTGTAAGAGTGTCCTGAGGTCCGTCGCTGCAAG
>JAPJOH010000025.1 GCA_030826265.1 Collinsella aerofaciens
TCGCGAGTTCCGCACGCAAAGGAAAGCACTTAATGTGCTTTCCGTCTTGCGCAGGACTGTAGAGCAGGAAACTTAATTACGCGCCGCTCTCCGCCCGCGCCGGGCAACCCCTCCCTTGTGCTCCATCACGCTAAAGTGTATGATTCTGAACGTTACATGACTCACTTTACCTAACTAAAGTGCTATCAAGGGGGATACCATGAATGCCGATATGTCTCGTCGTCAGTTTGTTGGTCTAGCCGGCTCGTTTGCCACGGTGCTTGGCCTCGGCCTGGTAGGCTGCGGTGGTGGCGCCGATAAGGGCTCCGCTGCCGGTTCTGCCGCAGCCAAGGACGTGAAGGGCGCTGCGGAGTCCAAGAAGCTCGTCGTGGGCTTTGACAAGTCCTATCCTCCGTACGGCTTTGTGGGCGATGACGGTGAGTACACCGGCTTTGATCTCGATCTGGCCAAGGCCGTTGCCGATAAGCAGGGCTGGGAAGTCGATTACGAGGCCATCGATTGGGATGCCAAGGACACGCTGCTCAACTCCGGCGCCATCAACTGCATCTGGAACGGGTTTACCATGGAGGGTCGTGAGGACGACTACACGTTCTCCGAGCCGTACATGCTCAACGAGCAGGTGCTGGTGGTCAAGAAGGATGCGGGCATCAAGAGCTGGGACGATCTTGCCGGCAAGACCGTGATTACCCAGACCGATTCCGCTGCGCAGGATGTGCTCGAGGGCGACCAGAAGGATCTGGCGGCGACGTTTGCCACGCTCGATACCATCGGCGAGTACAACACGGCCTTTATGCAGCTCGAGAGCGGCGCGGTCGATGCCGTGGCTTGCGACCTTTCGATTGCCCAGTATCAGCTTGCCGCCAAGCCCGATGCCTATACGCAGCTTGATGAACCGCTGTCCAGCGAGCACTACGCCGTCGGCTTTAAGAAGGGCGACACCAAGTCGGCCGACGCCGTGACCGAGTCGCTCAAGGCGCTCTATGAGGACGGTACGGTCAAGGACCTGTGCGACAAGTACGAGAGCTATGGGCTGTCTTTTGATAATTGGGTGCTTAAGTAATGTCTATTCAGGTCATGATGCAGATGCTTGGCCAGGGATTCTTGGTCAGCTTGCAGTTGTTTGTGCTGACACTGCTGGGGTCGATTCCGCTGGGAATTCCCGTTGCGTTTATGCGCATGAGCAAAATCGCGCCGCTTCGCTGGATTGCGCGCATCTACATTTCGGTCATGCGCGGTACGCCGCTCATGCTGCAGATGTTTGCCATCTACTTTGCCCCGTACTACGTGTTTGGCATTTCGCTCACGCCCGATTCCAAGTGGACGGCGTGCGTCGTGGCGTTCATCATCAACTACGCCGGTTACTTTGCCGAGATCTATCGCTCGGGCCTGCAGTCCATTCCGCGCGGTCAATACGAGGCTGCCGAGGTGCTGGGCTACTCGCGCATGCAGACGTTTCTGTATATCGTGATGCCGCAGGTCGCCAAGCGTATTCTGCCTGCGATGGGCAACGAGATCATCACGCTGGTCAAGGACACGTCGCTGGCGTTTGCCATTGGCGTGGGTGAGATGTTCTCGACGGCCAAGGCGCTGGTCGCCTCGCAGGTGAGCATGGTGCCGTTTGCGATCGCGGCGTTGATCTACTGGGTCTTTAACTTTGTGGTCGAGATGCTGCTGGGCGCCGCCGAAAAGAAGCTGGACTATTATCATGACTAACTCAGTGATGAAAATCGAAAGCGCGCGCAAGGCGTTTGGCGGCAATGAGGTGCTCAAGGATATCTCGCTCGAGGTCAAGCGTGGCGAGGTCGTGGCGATTATCGGGCCTTCGGGTGGCGGCAAGTCCACGCTGCTGCGCTGCGCCACGCTGCTTGAGACACTCGACGGCGGCTCGCTCTCGTTTGGCGATCTTGCGGTCGCGACGGACGCGGGCTCAGGCGCGGTATATGCGAAGGGCGATGTGCCCAAGCAGGCGCGCTCGCGGTTTGGCCTGGTGTTCCAGAACTACAATCTGTTCCCGCACTATACCGTGATGAAAAACATCACCGACGCACCGATCCGCGTGCTCAAGCGCCCGCGCGAGCAAGCGGAGGCCCGTGCACGCGAGCTTATTGCGCAGATGGGGCTTACGGGCAACGAGAACAAAGTGCCCTGCGAGCTTTCGGGCGGTCAGCAGCAGCGCGTGAGTATCGCCCGCGCCCTTGCGCTCGATCCGGAAATCTTGTTCTTTGACGAACCGACCTCGGCACTCGATCCCGAGCTGACGGCCGAGGTGCTGCGTGTCATCAAGGACCTCGCGGCGCAGAATATGACGATGGTGATCGTGACGCACGCGATGCAGTTCGCCCGCGACGTTGCCGACCGCGTGGTCTTTATGGATGGCGGCCGCATTGTCGAGGAGGGCCCTGCCGAGCAGGTGATCGACCATCCGCGCGAGCAGCGTACACGCGAGTTCTTGAGCCGTATCGAGGGATAGGCTCAGGTATTAATTGAGATGAAACCGCCGCAGGTCTTATGGTCTGCGGCGGTTTTTATTCGCATCGGTGGGGCTCAATAATCGCCTTCCTTGCCTGCTCCCTCCTCTCGCCGCCTGTATTCATACGTGCGCCGAAAGGTGTGCATGGACGGTCGCCCGTGAGGGTAGGGTGGTGGCATAGGACATTTGGAGGGTGAGTCGGCTCGGCTGCCGACCATGCTGCTCCCGGGACGGCACCGACCGCGAACTCTCCCCGTTGGCGTCGCGCATTGCGCGCGGCCCTGCAAGGAGGTCATCATGGGTGCTCCCAAGACCGGTAACGTAAGGAACGTGGTGCTCGTAGGCCAAGGCGGGGTGGGCAAGACTTCACTCGCCGAGGCCATGCTCCACCTTTCCGGCAAGACCGCCCGCCTGGGCGGCCACGACGGCACCAAGCCCACGCTCGACTATGACCCCGAAGAGGTCAAGCGTGCGTTTTCCATCTCGACGACCATTGCGCCGATCGACTGGAAGGGCGCGCGCATCAATGTGCTCGATGCCCCGTGCTACCCCGATTTTATCGGCGACGCCTTTGCCGCGATGAGCGTCTGCGAGACGGCTCTGTTTGTGGTCGACGCCGAGGCCGGCCCGCAGCCGACGACGGTTAAGCTCTGGTATGCCGCCGAGGACCTGCGCTTGGCGCGTGCGGTGTTCGTAAACCGCCTGTCGCGCTCCGAGGCCAGCTTTGCGACCACGATGGACCTGCTGCAGGAGCGCTTTGGCACGCGATTGGGCGCCGTGACCCTTCCCTGGGGCGAGGGCGAGGACTTTGATGGCATCATCGACCTGGTGCGCATGAAGGCGCGCCACTGCAACGGCACCGAAGCCGTTGAGTCGGAGATTCCCGAGGAGTATCGTGCCCAGGCCGAGGAGGCCCATGACCATCTGTGCGAGTTGGTGGCCGAGGCCGACGATGAGCTGATGATGAAGTACCTGGAAGGCGAGGAGACGCTGACGCAGGAGGAGCTTGAGGGCTTGCTGTCGAAGGCGATTGCCGAGCGCATCTTTGTGCCGGTCTTTGCGGGCGATTGCATCAAGGAGCAGGGCGTCAACTCGCTGATGGACGACATCGCGACGTACTTCCCGGCGCCGACCGACTACGGTGAGATGCCGCTTATCGACGGCGATTCGCTTAAGATCTCGAGTGACGATGACCGTCCGGTGGCGTTTGTGTTTAAGACCTTGGCCGATCCGCAGCAGGGTCGCATCAGCTTTATCAAGGTGCTGACGGGTACGCTTGAGCCGGGTCTTGAGCTGATCAACGCACGTACCCGCAAGGGCGACCGTCTGGCTCACCTGTATGTGATGTGCGGCCGCGACATGACCGAGGTCGGTCACGCCTATGCCGGCGACATTATCGTGGCACCCAAGCTGGCGGCCGAGACGGGCGATACGCTCTCGATTACCGGCAAGGTCGAGGCTGCGGCGTTTAAGTTCCCCAACTCGCAGTACCGCATTGCCATCGAGGCCGAGAATCGCGGCGACGAAGAGAAGCTCTACACGTTTATCGAGAAGGCCTGCAAGGCCGATCCGACCATGAGCATCGACCGCGACGAGGAGACCGGCCAGACCATCATCTCCGCCGTTGGTGAGGCGCAGGTTTCGGTGCTGCTCAACCGTTTGGAGGATCGCACCAAAGTCGTGGCCAAGAGCGTGCCGATCCGCATTCCGTATCGCGAGACCATTCGCCGTACGGCAAGTGCCCAGGGCCGCCATAAGAAGCAGACCGGCGGCGCCGGTCAGTACGGCGACTGCTGGCTGCGCGTGGAGCCGCTCATTGGGCCCGACGGCACGAGCGATGGCTATGAGTTTGTGGACGAGGTCGTGGGCGGCCGTATTCCGCGCTCGCTGATCCCCGCCGTGGACAAGGGTGTCCAGGAGACCATGAAGGACGGCATCATTGCCGGCTACCCGCTCACGGGCATTCGCGTGGCTGTGTACGACGGCTCGTATCACAGCGTCGACTCCAACGAGATGGCGTTCCGCGCGGCAGCTCGCATCGGCCTGCGCAAGGCATGTGCCGATGCCGACCCGGTGGTGCTGGAGCCCATTGAGGAAATTACGGTGACCATCCCCGAGAGCTACGCCGGCGCTGTGATGGGCGACATCTCGGCATCGCGCGGTCGCGTGACGGGCATGGAGACCGATGAGCGCGGCGATACCGTGGTTATTGCCCAGGCGCCGCTGGCAGAGCTGACGGATTATTCGACGCGCCTGCGCTCTATCACGCGCGGCACGGGTGACTTTACCATGAAGCCCGCAGGCTATGAGCAGGTGCCTTATGACGTTCAGGCCAAGCTGGTCGAGCGCTATGAGGAGGGCCGCGCCAAGTAGCACGTGATTTTGTCTGCAATGTAGGTGCTGACGAAAGGGCCGCCCTGGGTAACCGGGGCGGCTCTTTTTGATTCCTTGGGGACGGAGGAAAACGGATCATTTAGGCTTTGGGGCAGCTTGGTCGGTCCTAGTCTCCCGAGGCCTGATTGCGGCCGGTGGTGTAGTCGATCTGCACGTGCGGCTGCAGGTTGTAGCAATATACGTGGAAGCAGAGGGTCTTGCCGTGGTCCTCGACCGATTGCGCCTCAAGGCGCACACCGCGGCAGACAAGTTCCTCTTCGTTATACATGGGCGTGACGCGGTAGAGCACATGGTTGCCCGTATCGCGAATATAGTTGAGAATCTGCTCCTCAAACGGCAGCATGCCCGTTTCGTTGAGATAGCGCGTGCCGGTGAGGAGATTTTTGCGGTTGGCGTTTTCGCCGCAGAGCGACCAGGCGATAAGGTGACAGCGGTTGTAGAGGCTCTGGCCCGGAATAAAGTCGTAGCGCTGCTGGCGCCATCCAGCGGGATGGATACGCGAGATATCGCCGCGCTCGCCTTGACCGAGTGATTCGGGGCCCACACAGGCGAGCGCTTTGCGGGTGCGGCCCAGGCTGTCGAGTTTGGAGAACTTCTTAAAGCAACCCTCTTCTGCAGCGCGCTCGTATTCATCGAGCGTGAATGATGGTGTGCCGAGCGGGTGCGTGCTGTCGGCGCGAAGGGCAACGTAGGGGTTGCCGGCGTAGTCGGGAATGCTGCTGAGATAAACACCGCGGGCGCGGTTGAGGTCGGGGTTTTCGACCTCGTCGATGGGGGTGGCGGCACTGTCCGCGGAAACGTCGTCATCGGTGTCGGTTGCGGCGGAATCGGAGCCATCGCCAGAGTCCTGGCCGTTTTGAGGGTCTGAAGAGCTCGCTGTTCCCGATTCGAGCCGGGCAACCAGGTCTGCCTCGTCGTCGGTGCGGCTGGGGCTCTCGTTTTGTTTTTCGGCCAGAGCCGCCGCCTGTTCATCGCTTTGCGGCGACAGCAGCTTGGGAGCTCCGTCGAGCGATCCCGTAAACAGCGCAAACCCCAACGCCAGGGCGGTGCCGATGGAAAGTACTTGCTTGTAGGCGGGCTTGTGCGACATTGAGGCTCCTGGATGGACGGTTGGGAATCTACCAGTCTAGCAGGAGCCGGCAGGGGCCGTTCTGTCGAACAAATACTCAAGATTTGGGATAGACGCTACTGATTCATTTGTCCCGCGTTCTAGATCGAGGTGGAGTCGAGCCAGTTAAGCTTGCACTCGAGAATGCGCTGCTCGCCGGGTTCGCTGCTGCCGTCAAGTAGGGCGAGCAGCATCTCGGCTGCTTCGCGACCTTCTTGGTCGACGGGCTCGATGATGGTGGAGACGGTCGGCGTGGTGAGATTAGTCCAGTCTTCGCAGTTGAGTCCCAAAAGGCCGATTTGCTGCGGAAGCAGATGGGCCATTGGCTGGAGGGCCTTGTAGACACGGGGAAGTGCCCACTGATTTTGCACGAAGATAAGGGTTCGCTTGGCGGGATTGAACTTGAATTTAAAGTACTCGGTAAGCTCGTTGATTGACGGCTTGTTGTGATCGATGGGAATCGCTTTGTAGAGCTGCCCGTTCGCTGCCAGCGCCTCGGCATACCCCTGAAAACGCTCCATGCGGGTGCGCATTTCGGTCATGTTGGCGGCAATGGAAAAGAAATCTTCGTAGCCGGCGTCGAGGAGTGCCTGTGTGGCGTTGTACACGCCGTCGTAAAGGTTGGTTTTGATCCAGCTGGTACCTGGGCTATAGATGGCCGCATCGAAAAAGACGACCGGCTTGCCGGCGCGTCTAATGCGGTCATGCACGGCTTTGAAGTTTGCCGTGGGCTGGATGATAAAGCCATCGACGCCCAGCGAGAGCATCTTGTCGACGTACATGAGCTCGGTCTCGGGGTTAAAGTTGCTCGTGCAAACGACCGTCTGGTAGCCCGCGGGGAGCATGACCTGCTCCATGCCATTGAGAACGAGCCCCGCCCATTTGTTGGTGTTATCCAAAATGATGATGGCAATGACGTGGGTTTGCTTGCCGGTGAGCGTCTGCGCTTGGGCGTTGGGAACGTATCCGAGTTCCTTAATGACGCGCGCGATTTTGTTCTGCGTCTTCTCGCTAAGCTTTTCTCGTTTGTCGTTGAGGTAATACGAGACGCTTGCCGTCGAGGTTCCCGCCTCTCGAGCGACGTCTGCGATCGTAACGCGCTGTTTTGCCACAGCGACTCCTTCCGACAGATGAGCATTTTCCAACATGATGACTTTGAGTCTTGGTGAAGGATACGCTTCGGTGAGCGGCTTTTTCCTTTCATATGAGTATGCAACAAATGCGGCATACGGGTGGGGTCGAAATTTGTGACCGGCATGCGCATCTGCCGTCTACCGAGAAAATCAAATACTTCTTGACTTTTGAAATCGAGGGCAAAATCGCAGGATTCATTTTTGGTTAAACGCATAACTAAATCGCATAACCAACGCTCTGACCTGCGCGTTTACCGAAATAAGCTGGCATTAAGAAAAACGAGCACCTATATTGTTCTTGTCGAAAAGACAGCAAGTCCAAACGGCAGGGGATGCTCCGGAGGCCTCCGCAAACGGTGTCTTGCGCACGCAACTCTATGAAAAGAGGGAAGCAATGAAGATCGTAGGCGTTGCCGCCTGTACTGTGGGTATCGCCCACACGTATATGGCCCAGAAGGCGATTCAGGATGAATGCGCCGCCCGTGGCATCGAGTGCAAGGTCGAGGCTCAGGGTGGCCTGGGTATCGAGAATGAGCTCACGCAGGAAGACGTGGACTCCGCCGACCTGGTCCTGGAGTCCGTCGACGTGGGTGTCGAGAACGAGGACCGTTTTGAGCAGAAGATGGCCGAGGGCAAGTTCCTGAAGGTCGGCACCTCGGATGTAATCGCCGATCCGGTAAAGATCATCGACCAGGCCATTGAGATCATCAAGGCGACGGGTGGCGCCGTTGACGCGCCCAAGGCCGAGGCCAAGGCAGAGAAGAAGGCCGTCTCCGCTGCCCCGCAGACCCCGACACCGGCGTCCAAGCAGTCTATCTTTGCCGATCCGGGTAAGACGCTGCTCAATGCATTCAATACCGGCGTTTCCTATTTTATCCCCATCGTCGTTATCGGCGGCGTGTTTCTTGCCTTCTCGCTGGCATCCGGTACCGCCGGCGCCAACGGCATGGAGGTTACGAACCCGCTGATGGTGAGCCTTAACACCATCGGCATGGCCGGCATCTCCATGATGATCCCGGTGCTTGCGGCATACATCTCCTACTCGATGGCCGGCAAGCCCGCGCTCGCCCCCGGTTTTGTCCTGGGCTACCTGGTCAACAACGCAGTCGTTACCCCTAACGGCAACAGCGTTTCGACCGGCTTCTTGGGCGCCATGATCATGGCGGTCATCTGCGGCTACTTTGTCCGCTGGATGAAGACCTGGAAGGTCAACAACACCATCCAGACCATCATGCCCATCCTGATCATCCCGATTCTGACCTCGCTTGTCCTGGGCATGGCCTATATCTACATCCTGGCCACGCCGCTTGGCTTTGTGATGGACTGGCTCACCGGCGTGCTCGGCAGCCTGCAGGGCGGTTCCGCAGTTGTCCTGGGTCTGGTCATTGGCGTTATGACCGCCTTCGATATGGGTGGCCCCATCAACAAGACCGCCTCGACCTTCACCATGGCCATCATGGCCTCCGGTATCTACGGTCCTAACGGTATGTTCCGCGTCGCCGTCGCCGTTCCCCCGATCGCCTGTGGCCTCGCTGCGCTCATCGCCAAGAACAAGTTCGATGACGCTGACCGCCAGATGGGCATCTCCGCGCTGTTCATGGGCTGCATCGGTATTACCGAGGGCGCTATCCCCTTCGCGGTCAAGGACCTCGGTCACACCCTGCCCGGCATTTGCATCGGCTCTGCCGTGGGTGCGGCACTTGCCGCCTTCCAGGGCATCGACTGCTACGTTCCGCACGGTGGCTTTATCGTCGCCCTTGCCACCAACAACGTCGCGCTGTTCTGCCTGGACATCGTGATTGGCGCCGTGGTCGCCGCTGCAATCCTGATTGCCATGAAGCCCACGCTCGACAAGCAGGCCAAGTAAACCTTTAAGGACTCCGGTTGTGCGGAGGGATGGATTTGACTCCGCACAACCGCCCCTACACAACAAAATCCATCCGTACTGATAGGGCCCACATCTGGGTCCCAGGGAACTTTTGTCAAAAATCCTCTGGAGAAGGAGAACAAAATGTCCAACCTCACCATCCGTCAGGCCGTTCAGGGCATGCTCAAGCTGCAGGATAGCGGCGATCACGCAACCATGGTCGGCATTGGCCCCATGAGCCCCAACCTGATTCAGGCCGTGTTCGAGCTTGCCAAGGACGAGGATTTCCCGCCCATGTTTATCGCCAGCCGCAACCAGGTCGATATGGACGAGATGGGCGCCGGCTACGTCAACGGTTGGGACCAGACGCGCTTTGCCGCCGACATCAAGAAGGTTGCCGACGAGGTGGGTTACACCGGTCCGTACTACCTGTGCCGCGATCACGGCGGTCCGTGGCAGCGCGACGAGGAGCGTAACGCCCACCTGCCCGAGGACGAGGCCATGGAGCTCGCCCGCAAGTCCTTCGTCGCCGACATGGAGGCAGGCTTTGACCTGCTGATGGTCGACCCCACCAAGGACCCCTATCAGATCGGCAAGGTTATTCCGCTCGACGTGGTGCTTCGCCGCACGATTGATCTTATCGACTACCTTGAGCAGTACCGTCGCGAGCATAACCTGCCCGAGGTTGCCTATGAGGTCGGTACCGAGGAGACCAATGGCGGCTTGACCTCTACCGATAAGTACGAGGAGTTCATTTCTCAGCTGCAGCCCGAGCTCGAGAAGCGCGGCTGCCCCATGCCCACCTTTATCGTCGGCCAGACCGGTACGCTCACCCGTTGGACCGAGCAGGTCGGCCATTACAACTTCAAGAATGCCCGCGAGCTCGCCGACATGGCTAAGCGCTACGGCGTGGGCCTGAAGGAGCACAACGCCGACTATCTGGACGACGCGACGCTGCTCGAGCACATCCCGGCACACGTGACCGCCTCCAACGTCGCTCCGCAGTATGGCACCGAGGAGACCCGCGCCTACCTCAAGCTCTGCGCCACCGAGCAGATCCTGGTCGACAACGGTCTGTGCGATGACCCCTCCGACCTGTATCACACCCTGCTGGTCAAGGCTATCAAGACCGAGCGCTGGCGCAAGTGGATGACTGGCGACGACGTCAACCTGCAGGTCGACGACATCCTTGCCGACGATGAGCTCAGCCTGAAGATCCTGGATGTCTCCGGTCACTATGCGTTCAACGATCCTGAGGTTAAGGAGCAGGTCGAGAAGCTCTACCGCAACCTCGCCGCTCAGGACATCGACGGCAAGCGCTTTGTCATCGAGCACATCAAGCGCCCGATCAAGCAGTACGTCGTCGGTCTTAACCTCAAGGGCGTCACGACCCGCATCGAGGCCGCTCTTGCCGAGTAAGTAGCTTTTCCTACGCGACGCCGGGCCTGGGGCATGTCCCAGCTGCAGGCCCGGCACATGGGACAAAGGGGCAGTCCCTTTGTCCCATTCTTTTGAGTTTTAGCTTCCTTTGAAGGGGTTCACCATGAAGTTCTTTATCGATACCGCCAATCTGGACGAGATCGCCGAGGCCAAGAGCTGGGGCTGCCTGGCCGGTGTTACCACCAACCCGTCCCTGTACGCCAAGACCGGCGGCAAGCTTGCCGACTTTGAGCCGCATATGCTCAAGATTGCCGAGCTCTGCGAGGGTCTGCCCGTTTCCGCCGAGTCTACCGCTACCACTGCCGAGGGTATGATCGAGGAGGGCAAGCGCCTTGCCGCCCTCGCCCCCAACATCGTGGTCAAGCTTCCCGTGTGCGAGGCCGGCCTTGCCGCCTGCCGTGCGCTGGCCGATGCTGGCGTGCGCGTCAACATGACGCTCGTCTTCTCGCCAACGCAGGCCCTTATGGCCGCCAATGCCGGTGCCCGCTACATCAGCCCGTTTGTCGGTCGTTTCGATGACATCGCCGAGGACGGTATCTCGCAGCTCGACAACGTCGTGACCTGCATTAAGAACTACGACTGGACGGGCAAGAACGTCGACGACACCGTCGAGATCATCACCGCCTCGGTTCGTACGCCCAACCACGTGACCCAGGCCGCGCTACTCGGTGCCGATATTGCGACCGTGCCCATGGCCGCTCTCAAGAAGTGCCTGCATCATCCGCTGACCGACCAGGGCCTCGCCTCTTTTGAGGCTGACTGGCAGAAGGTCGTCGCTCAGGCTTAACGAGTGGATTGCCCCGGCATCGCGTCATCCGGTGCCGGGGTTGTTCTCAAGAGAGGAATTCGTATGACCAACCAGGAGCTGGCGAAGGTCGCCAATGAGGTCAGGAAGGGTGTCGTGACTGCGGTTCACGCGGCCAAGTCGGGACACCCGGGTGGATCGCTCGGTGCTGCCGACATCATGACGTATCTGTACTTTGAGGAAATGAATATCGATCCTGCCGACCCTCACAAGGCCGATCGCGATCGCTTTGTGCTCTCCAAGGGTCACGCGGCGCCGGGCCTGTATTCGGTGTTGGCAAATCGCGGCTATTTTCCCGTCGAAGAGCTCGAGACGCTCCGTCATATTGGCAGCCGACTGCAGGGCCATCCCAACATGAACGACGCCCCTGGCATCGATATGTCCACCGGATCGCTCGGTCAGGGCATCTCCGCCGCGGTTGGAATGGCACTCGCCGCAAAGCACTGGGGTGACAGCTACCGCGTCTACACGTTGCTGGGCGACGGCGAGTGCGAGGAGGGCCAGGTGTGGGAGGCGGCCATGTTTGCCGGCAACCATGCGCTCGACAATCTTGTTGCCGTCGTCGACCACAACGGCTTGCAGATTGACGGCACGATCGATGAAGTTAACTCGGCCATGCCGCTCGCTGACAAGTTCCGCGCCTTTAAGTGGCATGTGATCGAGCTCGCCGACGGTAACGACATGGCGCAGATTGAGGCGGCTTTCGCCGAGGCTCGTGAGGTGACCGGCGTGCCCGTCGCTATCATCGCCGAGACGGTGAAGGGCAAAGGCGTCTCCTTTATGGAGAACCAGGTTGGCTGGCATGGCAAGGCGCCCAATGACGAGCAGTTTGAGCAGGCCATGGCCGAGCTCGCGGCAGCAGGAGAGGAGCTCTAATGGCAGAGGTCAAGAAAGTCGCCACGCGCGTTAGCTATGGCGAGGCACTTGTCGAGCTGGGCAATGAGCACGATGACTTTGTGGTTCTCGATGCCGACCTGGCCGCCGCCACGCAGACCGGTAAGTTTAAGGCTGCGCACCCTGAGCGCTTCTACGATGCCGGCATTGCCGAGAGCAACTTGATGGGGCTTGCCGCCGGCATTGCAACCACGGGCCACGTCGCCTTTGCGAGCACCTTTGCCATGTTCGCCGCCGGCCGCGCGTACGAGCAGGTGCGCAACTCCATCGGCTATCCGCACCTCAACGTCAAAATCGGCGCCACGCATGCGGGTATCTCGGTCGGTGAAGACGGCGCCACGCATCAGTGCTGCGAGGACATCGCGCTCATGCGCACGATCCCGGGTATGACGGTGGTCGTTCCCGCCGATGACATCGAGGCTCGCGCTTGTGTGCGCGCCGCCTATGAGTTTGAGGGACCGGTCTACATGCGCTTCGGCCGCCTGGCAACACCGGTCATCAACGATCACGAGGACTATGAGTTCAAGATTGGTCGCGGCGTGGTCGTGCGCGAGGGGTCCGATGTGACCATCATCGCTTGTGGCCTTATGGTCGCCGAGGCGCTTGAGGCTGCCGAGGCGCTCGCTGCCGATGGTATCGATGCCGAGGTCATCAACATGCACACGATTAAGCCGCTTGATGAGCGCCTGGTGGTTGCCAGCGCCAAGAAGACTGGTCGCGTGGTCACCGCCGAGGAGCATTCGATTATCGGTGGTCTTGGCGAGGCCGTGGCCTCGGTGCTCGCAGAGCAGCATCCGGTGCCGATGCGACGCGTCGGCGTGCGCGATGTGTATGGCGAGTCCGGCCCTGCGGTCGATTTGCTGCACAAGTACGGTTTGGACGCCGACGGCATCGAAGCTGCGGTCAGGTCCGTGTTGTAAGGAAGGTTTCCATGGGATTTGTATCTGCCAACCAAGTGACAATCGGGTATACCGCCGCCTCGCGCGAGGACGCCCTACATTATTTGTCCGAGCAGGCCATCGAGCTCGGCTTTGCCGATGACGCATCTGCCGTAGAGGCCGCCTTCATTGCTCGCGAGAACGAGGCCGAGACCGGCCTTGTCGCCGGTTTTGCCGTTCCGCATGCCAAAAGCGACGCGATCCACACGCCGGGCGTTGCCGTGCTTAAACTGACCGAGCCCGTTGAATGGCCGAGCTTCGATGGGGTGCCCGTCGATGTTGCGCTCGCGCTGTACGTGCCCGCCGGCGAGGCCGGAACTACGCACCTGCGTCTGCTCTCCAAGGCTGCCGTGATGCTGATGGACGCCGGCTTCCGTGACAAGGTGCGCGCGAGCACCGATCCCGTTGAGATTGCGGAGCTCATCAATAGCGGACTCGAAGACTAGAACGGTCATCCCGTTCAATCAATTGATCCTTCTCCAAGGAAAAGGGCCGCGACGCCGTATGGGTGTCACGGCCCTATTTGCGTTTCCCCAGATAAAACCTGCCAAAATAAACCTGTCCCTTTTTGGTAGGTCAGTTAACGCAGTCCAGGTTGAGCATATGCGAGTGAGCGGGCTCCGGGTGCGGTAAGGTGACGTGAAACAAGCGGGCGCTGACCTTTTGGTCGCGCCCGTGAAGTTGAACGTCAGATTGCCGTGCCCGGAGCCCGTGCAGCGCCGAGCAGTTGCGCCGTTTGTAAAACGGCGCAACCTACAGGTTCATGTTGCCGTGAATGTAGGGGGTGACCTCGGGGGAGATATGGTCGCAGCCCAGCTCGCGCAGCGCGGACTCGATGGCGGCGGGCAGCGGGGTCTTGCCCTTGTCGTCGACGGCGGCACCGCCGAGGGCGGCAATCTTGGCGACATCTGCGGGTGCGGCCTCGATATGCATGCAGCCGCCGACCAAGCGCGCACGTACCTGTGCCAGATCAAGATCGTGCAGGTAATCCTCGCAGGCGCGAATCAGGGAGACCTTCTCGCGCGTAAGCTCCTCGCCCGTGGGGACGCGCGTGGCAAGACATGCTCCCGCCGGCAGGTTCCAAACGGGATAGCCCCATGCGTGCAGTAGTTCGCGCTCTTCGTCCTTGGTAAAGCCGACCTCCATGAGAGGGGAGCGTACGCCGAGCTCTTCTGCCGCACGCATGCCGGGGCGGTAGTCACCGCGATCGCTTGCATTGCTGCCATCGATGACGGTGGGAAAGCCGAGCGACTTGGCGTGGTTGACGATGGCGGTAAAGCCGGCGTGCTTGCAGTGGTAGCAGCGATTGGCATCGTTGCAGGCTACTTGGGGGAGCTGCAGCTGATCAACCGAAAGATTGAGCACGGGGAGCTTAAAATGCGCCCCTTCATTGGCTTGTCCATCAACGGACCGCTCAAACGAGGCCTGTTCGGGCGTGCCGATGAGCGGCGTGGTGAGATGGACGAGGAGGGTATTGGTAGGCATGATGCGGGCGCAGACCGCGGCCAAAAAGCTGCTGTCGACACCACCGGAAAAGCCGATGGCGACGCGTCCGTATGCCAAAAGCAGCTGCTCGAGTGCTGCGAGTTTGTCCTGAAGCTCCTCTGCGGGTGCGGCGGTGTCTGAAAGCATGAAAGTTCCTTACAGTTATTAAAGCTCGGATGAAACTATAATCCCACCGAGCTGCTTGTCATAAGACTTCCAGCTATGTAACGAAAGTGCAATATGCTATATACGTTATATACAAGCTTGTAAAGTGCGGTAGAGTGGCAGTAATGCAATCCGGCGAGGGGGACCGATATGATCAAGGCTGTTATTTTTGACATGGATGGAACGCTGGTCGATACCGAGCGTTTGGGGATTAAGGCCTGGAAGGCAGGTGCCGCTGAGCTGGGGCTCGCGATTGATGAAGCGCTGATCCATCAGTTTATCGGCCGCACGCTGCCCGATGTTATGGACATCCTCGATAAGCATTACGGCAGCCACAAGACCGCCGAGGCGATCTATGTCCGCCACAAGGAGATTCGCGACGAGATGGTCAAGACCGATCTGGAGCTTAAGGCCGGCGCTGCCGAGTGCATAGACGAGCTGTTGGCTGCGGGCCATCACGTAGGCCTTGCAACGTCATCGCGCCATGTTACGGCCGAGCGCAACCTTAAAGCATTCGGCCTCTTTGACAAGTTTGAAACGGTAACGTGTGGCGAGGACGTCGTGCACGGCAAGCCCGACCCCGAGATGTATCTGCTCGCCTGCGAGCGCGCGGGCTTTGCTCCCGAGGAATGTGCCGTGGTCGAGGATTCGCGCAACGGTTGCGTCTCGGGCATTACGGCCGGCTGCCATGTCTTTGCCGTCCCCGATATCGTGCCGCTGCCGCAGGACGTGGTGGATGGCTGCGAGGCCGTGCTCGATACGTTGTTCGACCTGGTGGCGGCAATCAAGACTGTGCGCTAGAAAATTGCGGCGTTGAAACGAGCGATTGCTCACGTTTGCGCTTAAGCAAAAGGGGTCCGGCAATGGTCGGGCCCCTTTTGCTTAAGCGGCGACTTAGCATACTCGCGGGCGTGCTATAGATACGCACCGAGGTTGATGGCCGTGGCGTCGGTCTGGCTGCTTGCCTGGGTGCTGGCGCGTTCCAGTAGGAACGGACGTACCAGTTCTTGGCGGTTGATATCCTCGGCGGCGACTGCGGTGACGGTACGTGCTGCGGAGCCGACACGGATATGCTTGATCTTTGCCGGGGCCTTGTTCTCGATTTGCTCCATGAGCAATTGAACGCCCTTGCGGCCAATCTCGTAGCCCGGGGGCGCTACCGTAGTGAGCGGGACCGATCCGCTCCAAGCGAGCGGGTTGCCATCGCAGCCTGCTACGCGTACTTGCCCGGGGACAGAGATGCCCTTGTCGACCAGTGCCGAAACGACGCCCGAGGCCAACACATCGGTCAGGCCGACGACAAAATCGGGACGTTCGTCCGCGGGGCGCTCGGCGATTTGGGCGCCGATGCCGTAGCCGTCGGCAGCGGTATTCCATTCGCCGGCGTCGATGACTTCGATCTTGATATCGGGGTGCAGGGCGAGCGCCTTATGAATGCCAAGGACGCGCAGGGTGAGTTGCATAAATGCTGCTCGGCCGACGACGACAATATGGTGCGCGCCGCGGGCGATGGCGAGCTCGGCGATGATGCGGCCTTGTGCCTCGTTGTCGGCGGCCACGTAGTAGCCGGGCTCGGAGCAATGGATGTCCAGATGGACGATCGGCACGGGCATCTTGGTCAGGGCGGGGTGCCAGTCGGGGGATGCCATGGGCTGAACCATGACGCCGGACATCTGGGTGCCCATAAAGTAGCGCAGGTAATGGTCCTCGAGAATATCGTCGTTATCGGCGTTGGCGATGAGCAGGTCGTAGCCGTGCTTGCGGGCCTCGTTGTGGGCGCCGCTGGCGATTTGGAGTGAAAAGCCGTGGTCGAGACGGGGGAGCACCAGGCCAAAGGACTTGGTGGCGCCGCCCGCGAGCTGACGAGCGCTTTGGTTGGGCAGGTAGCCCAGTCGATTGATGGTTTCGTTAATGAGCTTGAGGGTCTCGGGACGCAGCTTTTCGGGGTGGTTGAGCGCGTTGGAAACCGTGCCCAACGAAACCCCGGCCTCGCGCGCGACGTCGCTGATTTTTACCTTTGCCATAGCGGCCCCTTTGATGCGTTTCAAGTACAAGCCAGATTGTAGCATCGCCCGCCCCTGAGGTGTCAAAACCCGCCTATTAGGGACAGGTTTATTTTGGCAGGTTTTATCTGGGCAAACGATGCTGTCAGACCAAACCACCACGAAGGTGCCTGCCCCCTTCGGGGTGGGGTGTGTGTATCGAGTGGTATTCAAGTTGAGATACCACTTCTGGTATATCAGCTTGCGTTTGCGTGAGTACAATACTCGAACGTTATGCGTCTCAGCGCCCCCTGTGCGTGGACGTTTTGCAGTCAAGCGGACGAAGGGATTTATCCTATGTGCGGAATTGTCGGCTACACCGGCTCTGATATTGCAAAGAACATCCTGGTCACAGGCCTCAAGCGTATGGAGTATCGCGGCTATGACTCCTCGGGCGTCGCGCTCGAGGTGGGCGAGGGCGCCGCGGCGCACCTCGACGTCATCCGCCGCGTGGGCAAGGTCGCGGGCTTGGAGAGCGAGCTTTCCAACATCGACAGCGACGCTACCTGCGGTATCGGCCACACCCGTTGGGCCACCCACGGCAAGCCCTCCGTCGTTAACGCTCACCCCCACACCAGCTGCGACGGTCGTATCGCCATCGTCCACAACGGCATCATCGAGAACTTCGCCGAGCTGCGCGAAGAGCTGGAGGGCCGCGGCCACCACTTTAAGAGCGAGACCGATACCGAGGTCTTCGCGCATCTGATCGAAGAGGCTTATGCCGAGACGCACGACCTGATGGCCTCCGTGCGCGAGGCTTGCGCCCACGTGGTCGGTGCCTATGGTCTGGCCGTCGTGTGCGCTGACGAGCCCGGCGTGATCGCCGTGGCCCGCAAGGATTCCCCGATCGTGGTCGGCGCGGGCGAGACCGGCGCCTATGTCGCCTCCGACGTCATCGCGCTCATCGACGCCACCCGCGATGTCGTGGTGCTCGAGGACGGTCAGTTTGCCAAGCTTACGCCCGCAGGCGTCGAGTACACCGACGAGGCCGGCAACGTTATCGAGCCCAAGGTCACCCACATCGACTGGGACCTGGACATGGCAGAAAAGGGCGGTTATCCCGACTTTATGCTCAAGGAGATCCACGAGCAGCCGCGCGTCGTGCGCGACACGCTGGTGGGCCGCATGACGCCGGCCGGCGAGCTCGACATCGACGAGCTGGGCCTTTCGCTCGAGGAGCTCAACGACATCGACCGCGTCTACGTGATCGCTTGCGGCACCAGCTATCACGCTGGCCTCATTGCCAAGAATCTCATTGAGGGCTGGGCTCGCATCCCCACCGAGGTGGAGGCGGCCAGCGAGTTCCGTTATCGCAACCCCATCATTACGCCGACGACGCTTGTCGTTGCCGTGTCCCAGTCGGGCGAGACGGCCGATACCCTTGCCGCCATTCGCGATGCGCGCATCAAGGGTGCCAAGGTCTTCGGCATCACCAACGTGGTGGGCAGCCCCGTGGCGCGTGAGAGCGACGGCGTCATCTACACCAAGGCCAACAAGGAGATCGCGGTCGCCTCGACCAAGAGCTTCATCGGCCAGGTCGTGAGCCTTACGCTTTTGGCTCTGCTGCTGGCGCAGGTCAAGTACCGCTTGACCACCAAGCAGGCGCGCATGCTGTTCCGCGAGCTTTCCGATACGGCCGAGCAGATCCAGTGGATTTTGGATACCCAAACCGAGGCCGTGCATGAGGCCGCCCTGCTGTGCAAGGACGCGCAGTCGGCGCTGTTCGTGGGCCGTGGCATGGGTGCCGCTATTTCCTACGAGGGCGCGCTCAAGCTCAAAGAGGTCAGCTACCTGCACGCCGAGGCCTACGCCGCCGGTGAGATGAAGCACGGCCCCATCGCGCTGATCGACCCGGGCTTCCCTGTCATCGCCGTGGCCACCAAGAGTGCCACCTACGACAAGACCGTGTCGAACCTCATGGAGTGCAAGGCGCGCGGCGCCAAGGTCATCGTCGTTGCCACCGAGGGCGATGAGGAGATCAACAAGATCGCCGACTGCATTATCCGCGTGCCAGCAGTCCGCGACGTGTTCAGCCCCATCACGGCGAGCGTCCCGCTGCAGCTGCTCGCCCGCGAGGTCGCCATCCTGCGCGGCTGCGACGTCGACCAACCCCGAAACCTGGCGAAAAGCGTCACGGTCGAGTAGTTGGTTCCGCCGTTCTAGCGACTAAGGCCCGGCTCCGCATCAAGACGGAGCCGGGCCTTGTTGCATTTGCTCGGATAAAACCTGCCAAAATAAACCTGTCCCTTTTTGGCAGGTTAGCGGAGCTTGCTGGTCTCGAAGTACTCGGGGAACTGGTCCAGAACCTCGGTTTGATTGCGGAACATCATGTGCAGGTGCTTGCTGACCAAAAAGCTCGCTTCGATGGGGTCGCGACCGGCGATAGCGCGGCGAATCTGCTTGTGCTCGTTCACGATGTCCTGATTGTCGAGAACCTGCGTGGCGGCGCGCAGCCAGCGGAAGCGCTCCAGGTCGGCATTGGTCTCTTCGAGCCACGACCACACGGTGCTGCGACATGCGATGCTAAAAATCATGTGATGCATGAGGTTGTCGCTCAAAAAGAAGCCGATGCGATCCTCCTCGGCCATGGCCTTTTCCTGCAGCACGATGGCGCGGTCGAGCTGCTCGATGCCGGCCGACGTGGCGCGCGCACAGCACTCCACAATCACCTGCTTTTCCAGATGCTCGCGGATGTAAAGGCACCTCTCGGCAAGGGTGAGGTTGATGGGCGAGACGTAGGTGCCGCTCTGGGGCACGGTGCGCACCAGGCCTTCCTGCGCCAAGCGAACCAAAGCCTCGCGCACGGGCGTGCGACCCATGTCCAGGTCATCGCAAAGCTGCTTGACGCCCAGCTTTTCGCCCGGCTTGTAGTCCAGGTAGACGATTTTGCGTCGAATGGTGTGGTAGGACTGGTCCTGTAGGCTCGTTTCCTGCTCGCCGACGTGCATCGATTCTTCCATAGCGCCTCGCAACTGTTCTATCAAACTCATATGTCAGTTGTTAATTATGCCGCGAATCAGCTCTCCGCGGTGGGTAATTCGGCTGTTGCCTGAGAACTATCGCGGCATCTTAGTCTGTGTTTGCGCAAGGCTGTGCTCAATGTTGCCGTATCATAAGCCGTCGCAAACGTGAAATAGAAAGAAGGAATCCCATATGCAACTGGCAAATATCGTACGCGAGCGCTGGAAAGGCGTCTTGTTCTGCCTGATCATCGCCATTCCCGCGACGTTGCTCGGCAAACAGGTTGAGGTGGTCGGCGGTCCGGTATTCGCCATCCTCTTTGGCATGGTCCTGGCGCTCGTCTTTCCCAAGAATCGTCGCGAACAGCTCGCCGCCGGCGTCACCTATACGTCCAAAAAAGTCTTGCAGTACGCGGTTATCCTGCTTGGCTTTGGCATGAACCTCTCCCAGATTCTGTCCAAGGGCGCCCAGTCGCTGCCGATTATCGTGGCGACAATCTCGACCTCGCTTGTCATCGCCTTTGTGCTCTGCCGCGTTATGAACGTGCCGGGCAAGATCGCGACGCTTGTGGGTGTGGGTTCGTCGATTTGCGGCGGTTCTGCCATCGCTGCGACCGCACCCGTCATCGATGCCGACGATCGCGAGATTGCCCAGGCTATTTCGGTCATCTTCCTGTTTAACGTTATCGCGGCGCTCGTGTTTCCGACGCTCGGCGGCATGCTCGGGCTGACCAACGAGGGCTTTGGCCTGTTTGCCGGTACCGCCATCAACGACACCTCGTCCGTAACGGCTGCGGCGAGCGCCTGGGACAGCATGCACCCCGGCGCCAATGTGCTCGAGAGCGCCACAGTGGTCAAGCTCACCAGGACGCTGGCCATTATTCCCATCACGTTGGTTCTCGCATGCTGGCAGATGCATCTGGCGCGCAAGGCCGGCGGTGACGCCAAAAGCACGTTCTCGCTTAAACGCGCGTTTCCCATGTTCGTGCTGTTCTTTGTGCTGGCGAGCGTGATCACCACGGTGCTTCAGCTTCCCGCGTCCTTTACGGCGCCCATCAAGGAGCTGTCGAAATTCTTTATTGTGATGGCCATGGCGGCTATTGGCTTTAATACCGATATCGTCGAGCTGGTCAAAAAGGGCGGCAAGCCCATCGCATTGGGCTTTTGCTGCTGGATTGGCATTGCGTGCATGAGTTTGGGAATGCAACACGTACTGAGAATCTGGTAGAGAAGTAGCTTGTTTGCGTGCTGGTTGCTGGTGAGCGCATTCTCACGGTGGAGCGATAGGAGCTCTTGCGGGTATGGCTTGTCCGCAGGTTTATAAGTCCCGAAGAGCTCTTATCGCCCCGCCAGGATGGCGATGCGGGGCAACACCTATACTCGCAGGACGGCGCTTTCTGCCCTATAGTGTTTGGTGAGCAATATCGTTCAATTTTGAAACACTCGGTCGTGCGACCGTCGGCGGCTGCATGTCGCCGCGGACAGGGGCAAATCATGGATAGCGATGCCAAGCTGAACATCTTGACCGAGGCCCTGGCTGCTGCCGGGGCCTCGGCATTGGCAATCGATGCGCGTGGGGACGTCGCGATCTCGACCATGAATGACGCGGCGCTTGAGCGGGATGTGGCGGCTTTTGTCGCTGAGCGCCTCGACCGTATAGGAGACGGCGCGCGTCTGGTTATGGGGCGTGCGGGTACGCGCCTGAGCCTGACCGTTCGCCCCACCGACAAAGAGGGCGGGGGCCTTTGGGTCGTCGTGGTCCGCGAGGTGCGCGGTGCCGCGGCGCATGCGGGTATCGAGTGGCTCAACGCCGACGAAGTTGAGGCCCGCTACGAATCGAGCGCGTACGGCATCGTTGAGGGGGCGGCCTCGGTGGCTGCGCCGGTTGCAGAGAGTTACGCGCGCGGTGTGCCCCTTATGCTCGAGGGCGAGCTGGGAGCGGGTCAGGTCGAGATCGTCAAGCGCCTCTATCTGGACGGTCCTTTTGCCGGTCAGCCCTTTGTTTCCGTTGCGCTCGATGAGCTCATCGAGCGCGGTTGGCGCCATGTGCTCAAAAGCGCCGAATCGCCGTTGTTCCAAACGGGGCTGACCCTTTGCATTGAGGGCTGGAACGCGGTTGGCCCCCAGCGCCTCCGCGAGCTGGTCTCCACGATGACCGACACCGCGTTGGCGACGCGCTGCCATGTGGTGCTGACAGCGAATGACATGCCGGGCGGCGGCGAAAGTGATCAAGCCGCGTTTGTGACCGAGCGCTTCGCCTGCGCGGTGAGCGTGGCGCCGGCAATCGCCGAGCAGGGAGCCGCGTCGACGAAGGTTGCGCGCTATTTGGAATATCTCGCTGATGCATTTGGGACGGCAGCACCCACGCTGCCTGCCGCGGCGACGAAGACGCTCGATGCTTACCGCTGGCCGCGCAATTATCTGCAGCTCCGCGAGGTCTCGGAACGACTGTATATATTGGCGGGGACGGGCACGGTGGACCGCGCTGTGGCGGAGGAAGTGCTCGCCCAAGAGGACGTGATTAAGACCGCAACCTTTGGCGCCCCGACGCTCGAAAGTGACCTGTATATCCTGCGACCGCTGGCCGATACCGAGCGAGATATCGCGCATCTGGTTGTAGACCATCTCCACGGCAACCGAACCCGTGCGGCGGAGGTGCTGGGCATAAGCCGTACAACGCTGTGGCGCTTGCTGAAGGACGATGACCGTTGAGCGAGGCGCCCGTGACCGCACGCGACGCGTGTGCTACAGTCCAAAGCGTTATTGTTTCGATTTGGTTACGGCGTGCGAGGGCATATGGCTGAGACTTCAAAACCGAGCCGCAGAAGGCGGAGTGCCGCGCCGGTCAACCGACGCACAACATCGGTGACGTGGGGCAAACACGCCTCGGGGTTTGATGGCTCGTTCAAGCGCACTAAATACGGCTATCCTTCGGCAAGCGCCCGCTTGGCAATGCAGGCAGAGTCCTCGCTGTGGGGCCGCAAACGCGTGGTGGGCTCAAAGCTCAAGCACGACGGAACGCTCGGCTACATCAGCCGCGGGGCGGCTCGCCGCAGCGGGCTCAATCCCGCCGGCTGGCATCGCTACGTGCCGATCGTGGCCGCCGTTGCAGTGATCGTCATCGCGCTCGCTGCGCTCGGATATGCCGGCGGTGGCGCCAACTTGGACGCAATGTTTAAATCGCCTGAGCTCGCGCATGCAGGCACAGAAGTTGTCGAGGGCGCACAGACCCAGACAGGCGTCGCGCCCCAGCGCGGTATCGTTGCGGCGGCCTCCACCATCGCCGATGCGCAAAAGGACGAGGACGAACAGGGCGATGGCGCCGAAACGGCCCAGACGAACGAAACGACGACAACGGCGACGTCAATATAAGTTGCGAGTGGGGTAGCTAATTTGGGACGGGGCTTTTTTAGCTGCCCAAGACAGTGGCTCATTCGATGTCAGTCGCCAAAAGCGAGCGAGCCGCATTTGCGCCAAGGTGACGTGAAATGAGAGGGCGCTGACCTTCTGGTCGCGCCCTCGAAATTGAACGTCAGATTGGCGTGAATGCGGCCCGCGCAGCGTCAACGAGCCCGCCGTTCGGTAGAACGGCGGAACTAATTACCTTACGTAGATGATGTTGTCGCGGCGGGGTTTGGGCTCGGGTAGCGTGTCCTCGGCGTAGCCAAGAATGCAGTTACCGACACCGCGCAGACTGCCGTCGGCGGGCAGGCCCCAGCTGGCCAGCAGCTCCAGGCCCTCGGGCGAGTCAAAGACCTCATGCGCGCGGTGAATCCAGCACGAATCGACACCCAGCGCATAAGCGGCGTTGAGCAAGTTGCCCATGGCGAGCGAGCCGTCTTCCAGATGTGTGGGCACGCTGCGGTCAACCAGCACCACCACAACGGTCTTGGCGCCATAGAAGGGGTCGCTGTTGCTGCCCATGACTTGCGCGTTGAGCTGCGAGAGACGCTCGACGGTCGCGGGGTCGGTGACGGCGACAAACGTCACCGGCTGGCGGCCCATGCCGCTCGGTGCATATTGGCCGGCTTCGATAATACGTGCAAGCTTTTCGGCCTCGACGGGACGATCGCTGTAGTTGCGGCAGCTGCGGCGGTGAATGAGTGCTTCGATAGTCTCCATGGTGTCTCCTTGCGGTGGCGTTGCAGATGCCCCGTTCATACCCGTCGGGCTCAAACGATAGACGGTCAATTGCCCGGCCAAAAGGATAGATTCCAATTGGGAAAGTAGGTTTGCATAAAAGTACCTTCAGAATGTGACAAACAAATGGGATGGTTAAACGTTTTATCCCGTCTACCCTGCGCTTTTTTACCACTTGCCTAAATGACGAACGCATAACCTTTGATAAAGGTTTTACTAAAGGAGTACCAACGTTTATCAATGCGCCGTGGTGGCGCCGGGCCAGGAGGTAACATCATGTTCCAGGCTGGAGATGTCGTCGAGACCGATTTCGAAGGATTTCTGAAGCTGCTGCGTTCCAAGACGCGCGCTTTCGTGTCGATCAACGATCACGAGTACTACATCACGCACACCGATGGCTATTGGCGTGTTCAGGATTGCGAGGCCCTCAACGACAAGGGCCACTTTACTGACTGCTCCGAGCTGGTCAACACGGTCTGCGAGGTCGTCGAGCTGCCGTGGATTGCCGGCAAGAGCCTGCATGACAGCTTCTCGGGTGCTACGGTCTATGAGGCCGTCGCTGCTTAACAGCCAACACTCGATATTCTCTCGCAACCGCCGGCGCCGCCCCCGCGCCGGCGGTCTTTTTTGTCGATATGCTTATGTAGAGCCGACCATAAACAACGAGCTTGTTGACGATAGTCAAAACTCGGACTAATGTAGAGATATTAATTGGTCAAAACTCGGACTATCGAATGGTGGGAGAGATGAATAGTGCAGTTAGCCCGGTCGATTTCGACCGGATGCTCAACGGGCTTGACCGTATCTATTCGGAGTTCGCGCGCGCCTGCGGTCTTTCGGACTGCGCCTACTGGATGCTCGTCGACACGAGTGCGGCGGGCGGAAGCGTTGCCGTGAGTCGGCTGACGAGTGAATGGTTCTACAGCAAACAGACCATCAATTCGGCGATCAAGACGCTTAGGGCGCGAGGGCTTGCGACGTTGGAGTTTGCCGAGGGCAGTCGTAAGAACAAGGTTGTGCGACTGACCGAAGAAGGCGTGCAGTTTGCCAAGCGCTACGCGTTGCCGGCGCAAAAAGCCGAGCAACAGGCATTCGAGGCGCTCGAGCCGTGGGAACAGCGCGAGATCATGCGCTTGGTCGGTAAGTTCTCCCATGTTCTTAACGAAGAGTGCGAGGCATTTAAACGGCAAGTGGCCGCCGAGAACGAGGCTGACGATAAGGGCGAGGGGGACACATGCGACTCTTAATGAGGTTTATGAGGCCGTACCGCGGTCTGATTGCGGTGACGCTGTTTGCGGTGCTGATAGATAACGTCGGTACGCTGTTGGTTCCCACGATGCTGGCGAACATGGTCAACACCGGTATTACCACGGGCGACATCGACTATATTTTACGCAACGGCCTGTACATGCTTATCGCGACCGGCATGGCCAGCGGCGGCACGGTGTTGGGCTGCTATCTTTCGGCGCGCCTGGCCGCCAACGTGGCCTGCGATATCCGCAATGCCGTGTACGACAAGTCGCTCGAGCTGTCCGCCAGCGACTTTGAGCGCTTTGGCACGGGTTCGATGATCACGCGCTCACTCAACGACATCAACGTGATTCAGCAAGCTGTCCTTCAGACGATTCAGTTGGTGCTGCCGGTGCCGTTCTTGGCCGTGGCAGGCATCATTTTTGCTTGGTTCATCGATCCCGCCATGGGCACGCTGCTTGGTGTGGTCGTTGCGATCGTGCTGGTGGCGGCGGTCTTTACGGTGGCTAACGCCGCGCCGATCTTTATGCGCCTGCAGAGCTTTATCGACCGCATGAACGTGGTGCTGCGCGAGAACATCGTGGGCGTGCGCGTCATCCGCGCATTTAACAAGGAGCGCCACGAGGAGCAGCGCCTGGACGAGGTGTTTAGCGATTACGCGGCCAACGCCATCAAGGTCAACCACCTGTTTGTGGGTCTCGACAGCTCCAGCTTCTTTTTGATGAATATCGCCGAGGTGGCGGTGCTGTGGGTGGGCGGCAACCGCGTGGGCGTCCACGCCATGCAAATCGGCAGCATTTCGGCCGTGTTGGAATACGCGATCCTGATTCTTTTCTTTGTGATGATGGCGCAGATGGTGATTCTGACGCTTCCGCGCGCCGCGGCGTGCCTCAACCGTGCGCAGCAGGTGCTCGAAATCGAGCCGAGCATCGTGGACGGCAAGGCTACGCTGGGCGACGGGGCGCCTGAGTCCGCAGACGGAGCCGACGCGGTCGCCGTGTTCGATCATATGTCGTTTCGTTTTGACGACGCCGACGAGGACACGCTGTGCAATCTGAGCTTTACCTGTCGCCGCGGTCAGACGACCGCGATCGTCGGCTCGACGGGCTCGGGCAAATCGACGGTGGCCAAGCTCCTGCTGCGCTTCCACGATGCCACCAAGGGCGCCATTCGCCTGGACGGCGTTGATCTGCACGACCTTTCGCAAGACGAGATTCGCGGGCGCATTGCCTATGTGCCGCAAAAGGCATGGCTGTTCTCGGGCACCGTAGCAAGCAATCTGCGCTTTGGCAACGAAGACGCGACTGAGGCCGACATGCTTCATGCGCTCCGGGTTGCCCAGAGCACCTTTGTGCTCGATCAGCCCCAGGGGCTCGATACTCCGGTATCCCAGGGCGGCACGAACTTCTCGGGCGGTCAGCGCCAGCGCCTGGCGATCGCCCGCGCACTCATGAAGCATGCCGATCTATATATCTTCGATGACAGTTTTTCGGCCCTGGACTTTAAGACCGATGCCGCCCTGCGCCATGCGCTGCAGGACGAGACGCGCGATGCCGCGGTGCTCATCATCGCGCAACGTATCTCGACTATTTTGCATGCCGATCAGATCGTGGTGCTCAAAGACGGCGAGATCGTGGGCCTAGGCACGCACGACGAGCTCATGGAAACCTGCGAGGTGTACCGCGCTATCGCGGAATCGCAGATGAAGGGAGGTGAGTAGCATGACCGAGGAGCTCAAGAAGCAGGGCGGCGTTGATGACGCCGCTGCCGCGGTACTGGTCGAGGAAACGGCTGCCGTGGCATCCGAGCTGGATGACGCCGCCAAGGCTGCAGCCGAGCGCGAGGCTCGCCGCCAAGCGCTCTACGAGGAAAACGAGCGCGCCGAGGACGAGCGCGCCCGCGCTGAGGCAGAGCGCATGCGCGATGTGGACGACGAGGACGAGGACGAGAAACCCCGCGACACCTGGGCGACGGTGCGCCGCCTGTGGAGCGAGGCTGCCGGCGACCATTGGCGCTTCTATATCGTGTTCGCGAGCATTGTGTTCTATGCCATCTTTAACACCGCCGCGCCGGCATATAGCGCCCGCGTGATCGATGAGCTGTGGGGCCACATTCAGGTGGCGTTTGCCAACGATACCACCTTCAACATCACCTGGGAGAACTGCGGCAGGACCATCTTCATCTACTTTATGATTTGGACGGCCGCTGCCTCGTTCTACGCGCTCCAGAGCTTTTTGATGTCGAGCGTCGCTGAGCGTCTCAATCTGCGCCTGCGCAACCGCATCGCGCAAAAGCTCAACCGTCTGCCGCTTGCCTTCTTTGACGCGCATCGTCCCGGTGAGGTCGTCAGCCGTGCGACCAACGACTTGGACAAGATGTCCGAGAGCATGCAGCGCGGCTTGCTGCAGCTTCTGGTGTCGATCGGTACCGTGGTGGGCGCTGTGATCGTGATGTTCGTGTTTAGCGTGCCGCTCACGCTCGTCTTTTTGTTCTTTATGACGCTGTCGCTGCTGGTGACGAAGGTCGTTTCGCGCCGCACGCACGATGTGACGGGCGAGCGCCAGGAGTGGGTGTCCAAGATTACGAGCGCGGTCGAGGAAGGCTATTCGGGCCGTTTGGTGATTCGCGCATTCAACCGCGAGCACCAGAGCTCTGCCGAGGTGCACCAGGCCTCGGGCGAGCTGGCGCGCGTGAGCACCAAGGCCGACTTTATGATCAATGCCGTCGGCCCCGCGGTGCGCTTTATCGGCCGTTTGGCGCAGATCGTTATTGCGCTTGTGGGCTGCAGCATGCTGGTTGCCGGTCACATGACCGTCGGCGTGTTCCAGGCGTTCTTCCAGTTTATTTACGAGGCGTCCGAACCCATGACGCAGCTGTCGTTTACCTTTAACTCGCTGCAGAGCGCGCTGGCGAGTGCGGAGCGCGTGTTCGACCTGCTCGATGAGCCCGAGATGGAGGCCGATCCGCTGCCGGACGAGGCCGCCAAGCTGCCGGGTCGCGTTGAGGGTCGCGTCTCCTTTGAGCACGTGCGCTTTGGTTATTCGCCCGACAAGCCGCTTATGCGCGACGTGTCGTTTACCGCCGAGCCGGGCCAGAAGATTGCCGTGGTGGGAACCACGGGCGCAGGCAAGACGACGCTCATCAACCTGCTCATGCGCTTCTACGAGATTGACGGCGGGCGTATTACGCTCGACGGCGTGGATACGAGCCGCATGGATCGCGGCGAGCTACGTCAGCAGTTTGGCATGGTGCTGCAAGACGCCTGGCTGTTCGACGGCACGATTGCCGAGAACATCGCCTACGGCTGCCCCGAGGCAACGCGCGAGGAGATTGTTGCGGCTGCGCGCGCCGCCCAGGTTGACTTCTTTGTGCGCACCATGCCGCAGGGCTACGACACGCGCGTGGCCAACGATGCCGAAAGCATCAGCCAGGGCCAGCGCCAGTTGCTGACCATTGCGCGCGTGCTGCTCAACAACCCGGCGATTCTCATCCTGGACGAGGCGACCTCAAGCGTGGACACGCGCACCGAGCTTGCTATCGGCCGCGCCATGGACGCGCTTATGCGCGGGCGCACGAGCTTTGTGATCGCGCATCGCCTGTCGACGATCGTGGACGCCGACCTGATCTTGGTCATGGACCACGGCAACATTATCGAGCAGGGCACGCATAAGGAGCTGCTCGCAGCCGAGGGCGCTTATGCCGACCTCTATCTGAGCCAGTTCGCATAATGTGACAAAGGGACAGTCCCACATGTCACATCGAAAAAAGGCGCGCCGGGGATGAATTCCCTGGCGCGCCTTTGCGTTGATGCCGATGTCATTTTGTGCCGCTTGCGTTCCTAGCGTTCGTCCACGAGCTTGGCGACGAGGGCCTTGAGCTCGGCCACCTCTCGCTCGAGTTCCTTGACGCGGCGGGCATTCTCGGTGATGCCCTGGCGGTTGAGGGCGGACTGCTCGGCGGCGTCATCGGGCATGTACTCGCGATGCTGCTTGGCGTCGAAACTCTCCTCGAACACACGGCAACCGTTGCGCTTGATGATACGTCCCGGCACGCCCACGACGGTGCAGTTGTCGGGGACGTCCTTAACGACGACCGAGTTGCCGCCGATCTTGACGTTGTTGCCGATGCGGATGTTGCCGAGCACCTTGGCGCCCGTGCCCACCGTGACATTGTTGCCCAGGGTGGGGTGACGCTTGCCGGTCTCGTTGCCGGTGCCGCCGAGCGTGACGCCCTGGTAGAGCACACAGTTGTCGCCCACAATGGTGGTCTCGCCGATGACGACGCCCATGGCGTGGTCGATAAAGAAGTGCTTGCCAATCTGCGCGGCAGGGTGAATCTCGACGCCGGTGATGTGGCGGGTGATTTGCGAGAGCACGCGGGCGAGCGAGCGATGACCGTGCTCCCACAGCCAGTGCTCGGGCACGTGGTTCCACTTGGCGTGCAGGCCAGGATAGGAAAGGAAGATGACCAGACCGTTTTGCGCGGCGGGGTCCTGCGCCTGGACGGTCTTGATGTCCTCGCGAATGGTATTGATAAAGCTCACCGGCCGCCCTCCCTTAGCGCCATGGCAATGCGATTCAATAAAGTATAGCGATTCGCTAGGGATTAAAAAGGACAATCTTGGCGGCTTTGCGCTACAAGTGTCAGTTATGCAAACTTGCTGGTAATGGAGTCATGCTTTTGTGGGGTTGCGCACGAGGGGGCACCGCAACCGTATACTGGTCAACTTGGACGTATCCGCGCCCACAACTGAGAGGTTTTACTTCATGGGTTTCATCAATTTTATTGCCGAGCTGCTCAAAGACCCGCGCACCGCGATTGCCAGCTGGATCGCCGCCGGCCCGCTTATGGCCTACGGCTGCGTATTCCTGATCATCTTTATCGAGACGGGCGTGGTGTTCTTCCCGTTCCTTCCCGGTGATTCGCTGCTGTTCGCCTCGGGTTTCTTTGCCCACAACGGCGGCTTTAACATCGTGGCGCTTCTGGCCACCGCATGGGCCGCTGCCATTTTGGGCGATCAGTGCAACTTTATGATCGGTCACTTCTTTGGCCGCAAGATCATCGCTTCGGGCAAGGTCAAGGCCATGACGCCCGAGCGCATCAAAAAGTCCGAGGACTTCTTGGACAAGTGGGGTCACCTGGCCATCTTCCTGGGTCGCTTCTTCCCGTTTATCCGCACCTTTGTGCCCTTTATTGCCGGTATGGGCGGCATGCACTGGCGCAACTTTGTCATCTTTAACGTGCTGGGTGGCATTACCTGGTCAACGCTCTTTACACTGCTGGGCTACTTCTTTGGTGGCATTCCCTTTGTACAGGAGCACTTTGAGCTGCTAATCGTTGGCATCGTTGCCGTGTCGATCATCCCGACCGTGGTCGGTCTGGTCAAGGCTAAGCTGGGCAAAAAGAACGCCTAGCTCGAGCCAGCGCGCAGACCGTACAGTTGAGGCCCGTCACCGCTTACGGTGGCGGGCCTCTTTAGCTTCGGTCAAATGAAAATACTTTAGTTAGTTAAAGAAAAACGTTTTATCCGACGCGCGTGCGGAGTACAATCTCGTGCATGCGAATCGACGTGCCATCGGCTTTGATGCCGTTTGCGTGTCCCGTCCGGCTCTACGCTCCGGGCGTGCGACGTTGCGACGCGGTCGGCCTCGGTCCTTGCGTGCGGGTTCGCGAGTATGCAACTGTGTATGTAAGGAGCGACATATGACTGTCGAGAAGAAGGATATCGATTGGGGTAGCCTCGGCTTTGGCTACATGAAGACCGATTACAGCTACGAGGCTCATTGGAAGGATGGCGAGTGGGACGAGGGCGGCCTGACCACCGATCACACCCTGCATGTCTCCGAGTGCGGCGGTATCTTCCATTACTGCCAGGAGGTCTTTGAGGGCCTGAAGGCCTACACCGCCGAGGACGGCAGCATCGTCTGCTTCCGTCCCGACATGAACGCCGAGCGTATGTATAACTCTGCCCAGCGCCTCGAGATGCCCCCGTTTCCCAAGGACAAGTTCGTTGAGGCCGTCAAGCAGGTCGTTTCTGCCAACGCCGCCTGGGTTCCGCCCTTCGGTTCCGGCGCGACCCTGTACGTGCGTCCGTTTATGATCGGCTCCGGTGACGTGATCGGCGTGGCTCCCGCTCCTGAGTACACGTTCCGCATTCTCGTGACCCCGGTCGGTCCGTACTTTAAGGGTGGCCTCAAGCCCGTCAAGCTGCGCGTTTCCGAGTATGACCGTGCAGCACCGCATGGCACCGGCAACATCAAGGCCGGCCTGAACTACGCCATGTCCCTCAAGCCCACGATGGAGGCTCACCGCGAGGGCTATGCCGAGAACCTGTATCTCGATTCCGAGTCCCGCACCTATGTCGAGGAGACCGGCGGCGCCAACGTCCTGTTCGTGAAGGAGGACGGCACCCTCGTCGTTCCTCAGTCGCACACCGACTCCATCCTGCCCTCTATCACCCGTCGTTCGCTCGTTCAGGTTGCTCAGGACCTGGGCATGACCGTCGACCAGCGTCCCGTCGAGTGGGCCGAGGTCAAGGCCGGCACCTTTGTGGAGTGCGGCCTGTGCGGCACCGCTGCCGTCATCTCCCCGGTTGGCGAGATCGACAACAAGGTTTACGGCGCCGACGAGACTGTGACCTTCCCGGCTGGCTACACCGAGATTGGCCCTGTGATGAAGAAGCTCCGCGAGACCCTGACTGGTATCCAGTCTGGTGCTGTCGAGGACAAGCACAACTGGGTTTACACCGTCGCGTAAGCTGTCTTAGCTGTCCGGCCCGAGGGCGACCTTCCTTTCCGGCGCGTCCTCGGACATGAAAGAACCTCCGCTGCGCACTTTGTGCGGCGGAGGTTCTTTCGTCCTGCGGAGTGCGCCGGAAAGGAAGGTCGCCCTTTTGTTTTGCTTCGCGCCATGTGGGGGCGGTGGCGACGTGCATTTTTGCGAGTATTCTGCAATCGAAGGCCCCTGCATGGTAGCGCGCAGAGATGTGGTGTAAGAGGCGGGGCATGCCCCGCCTCTTCTCTT
>JAPJOH010000026.1 GCA_030826265.1 Collinsella aerofaciens
CAGCAGGGGCTCTCAATGTTTTTATGTCCTGCTCATATCGTCTCTGCCGGCAGTTGGGGACGCTCCTTGGCAATTGGCGCATCGGAGCGCTTAGACATACAGTTTTTCGATTCCGTATGTATATATGCGCGCTAATGGGTTATAAAATCTAAGTCTGAACATAGCAGGTCTGCGATTCGGCTCGGGCGACCGGGCCGTTTTTGCGGACGGGGGTAGCGCGAAAGGACTGCACATGCGTCAATTTAAGACCGAGAGCAAAAAACTGCTCGACCTCATGATCAACTCCATCTACACCAATAAGGAAATCTTCCTGCGCGAGCTTATCTCTAACGCGAGCGACGCCGTCGACAAGCTCAACTTTAAGAGTCTGCAGGACCCGAGCGTCAAGATCGACCAGGGCGACCTGGCCATTCGCGTCTCCTTTGATAAAGACGCCCGCACCATTACCATCTCGGATAACGGCATTGGCATGACCGCCGAGGAGCTCGAGCGCAACCTAGGCACTATCGCTCATTCCGGCTCCGAGGAGTTTAAGACCGAGAACGCCGAGCAGCAGGGTTCGGATGTCGACATCATCGGCCAGTTTGGCGTGGGCTTCTACTCGGCTTTTATGGTCGCCAGCCATGTGAAGGTCGTCAGCCGCGCCTACGGCGAGGATGTCGCCCATGTGTGGGAATCCGACGGTCTTGAGGGCTACACCATCGAGGACGGCGAGCGCGCCGAGCACGGTACCGATGTCATCCTGACGCTGCGCGAGAACGAGAAGCTCGACGCCGACGGCGAGGCCGAGACCTACGATCGCTTCCTGACCGAGTGGGGCCTCAAGAGCCTGATTCAGCAGTACAGCAACTATGTGCGCTACCCGATTCAGATGATGGTGTCCAAGAGCCGCCAGAAACCCAAGCCCGAGGACGCCGGCGACGATTACAAGCCCGAGTACGAGGACTACCAGGAGCTTGAGACCGTCAACTCCATGACGCCGATCTGGAAGAAGCGCAGCTCCGATGTCGAGCAGAAGGACTACGACGAGTTCTACAAGTCCACGTTCCACGACTTTGACGATCCGGCGCGCACCATCAGCTTCCACGCCGAGGGTACGCTCGAGTACGACGCACTGCTGTTTGTGCCAGGTCGCGCGCCGTTCGATCTGTACAGCAAAGATTACGAGAAGGGCCTGTCGCTCTACAGCTCCAACGTCCTGATTATGGAGAAGTGCGACGACCTGCTGCCCGACTACTACAACTTTGTCCGCGGCGTCGTGGATTCCGCCGACGTGTCGCTCAACATCTCGCGCGAGACGCTGCAGCAGAACCGTCAGCTCAAGGCCATCGCCAAGCGTGTGGAAAAGAAGATTACCGCCGACCTTGAGGATATGCGCGACAACGACCGCGAGGCCTACGAGAAGTTCTTTGAGAACTTTGGCCGCGGCCTTAAGTACGGCATCTACTCGAGCTATGGCATGAAGGCCGATGAGCTTGCCGACCTGCTGCTGTTCTGGTCTGCCAAGGAACAGAAGATGATTACCCTGGCCGAGTATGCCAAGGGCATGCCCGAGGATCAGAAGGCCATCTACTACGCCGCCGGCGATTCGCGTGAGCGCTTGGCCAAGATGCCCGTGGTAAAGGGCGTGCTCGACCGCGGCTATGACGTGCTGCTGCTGACGCAGGATGTGGATGAGTTCACGTTCCAGGCTATGCGTGAGTACGTTGCCGCCGATATGCCCAAGATCTACGAGGACGATGCTGCCCGCGAGGCTGCCGAAAAGGCCGTGGCCGACGGTGCCGAGCCCGAGGTCGAGGATCGTCATCTGGAGCTCAAGAACGTTGCGACTGGCGATCTTGATCTGGCGACCGAGGACGAGAAGAAGGAGGCCGAGGACGCCACCAAGGAGAACGAGGATCTCTTTAGCGCAATGAAGGAGGCGCTCGGTGACAAGGTCGAGAAAGTTGCCGTCTCCGCGCGCCTGACCGATGCCCCCGCTTGCATCACCACCGAGGGCCCACTTTCGCTCGAGATGGAGAAGGTGCTCCAGAAAGGACCCGAGGGCGCGCCCGACGGCATGCCCAAGAGCCAACGCGTGCTCGAGCTCAACGCCAAGCACCCGGTCTTTGCCAAGCTTGTCGCTGCCCAGAAGGCAGGCGACGCCGACAAGATCAAGCAGTACTCCGGTCTGCTCTATGACCAGGCTCTGCTGGTCGAGGGCATTTTGCCCGAGGACCCCGTTGCCTTCGCGGCGGCTGTTTGCAACTTGATGTAGTTAGGTAGTTACGCGGTTCTACGAACCGCGTAACGGCTCGACGCTGCCCTCAGGTCCGCCTTTATAACGACCGGCGGACCAGTCGACGCTGCGCGGGCGCCAGAGCGACAACTTGTCATTCAAAGAGGACGGCATGACCAGAAGGTCTATGCCGTCCTCTTTTCATGCCAATTTGTTCGCTCTGGCGCCCGCTCGCTGGCATTGCCAAAACATCGACGTTGCCGTGGTCCTAAGTAGTCATTGGGGACGTTTTTGTTTGACTAGTCGTTTAAGAACGTCCCCGATGACTATTTGAATTGCTAATTTGTGCGGGTTGTGGTTTTGTGAGCAGCGGGAATTTAAGATACTGTACAACTGTACGTTAACTCATCTTCGTAGTATATTGCTATCCGCAAAACTCAACACCATTGTGCTTTGAGACGTTAAAGCGCCTACTACAATGGTTGTCGATAGTACGATTCGATTCAACGACAGGATGGATGGTCCAAGCGTGAGCCTCGGCAGCAAACTATCCAATGCAAAGGTGTCCTTTGCGATATTTAAGCGCGACATTAAGCGACTGCTTGTGAACCCCGTCGCCTTGGTGGTTACCCTTGGCGTGTGCGTTATTCCCTCGCTGTATGCCTGGTACAACATCGTGGCCAACTGGGATCCGTACGGAAACACCCAGGGCATCAAGATTGCCATCGCCAACAACGATCGGGGCACCCAAAACGACCTGGTGGGCGAGCTCAACGCGGGCGATCAGGTCGTCGATCAGCTCAAGGAGAACGATCAGCTGGGCTGGACCTTCGTCGATTCTGCGGCCGATGCCAAAGAGGGCGTCGAGAGCGGTGAGTACTATGCGGCCATCGTAGTCCCCAAGAACTTCTCGGATAACCTGGTTTCGATGCTCGACGGCAACTACCATCAGCCCAAGCTTACGTACTACGTCAATGAGAAGAAGAGCGCTATTGCGCCCAAGGTTACCGACACCGGTGCAAACACCATCGAGGAGCAGATCAACTCGGAATTTGTCTCCACGGTGGGCGAGACCGTTGCCAGTATTGCCAAGGATGCCGGAGTCGATTTAAAGGACAAGGCAACCCAGACTCAGGATTCGTTGGCCGGTTCGGTATCAGAGGCTTCCGATACGTTGGGCGAAGTGCGTGATTCGATTGGCGACATGAATGCCGCCATCGATAAGACGAGTGGTTCCATTGCCTCGGCAGATGCGGCACTTGCCGGTCTGCAGGGTCAGGCGCCGTCGCTGACGCAGGCGATCTCCCAGGGCAATGACCTGCTGGGCGAGGCTCGCGCCACGGCGGGCAACTCTGTCGCCTCGCTCTCCAAGGCGCTCTCGGAAGGCAGCCTTGCGCTCACCAAGACGTCAGTCTCCGCAAACGCTGCGATTGGCAAGCTGACGGGCACGGTCGCATCTACGACTACCCGTATCGACAACTCGCTTGAGTCTCTCCAAGCGACGATCGACCACAATAAGGCCGTTATCGGGCACTTGGAAATTCTCGTCAATGACACGTCGACAGGTTCCAAGGAAATTGACGCGCGCATTGTATCGATCATCGATTTGCTCCGCGAGCAGAATGAAAAGCTTCAGAGCATCAAGGACGGTCTGTCTGCGCAGTCGAGCGCCATGGCGAATGACGCTGCGGCTGTCTCGGGTGCCAGCGACGCTATCAATAATGCAATTCAGACCGGTGCGACCAACCTTGGCCAGGCTCAGACGGACTTGGGTCAAAACGCGCTGCCGAAGGTCTCGAGCGCACTTGATTCGTTTGCCGCCGTCTCGGGTGATCTGACGGGAATCGTGTCTGGCCTCACGCCTACTATTGCAAGTGCGCGCGGTACACTTTCGCAACTCAACGCCACGCTCGGTCAGGCCAAGACCACGCTGTCCCAGACCGATGCCTCGCTTGCCAAGGTCCAGGACAAGCTCGCAACCGCCGCCAACGACATCGCGGCGCTACAGACCTCCGAGTCCATGGGCGAGCTGGCCGGCCTGATGGGCGTCGACGTCGATGATGTTGCAGACTTCATGGCATCTCCGGTCGAGCTGACCTCAAAGTCAATTTACCCGGTCAAGAGCTTTGGTTCGGGCATTGCCCCGTTCTATACCAATCTGGCGCTGTGGGTGGGCGGCTACGTGCTTATCGCCATCTACAAGCTCGAGGTCGATCGCGAAGGCATCGGCAGCTTTACCGCGCGTCAGGGCTACTTTGGCCGCTGGTTGCTCCTGGTGATCCTGGGCGCGTTGCAGGCCATCATCGTTACGGTAGGCGATCTGGTGATTGGCGTGCAGTGCGTCAGCCCGCTGCTGTTCGTGCTGGGCGGCATCGCCATTTCGTTCACCTACGTCAATATCATCTATGCGCTGTCCACCACGTTTAAGCATATCGGCAAGGCTATCGGCGTCATTCTCGTCATCGTGCAGATCCCGGGTTCGTCGGGCATGTACCCTATCGAGATGATGCCCGGCTTCTTCCAGTGGCTGCACCCGCTGCTGCCCTTTACCTACGGCATCAATCTGCTGCGCGAGACGGTCGGCGGCATGTATTCGTTCAACTACCTGTTTAACCTGTGCATTCTGGGCGTGTTCTTGATCGTGGCGCTCTTTATCGGCCTGCAGCTGCGTCCGCTGCTGCTCAACCTTAACCTGCTCTTTGATAAACAGCTCTCCACGACCGGTATGATGATTTGCGAGTCCAACGACCTGCCGCGCCAGCGCTACTCGCTGCGCACGGCCATGCGCGTCATGCTCGATTCCGATTCGTACCGTCGCGAACTGCTCGATCATGCGGTCGCCTTTGAACATCGCTACCCGTACTACATCAAGGGCGGTTTTGCCGCCGTGGTGGGCGTTCAGGTCCTGCTCTTTGTCCTGTCGACGGTTCTCGATATCGACAATAACGGCAAGATCATCCTGCTTGTCATTTGGATTATCTCGGTTATTGCCATCTGCGGCTGGCTTATCAATATCGAATATATCCGAGCGAGCCTCAATACCCAGATGCGCATCTCGGCGCTTTCGGATGAGGACCTGCGTCGCGAGATGCGCGAACACACGGCCGCCATTCCTGCCGCCCGCCACATGTTTGGCCTCAACGCCAGCGAGCGTGGTGCCAAGGGCGGCGATCAGTCCACGGGCCGCTTGCCGCATATCGGCTCGCACCATAAATCTCAGGGCAGCGACAGCACAGCCACAAATGATGGAGATACCACCGCGCTTGGCAAGCACTCCAAAGGAGGTGAGGCATAAATGAAGAACATCCTGCATCTGTTTAAGCGCGATGTCCAAAACGTGTCTCGCTCCGTGATCGGCTTGGTTGTCGTGATGGGCCTCATTATCGTACCGTGTCTGTACGCGTGGTTTAACATCGCCGGCAGCTGGGATCCGTACGGCAACACCGGCAATCTTAAGATCGCCGTGGTCAACACCGATGAGGGTTACGAGAGCGATTTGATCCCCGTCGAGGTTAACGTGGGCGAAAACGTGACCGCCACCCTACGCGGCAACGAGAGCTTCGATTGGGTTGTGCTCAACAATCGCGAAAAGGCTATCGAGGGCGTTAAGTCGGGCGCGTACTATGCTGCCGTCGTTATCCCCAAAACGTTTAGCGCTGACATGATGACGCTTTTCTCGACCGACGTGAAGCATGCCGATATCGAGTTCTACGAGAATCAGAAGGCCAACGCCATTGCGCAGATCGTGACCGAGAAGGGTTCGAGCGCCGTCCAGAGCCAGGTTAACAAAACTTTTACCGAGACCATTACGACGATCGGTCTTAAGACGGTGTCCAGCCTGCTCGATTACATGAGCACCGACCAGGTGGGTAACTTTATCGCCAACCTGTCCTCGACGCTCGGCGATTCGATTGAGGACCTGCGAGACGTTCGGGCAAATGCTTCGTCGCTGGCGGGCATTTTGAGCTCCACGTCCGATTCGCTGACGTCGGCGAGCGGCATGCTCAAGCAGACGGGCACGGTCGATGAGTCAACGAAGCAGCTGATGGAGCATGTCAAAAGCGGTATTAGCGATTCCAAGGAAGCGCTGAAGGACGCCAACGACGCCATCAATGCCGCGATTGACGGAAGCGCGGGCTCGTTTGACAACGTGTCCGCCGAGCTTGCGAAGGCATTTGATGCCGCGAATCAACATGTCGACCTTACAGTGTCCCAGCTCAACGATGCCGCGGCGGCGCTCAACACGCGTGCCGACGATATCGACGCCACGGCCGACCAGCTCCGCAGCTTTGCCGATCAGGTGACTGACGAAAAACTCCAGGACAGCCTCAAGTCTGTGGCAACATCGCTGAGCAGGATTGCTGTAGAGTATCGCAACAACGCCAAGGACTTGACGGCCACCGCGAAGTCTCTCTCTGACAGCATGGCAGAGGTTAATAAGTCGCGTGCCGAGGTCGATCAGGCAATCGCGGATGCCAAGGCTGGTATCTCGGGCGCCAAGACTGACTACGACTCTACGTTTTCGGCCAAGGCAAAGGAGCTCAAGAAGACCATCTCGGGCGTTTTGGATTCGCTGAACGGTATTTCGAACGATCTGGATAGTGCTGTTGCTGGCCTGACCGACGCATCCGGTTCGCTGGCAAAGGGCCTCTCCAAAGCTGCAAAGCTGGTCAACAAGGCTTCTGATCAGCTGGGCGAGGCGTCGGACAAGATCAGTGCGTTTAAGGACGAGCTCGACGGCGCCTTGATGTCGGATGACCTCGCTACGATCAAGACGATGATCGGCAATGATCCCGAGGGTTTGGCCGTGTCGCTTTCCGGCCCCGTCGCGCTCGATCGCAAGCCGGTCTATCCGATCCGCAACTACGGTTCGGCCATGGCACCGTTCTACACGATTCTGTCGCTCTGGGTGGGCTCGATTGTGCTGGCGGCCATGATGAAGGTCTCGGTTGACGATGAGCTTATCAACGAGCTCATCCCCGTGCGCCTGCACGAGATCTACCTGGGCCGCTACCTGTTCTTTGGCGGTCTGGCCCTGCTGCAGGCAACGCTCGTGTGTGCGGGCGACATCCTGTTCTTTGGCATCCAGTGCGACGACCCGCTGCAGTTTGTGCTGGCGGGCTGGGTCGCGAGTCTCGTGTTCTCCAATATCGTCTACACGCTTACGGTTTCGTTTGGCGATATCGGCAAGGCGCTCGCCGTCGTGCTGCTGGTCATGCAGGTCGGCGGTTCGGGCGGCACGTTCCCCATCGAGATGACCGGCCCCGTGTTCCAGGCGATCTATCCGTTCCTGCCGTTCACCCACGGCATCAACGCCATGCATGCCGCCATGGCCGGTGCGTACCACATGGAGTACTGGATTGAGCTAGGCATTCTGGCGAGCTATCTGATTCCGTCGCTGGCACTGGGCGTCGTCTTCCGCCGCCCGGTCATCAAAGCCAACGACTGGATCATCGAAAAACTGGAGTCAACCAAATTGATTTAGTTCAGCAACGTAAACGCCGTCGGAACATCGAGATCTTCCAACCCGATGCTTTAGCGTAGTGAATTGCACGGGCTGCTTGGTTGTTGCTACAGTAGCGGGGCGTGCCGGGGGTCCGGTGCGCCCTGCTTTTATTTGACCATGAGGCGGCACGCAGCCATGCGCGTGCGGACACCACGCCCAGATTGAGCGCGAGGATGCCCTATGGCCCAGCATGCCACTGACAATATCGAAATGATGCCCGATAGCCCTGTTGCTCGCGAGGACCTGGGCGCGGGCGGCACCTCCCGCGGCGCCGGCGCTCGCTCGCCGCTGTTCTGGAAAGTCCTGCTGCTTTCGGTGGCAGTCGTCTGGGGCTACTCCTTTACGACCATGAAGGACGCGCTCGACACCATTCCGGTGTTCGAACTGCTCTACGTGCGCTTTCTGCCTGCGGCGTTGGTCATGTTTTTCATCTTCCACAAGCGCATCATCGCGCACCTCAACGCCCGCAACCTTATCGTCGGACTTGGCATGGGCGCACTTATGTGGGCCGCCTACGCCCTGCAGACAGTCGGTCTGGCGCACACCACGGCGGGCAAGAATGCTTTTTTGACGGGCACGTATTGCATCGTTGTGCCGTTCGCGAGCTATTTTCTGAGCGGCGAAAAACTCACCCGCTATAACCTGGGCGCGGCGCTGCTGTGCTTGGCGGGCATTGGCTTGGTGGCGCTCGATAGCGTTGAATTCAACATCGGTGATGTCATTACGCTGGCGGGTGCGGTCTTTTTCGCCATCCAGATGGCGGTGACTGCCAAGTACGGTCGCAAAATGGACATCAACGTCATCACGTTTTGGATGTTTGTGGGCAACGGCGTGCTGAGCCTGGCAACGTCGCTGCTATTCGAGACCCAAGCGCCTCTGTCCGTGTGGACGCCGAGCTTTATCAGCGCGATGGCGTTTCTATCGGTGGGCTGTACGTGTGTGGCTCTGCTCATCCAAAACGTCGGCCTGGCGCATGTCCCGGCCTCAGCGGGCTCGCTGCTCCTTTCGATGGAGTCGCCTTCGGGTGTGCTGTTCTCGGTGCTGCTGATGGGGGAGGCGCTCACCTCGCGCCTGCTCGCCGGCTTCGCGCTCATCTTTCTTTCGATTATCTTGAGCGAGACGCATTTCGATTTCTTGCGCCGAAAATCACACCCGCAATTGTAAACAACTTGTTGCGCCGCCCTCCCAGGGCGGCATTTTTATGTCATGCCCTTACAGTTGTACCTTGCACTTTACGCTATCAAAGCGCGTGCTGCAAAAACGTTACTGGAGGGCTTCTATGGCATCAGCTCTGTCCGATTTTCAACCGCAACCAGCGCCCCAGGCCACCGCGGCGGCGCAGGCCGCTATCGGTGACGGTCTTGTCGCAGAAGCTCAGGCTTTTGCAGACGAGCTCGCTGCATGGCGACACGATCTACACCAGATGCCCGAGCTGGGTAACAATCTTCCGCAGACGTCTGCCTATATCCAGGCACGTCTGGACGAGATGGACATCCCCCATACCACGCTAGTCGACGGTTCCTGCGTCGTTGGCCTGATCGGTGCCGGTGCGGCCGCTCAGGGCAATGGCACGTGCAAGGACGAGCAGGCCGGAACGGTCGTCATGCTCCGAGGCGATATGGATGCCCTTCCCGTTGTCGAGGAATCCGGCGAGCCCTTTGCATCCACCAATGGCTGCATGCATGCTTGCGGTCACGATATGCACGCGACGGCCCTGCTTGGTGCGGCGCGCCTGCTCAAGGCCCGCGAGGCCGAGCTTGTGGAGGCCAACGCTACCGTCAAGTTGCTGTTCCAGCCGGGCGAGGAGACCTTTGAGGGAGCACGCGCTGCCATCGCCGACGGCTTGCTCGAGAACCCGCGCCCTCAGGCGGCCTTTGCCATGCATGTCAACAGCCAGTCGCCGCTTGGCCTGGTGCTCTACGGCAGCCCGGCGCTCTCGGGTGTGTACGGTTTCCGCATCACGCTCCAGGGCAAGGGCGGCCACGGTTCCAGCCCCGAGATCTGCATCGACCCCATCACGGCCGGCGTCCACGTGCACCTGGCGCTCCAGGAGCTTATCTCCCGCGAGGTGCCGGCGGCCAAGGAAGTCGCACTTACCGTTGGTAAGTTCGCCGGCGGCTTGGCGGCCAACGTCATCCCCGACACCTGCGTGCTCGAGGGAACGCTGCGCGGCTTTGATGTTGAGCTCATGGCTCACCTAAAGACCCGCATCGCGGAGGTCGTTAACGGCGTTGCTACGACCTATCGTACGCCGGCGACCATCGAGACGCTTTCGGATGTTCCGCCGCTTGTACTCGACAGCGACATGACTCAGGCGTCGCTTGGCTACGTGGGCGCAGTGCTGCCCAAGACGGCTTTCTTGCCGCTTTTCCATGCCATGGCGAGTGAGGACTTCGCGCTTATCTCGAGCAAGATCCCAAGTGCGTACTTTACCGTGGGCGCGGCCGTAACCGACACGGACGAACACTTTGCCCAGCACCATCCCAAGGCACGTTTTAACGATGCCGAGCTGCCGCTCGGTGCCGCGGCCTATACCGCCGTCGCTTTGGGCTATATCGCCGACCACCGGTAGCACCCAACCTTGCCTTTCAAGCCTGCGGGCATGGCCGTAAGGCCTATGCCCTTGTCTTTCAAGGCAATCTTGGGCACTACCGGCGCCCGGCGCAGGCTATTCGTTTGTCTAAAAGGAGCAGTATGCCCCAGCAGCGTAAGTTCTTCCCCGGCTGGCTCGTGGTGGCCTCCGGCTTCGTGATCATGGCCACGTGTTACACGATTTTCGTCAACTGCATGAGCCTGTTCCAGCCGCTGATCGTCAGCAACCTGGGTATTTCCCTTGCGCAGTACAACGTCTCCAATGCCATCTCCACCGTGGTGAGTGTCGTGGGTTCGCTCGTTATCGGTCATGTTGCCGATAAGGTGAGTGGCCGCGTATTGGGCTCGCTTACCGTTATCGCCACCTCGGCGGTGCTTGCCGGCATGAGCTTTGTCGGTGAGCTGTGGCAGGTCTACGTGCTCTTTGCCGTTTCGGGCTGCTTCGCTGTGGCCTCGACCCGTCTGCTCATTAGCCTTGTGACCGCCAACTGGTTTACCGCTAAACGCGGCCTTGCCATTTCCATCGCACTTTCGGGCTCGGGCTTTGGCGGAGCCATTCTCTCGCCGATCGTGAGCTCTCTTATCGTGAGTGTGGGCTGGCGCTCTGCGTTCCTGGTACTCGCTGCCGTCTGCATGGTGGCGGCACTGCCCATCACGGCTTACTCCTTCCGCACCAAGCCTTCCGAGATCGGCCTTAAGCCGCTCGGCGAGAACCCGGGCGATCCGTCCGTCTCGACGGCTGGCGATAAGGACGAGCACACGGCGCCCGAGGTTAGCGTCGGCTGGTCTCGTATCAAGAAGAGCCCGGCGTTTTGGCTGCTCGTCGTCGCCTTCCTCTTTATGGGTCTCGTTAACGGCGCCATCTTGCCCAACCAGGTCACCAACATGACGAGTGTTACCGTCAACGGCGCCAAGATCGTCACGGGCGGCCACGATCCCATGTGGGCAGGTACCGTGCTTTCGGCCTACATGGTCACCGTCGTTATCGCCAAGATTTCGCTCGGTGCGATCTATGACCGCTTTGGTCTGCGCTTTGGCAATATCCTTGGCTCCATTGCGTGCATTATCGCCTGCGTCGCCCTGTGCTTCCCCGCGACCGATCTTGGTCCCATCGTGGCTGCCGTGAGCTTTGGTATCGGAACGTGCATGGGCACCATCACGCCTACCATCGCCGCGTCCGAGCAGTTTGGCATGGCCGACCTCGGTAAGGTCACGGGCACCATTACCTCGCTCGAGATGGTCGGCGGCACCGTGGGCGCCATTGTCTCGGGCGTGCTGTTCGATGCCACGGGCTCCTTTGCGAGCACCTGGATCGTGTGCCTGGCGTGCTCCGTGGTCATGCTCGTGTTCCTGCTGGCATCCGAGCCCATCGCCGCCAAGCTGCGCGCGAGCGTGGCGGGGGAGTAGGTAGGCCAAAGCGCATCGCCGCTTGTCCGCTTCGTCCGCGGCGGCGCGTCTGGCCGAACGAGCCCCCATACCCTCGTTCGGTCAGGCGCGCCGCCGCGTTGCTGCTTTGTGCCGTATAATGTCCACTACCTATGACGCGATACAAAAGAAAGGTGTTTGCCCATGCAGGCACAGAAGGCGGAGGGAACCCGCGACCTTATCGGCGCCGAGATGCGCGCCTGGCAAAAGATGCAGCAGATTGCGGCCGGCGTGTTCGAGCCGTTTGGTTTTAAACCCATCGAGACGCCCGCGATCGAGCAGGTTGACGTGTTTGTCCACGGTATCGGCCAGTCGACCGACGTCGTGCGCAAGGAAATGTTCCGCGTGTTCAGCGGTGCCAACCTGGAGCGCGTCTTTACCGAGGGCACCGACGCCAAACTCAAGCCCAAGCAGCGCCTGGCACTTCGCCCCGAGGGCACGGCCGGCGTGGTGCGCGCCGTCGTCGAGAACAATCTGGTGCCCCAGGGCTCCACGCCGTTTAAGGCTTACTACGCCGAGGCCATGTTCCGCGGCGAGCGTCCCCAGAAGGGCCGCCTGCGCCAGTTCCACCAGGTGGGCATCGAGTGGCTCGGCGCTCCCGATCCGGCGGCAGACGCCGAGTGCATCATCATGCTCATGGAGTTCTACAAGCGCCTGGGCTTCGATCTTTCCAAGCTTCGTCTGCTCATCAACTCGATGGGTGACGCCCAGTGCCGTCCGGCTTATCGCGAGCAGGTTAAGCAGTTCATCCTCGATCACGCCGACGAGATGTGCGATGAGTGCCGCGAGCGTGCCGAGCTCAACCCGCTGCGTGCCTTCGACTGCAAGAACGACCACTGCCGCGAGATCATGGCCGAGGCTCCGCTGATGGGTGACAACCTGTGCGATGAGTGCCGCGAGCACTACGAGCAGGTCAAGCGCTATCTGGATGCCGCCGGTATCGAGTATGTCGAGGATCCCACCTTGGTGCGCGGCCTGGACTACTACACCCGTACTGTCTTTGAGGTCGAGGCCCCTGGCGCCGGCGTCGGCTCCATCGGCGGCGGCGGCCGCTACGATGGCCTGGTCGAGCTCGAGGGTGGCAAGCCCACGGCGGGCGTCGGCTTTGCTGTCGGTTTTGAGCGCGCCCTGCTGGCCCTGCAGGCCTTTGGCAGCGATTTGGGTGCCGATGAGGCCCCGTGCGTCTATGTCGCCAACGCCGGCAAGGAGCTGCGTCAGAACGTCTTTGCCATTACGCAGGAGCTTCGCGCCGCAGGTATCGTGACCGAGGCCGACTATCAGGGTCGTTCGCTCAAGGCCCAGTTTAAGCAAGCCGATAAGGTAGGCGCCAAGCTCATCTTGGTCCTGGGTGGCGACGAGCTTGCCGCCGGCAAGGTCAAAGTGCGCGACATGCAGAGCCATGACGAGGTGCTCGCCGATCTGGACAACGTCGTCGAGGCGGTTCGCGAGCGCCTGTAGCGCATCTTTTTGAGCTTCGGGCCTGCTAACGTGCCCTGCTCATGGAGAGCGATTGTTACGGGGGTGTTTCGCTTTTATGCGGAATGCCCCCGTTTACGTATGCCGCCCACCGAGAAATACGACCATTTAGGGCAAAAACCTTTGCAATGCAGAAAATACTTTTGTGTGGTAAAGCGCAATCAGTGTCGAAAGTATTTCTCAAGCGCCTATAATGAATACCGCATGTTACGTGCATAGAAGGAGGAATGGGAGGAAACGTGGCTGAGAACCTAAGCAACCAGTCTGTACCCGAAGCCGCGGCGCGCGTCGCTGCCGTGGTCAACCGCCTCGTTAACCGAATCGGCTCGAATGCCGAGTCCAGGGAGCGTCTCGCCGAGATCGAGATCCCCGAGGAGCTGCGCGACAATCTGGCGCTGTTCTTGCGCCTGGAGCGCCGTGTGCTTAGCGAGTATGATCCCGAGATCGCGGACCTGTTCGACAAGATTTTGACAGCCGAGATTGTGGTCAATGCCGGCAACCCCGGTACCTGCGCTGCCGACGAAGCCGTCGACGAGCAGGGCGTGCCCACCGCCGACGAGCCCACTGCCGTGGCATTTCGTGAGGTCGTCGATTTGATCGACAGCCTGCCGCTCGATAAGCAGCAGGTCATCGTTCGCGCCTTTACGAGCTTTTTCCATCTGGCAAACCTGTCGGAGGAGAACTACCGTGTGGCGCAGCTGCGCGAGCGCGAGGCCGGTGCGTCGACCGATACCGAGGTCGATCCTGCCAACGAGCTTACCGTTGCCTATCACCAGCTGGTGAATGAGCTGGGTGTCGAGGGTGCCAACGAGCTGCTCGACAAGCTCGAGTTCCACCCTGTCTTTACCGCACATCCCACCGAGGCCCGTCGTAAGGCCGTCGAGGGCAAGATCCGCCGTATCTCCAACCTGCTGGAGGAGCGTCCGCGTCTGGGCGGCTCCGACCTGGTGGAGAACGAGCGCCATATGCTGCAGGAGATCGACGCCCTGGTGCGTACGAGTCCCATCGCGCTCAAGAAGCCCACGCCGGTCGAGGAAGCCGATACCATCATCGACATCTTCGATAACACGCTGTTCGACGTCATCCCCGTTATCTATCGTCGTTTTGACGATTGGGTGCTGGGCGACAAGGCCGGTACTGTGCCGCCGCTGTGCCCGGCGTTCTTCCATCCCGGCAGCTGGATCGGTTCCGACCGCGACGGTAACCCCAACGTCACCGCCAAGGTGAGCCGTGAGGTCGCCGCCAAGTACTTTACGCACATGGTGCTCAAGCTCGAGGACAAGTGCCGCCACATCGGCCGCAACCTCACGCTCGAGGCTACCTACAGCAAGCCGTCGGCCGAGCTCATTAACCTGTGGAACCATCAGGTCGAGATGAGCCCTCGTTACACGGCCCGCGCCGAGCTGATCTCCGAGCACGAGCCGCATCGCGCCGTCATGCTCGTCATGGCCGACCGCCTGAACGCCACCGTCCGTCGTATCACCGACACCATGTACCACAGCGCCGACGAGTTCCTGGATGACCTGCGCGTCGTCCAGCGTTCGCTGGCCGCCTGCGGTGCCGTCCGTGCTGCCTACGGCCCGGTCCAAACCATCATCTGGCAGGTCGAGTCCTTCGGCTTCCATATGGTCGAGATGGAGTTCCGTCAGCACTCCGTGGTGCATGCCCGCGCCCTTAAGGATATCCACGAGAACGGTATCCATGGCGACCTGCAGCCCATGACGCGCGAGGTCATCGATACCTTCCGCGCTATCGGCTCCATCCAAAAGCGCTACGGCAAGAAGATGGCGCACCGCTACATCATCTCGTTTACCAAGAGCGCTCAGCATGTGGCCGACGTCTTTGAGCTGGCGCACCTGTCCTTTGCACACGAGGAGGATGTCCCCGAGCTCGACGTGATCCCGTTGTTCGAGCAGCTCGAGGACCTCGAGGGCTGCGTCGACGTGCTCGATCAGATGCTTACGCTGCCCGTGGTGCAAAAGCGCCTTGCCCAGACCAACCGCCGCATGGAGGTCATGCTGGGCTATTCCGACTCTTCCAAGGATGCCGGTCCTACCACGGCCATGCTCGCGCTGCACTCCGCGCAGGAGCGCATCGCCAAGTGGGCAGAGAAGAACGATATCGACCTGGTGCTCATGCACGGTCGCGGCGGTGCCGTGGGCCGTGGCGGTGGTCCGGCCAACAAGGCCGTGCTGGCGCAGCCCAAGGGTTCGGTCAACTGCTTCTTTAAGCTTACCGAGCAGGGCGAGGTCATCTTTGCCCGTTACGGTAACCGCACGCTGGCTCAGCGCCATGTTGAGTCCGTTGCTGCCGCAACGCTTTTGCAGTCGGCCCCGAGTGTCGAGAAGACCAACACCGAGACCACGCAGAAGTTCTGGGATATGGCCGAGAAGCTCAACACCGCAAGCCACGAGCGCTATCTGGACTTGCTGAACACCGAGGACTTTACGCCATGGTTCTCGACCGTGACGCCGCTGACCGAGGTCGGTCTGCTGCCGATCGGCTCGCGTCCCGCCAAGCGCGGCTTGGGTGCCAAGTCGCTCGACGACCTGCGTACCATCCCGTGGATCTTCAGCTGGAGCCAGGCGCGCATTAACCTGGCCGCTTGGTACGGTCTGGGCACCGCCTGCGAGCAGCTTGGCGATCTTGACCAGCTCAAGGCTGCCTACCAGGAGTGGCCGTTCTTCCGCACGTTCATCGACAACATCGAGATGTCGATCGCTAAGACCGATCAGCGCATCGCCAAGATGTATCTGCACCTGGGCGACCGCGATGATTTGTCCGAGAAGGTCTTCACCGAGATGCAGCTCACGCGTAAGTGGGTCCTTGCCATCGTCGGCGATGAGTGGCCGCTGCAGCGCCGCCGCGTGCTCGGTTGCGCCGTCCGCGTGCGCAACCCCTACGTCGACGCCCTGTCCATCGCCCAGGTCCGCGCCCTTCGCGAGGTGCGTATGAACCAGGACGAGATGGCCGAGGAGAAGAAGGCCGAGTACATGAGCCTGATCCTTTCGACTGTGACCGGCGTCTCGGCAGGATTGCAGAACACGGGGTAATCGATAGCCCTGTAGTCGTCCGGGTCCGCCATTAGTTTACTTTTAGGCACGTCCTCGGACATGCAAGAAGCCCTCGCTGCGCACTTCGTGCGGCGAGGGCTTCTTGCGTCCTGCGGAGTGTGCCTAAAAGTAAACTAATGGCGGACCCTGCGATGTCCGGTCTTCGGCGGATTACGGGCTGAAAGGAAGAATGGCGCGCTTCGCGCGTTTTGGATGGGGTCTGTCCTGGCGGCGCGTTTGGCGCTTCGCGCCGCGCGTCTTATCGATCGGGATTGAGATGCATTTGGTGCTTCTCGCCTTACGACTGTAGCGGCTGCGGTTCCGTTTGGGGTCGCGGCCGTTTTGTTGTGGGTCAAATATGAACGTTGTGTTAATGAGTCGGTGGACGGTGGTGTTTCTCGGTGAGCGGCGTATCCTTCCAACGGTTTATCTAGTGTGTCAGTTGAAAAGGAAGAGGGCGCTCGTCATTGTTTGAATGTGAACTGCCGTTTGACCACAAGACGTTGCATCTGGAGCTCGAGGATAAGAACTTCGCGGGTGTGATGGAAGGTCATCAAAACGAGTTTAAGACCACGAAATCGCAGGAAGAGCTGGTAGAGGAGTCGCTTGCCAACCCTTATGGCTCGCCGTCGCTCGAGGAGCTTTGTGCTGGCAAGAAGGATATCGTCATCATTAGCTCCGACCATACGCGTCCCGTTCCCTCGCGTGTGACGATGCCTATTCTGCTGCATCACATCCATTCTGCTGCGCCCGAGGCTCGCGTGCGCATTTTGGTTGCTTCGGGTATGCATCGTCCGTCGACGCATGAGGAACTCGTCAACAAGTACGGCGAGGAGATCGTTGCCAACGAGGAAATCGTTATGCACGTCGCGACTGACGACAGCATGATGAAAAAGATCGGCACCCTGCCTTCTGGTGGCGAGTGCATCATCAACAAGATTGCCGCCGATTGCGATCTGCTGCTTGCCGAGGGCTTTATTGAGCCGCACTTCTTTGCCGGTTTCTCTGGTAGCCGCAAGTCCGTCCTGCCTGGCATCGCCAGCTACAAGACCATCATGTACAACCACAACGGTCAGTTTGTGAATGATTCCCACTCGCGTGCCGGCAACCTGTGCCACAACCACGTGAGCGAGGACATGTTTGCTGCCGCCGAGATGGCTCACCTTGCCTTTGTGCTTAACGTGGTGCTCAACGGCAAGCACGAGGTCATCGGCTCCTTTGCCGGCGATATCCACAAGGCGCACGAGGCTGGCTGCGAGTTCGTGAAGAGCCTTGCCGGCGTTGAGCCCGTCGAGTGCGAGATTGCCATCACCACCAACGGCGGCTACCCGCTCGACCAGAACATCTACCAGGCCGTGAAGGGCATGTGCTCTGCCGAGGCCACGCTTCCCGAGGGCGGCGTGATCATCGACGTCGCCGGCTGTGCCGACGGTCACGGTGGCGAGGGCTTCTATCACAACATCGCTGACAACGATCCGGCAGAGTTTGAGCGCGCCTGCATCGACCGTCCTAAGGACGAGACCCTGCCCGACCAGTGGACGAGCCAGATTTTTGCCCGCATCCTGGCGCATCATCCTGTGATCATGGTTACCGACCTGTGCGATCACCGGATGATCAAGGATATGCACATGACGCCGGTCAACACCCTCGATGAGGCGCTCAAGCTCGCCTTTGAGATGAAGGGTGCCGATGCCAAGGTGGCCGTCATTCCCGATGGCCTGGGCGTTGTCGTCGCTCAGCACTAGTACGCGGCCTAAACGAATCGTTTATAACCGACAAGAAAGATAAGGTTTTATGCTTACCAAACTCCTCTGCGAATTCGGCGCAACGGCCCTCATGATCATCTTTGGCGTGGGCGTGCACTGCGATACCGTGCTCAAGGGCACCAAGTATCAGGGCTCCGGCCACATGTTTGCCATCACCACCTGGTCTTTTGGCATCTCAGTCTGCCTGTTTGTCTTTGGCGGCGCCGTGTGCATGAACCCCGCCATGGTGCTTGCCCAGTGCATCGTCGGCCTGGTGCCGTGGAGCAGCTGCATCCCCTTCATGGTTGCCGATATGCTCGGCGGCTTTGCGGGTGCCGTGATCGCGTGGTTGATGTATGCCGATGAGTTCAAGGCTTCCGATGGTGTCATCGATCCCATTGCTCAGCGCAACATCTTCTCGACCAACCCCACCACCGAGGGCACCAACTATGCCCGCAACTTCTTCTGCGAGGCTATCTGCACCTTCGTGTTCATCAGCGCCATCCTTGCTGCCGCTAGCCGCGCCGGCGAGAACGTTTTGATGCTCGCTATCTGCGTCGGTCTGATCGTTTGGGCTGTTGGCATGGGCATGGGCGGCATCACCGGCTTCGCCATGAACCAGGCCCGTGACCTTGGTCCTCGCATGGCCTATCAGGTGCTGCCGATCAAGAACAAGGCCGACAACAACTGGAAGTACGGCCTGCTCGTTCCTGGCATCGCTCCGTTTGTCGGTGCCGCTCTGGCCGCGCTGTTTGTGCATGGTTTCTTGGGCATGTTCTAGTCCAAGGCTACATAGTTGTCCGCTGGCCGCATGGGGTAACTTCCCAGCGCGTCCTCGGACATGCAAAAAAGGCTCGCTGCGCACTTCGTGCGGCGAGCCTTTTTGCGTCCTGCGGAATGCGCTGGGAAGTTACCCCATGCGGACAGCTGCGGGGTCTTTGTTGCGTTCGTACAAGCAACCCAACATATATATCTGAATTTGGATGGGAGGGGCTTGTTGCTGGTAGGGGCGTTGGGCTGTTGTCGATACTTTGGGATGGATTGTGCTTTGGGTTGGGGCGGGGCTTTGAGATGAGGGCGGAACTTTGGGATGAGGGGTTTACTTAGTTGAAGAGGGGTTTTATGGCCGAGAGGTAGTCTTTGGCTACGTCGGCTTTGTCTGCTTGGAAGTTGTGCCAGGCCCACCATTGGACGGTGGCTACGAAGCTTGAGGCTATGTGGTGTAGTAAGAAGCTGCGGTCCATGGTGGCGGCGGGGCCGTTTGGGTCGCTAGGGACGGTTTCGGCTGCTCGTGACATGATGGTCTTGCGTAGGCAGTCGGCGAAGACGCGTGAGCCGGCGCCGGCTACGAGGGCTCGAACGCCCTGGCGGCGCTCCCAGAGGTTGTTGAGGATATGCTCGACCTGCACGAGTGGGTCGTCGAGCGGTGTGCCATCGTCGTCGAGGGCGTGGGTGCAGATGTCGCTCACGAGCTCGGACAGTAGGTCGTCTTTGCTCTTAAAGAGGCCGTAGAATGTCGCGCGGCCTACGTGAGCACGAGCGATGATGTCGCCGACGGTAATCTTGCCGTAATCCTCTTCGCGTAGCAGCTCGGAGAACGCCGCAACGATGGCAGCGCGACTTTTTTCTTTGCGGGCATCCATGGCTATGCATCCACGTCAACGAGCAGGCAACGGAGCGTGCCGGAGCAGCCCTCGTAGGGGCGCTTACCGGCGCCGTAGCCGACGGCTTCGATACGATAGCGTGAGGGCAGTTGGTCGGACGTGCGCAGCGCGGTGACGATGGCGGCACCCGTGGGCGTCACGAGCTCGCCGGCGACCGGTGCAGGCGTGAGGGCGATATTTCCCGCCTGGCACAGGTTGACGACGGCGGGGACGGGAATGGGCATAAGGCCGTGGGCACAGTGGATGGTGCCGTGGCCCTCGGAGAGCGACTCGACCACGATGTCCTCAATACCCAGGTCATCGAGGCAGATGGCGACAGAGCAGACGTCGACGATGGAATCGACGGCGCCTACCTCGTGGAACATAACGGTCTCGGGCGTTTTGCCGTGAGCTTTGGCCTCGGCGGCGGCGAGCGCGGTAAAGATGGCGAGCGCGCGACGCTTGGCGCCATCGCTTAGCTGCGAGCCGTCGATGATGGCGGTGACGTCCGCCAAAGAACGATGGTGATGGTGGTGGGCGTGATGATGACCCTCGTGGCCATGGCCGTGGGTCTCATGGTCATGCTCGTGGCAGTGCTCTTGTTCGTGCTCGCCATGATCATGATGGTGGTGCTCATGCTCGTGCGTGTGCTCGGCAGCTGCTTCGTTGCCGTAGAGCCAGGCCATGTCGTGGTCGTGGTTCTCGAGCTCCTCTGCCAGCTGAACGTCAAAGTCGCAGGCGTCGATGCCATGCTTGTTTACGCGGGTGACGGCAATCTCAAAGCCGCCGACCGGAAGCGTGGCGAGCTGTTCGCGCAGATGCTCCTCGCTGGCGTCCAGGTCGAGCAGGGCCGCGACGGTCATGTCGCCGCTGATGCCCGAGGTGCCGTCGATGATAAGCGCGTGCTGATGGTTGGACATGAAATGCTCCTTAGCGGGCGCAGGACGTGCCGGCGCTCAGATGATTGATAAGACTTGCCTGGTAGGCGGCGCCGAAGCCGTTGTCGATGTTGACGACCGAAACGCCGCTGGCGCAGGAGTTGAGCATGGCGAGCAGTGCGGCCACGCCGCCAAAGCTCGCGCCATAGCCCACGCTGGTGGGGACGGCGATGACCGGACAGCTCACAAGGCCTCCGATGACGCTCGCCAGGGCGCCTTCCATGCCGGCGATGGCGATGACCACCTGCGCCTGGGCAAGTTCCTCAGCATGAGCGAGCAAGCGGTGTAGGCCGGCGACACCTACGTCGTAGAGGCGATCGACCTCGTTGCCGTAGAACTCGGCCGTCAGTGCCGCCTCTTCGGCAACGGGCAGGTCGCTCGTGCCGGCGCAGGCGACGACGATGCGTCCGTTGCCGGTAGGGGAGGGCTTGCCGCCCACCAGGGCGAGCTGGGCGTCCGGGGTATATCCCAGATCGATGTCGTTGCCGAGAAGCTCAGCGGTGCGCGCGGCTTTTTCGGCATCCAAGCGTGTGACCAGGATGCGCTCCTGGCCTGCATCGAGTAATGCTTTGATGATGGCAGCAATTTGTTCGGCGGTTTTACCGGCACCGTAGACAACCTCGCCGGCTCCCTGGCGCACTCCGCGCGAAAGATCGAGCTGCGCAAAGCCCAAATCGGCGGTCGGAGCCGTCTGGATGCGCGTAAGGGCGACGGCCGGGGTGACTGATCCGCCGGCAACATCGCTCAGCAGCTGCTCAAGATCTCGCTTATCCATATATGTTCCCTTCGACGCCGCAAAGTCTAGCACTCAAAGGGTATGTTTCCGAACACTAAGACAAAATTGTTCGGAAACTATAGGACAGGCTGATTCAATTGTTAGACAGATCGGCTAGTCGCGCAGGATGATGTCCATGGCGAGCATCAGGTTGCGCTCGTCGATGGTAAACGGGGCGGCTTCGCGCGTCTTGGGCTTGGCGCAAAACGCGATGCCCGTGCCCGCGGCCCGGATCATGGGGATGTCGTTTGCCCCGTCGCCAATAGCGACCGTGTGGGCCATGTCGACGCCGCACTCAACTGCCCAGTCCAGCAGCTGAATGAGCTTGGACTCCTTGGTCACGATGTCTGCCGCCAGCTTACCGGTGAGCTTGCCGTCCACGACCTCCAGGTGGTTAGCGAGGCAAAAGTCGATGCCCGCGGCGGCCACGATCTTGTCAGCGACCTCGTGAAAGCCGCCGCTTACCACGCCGACCTTCCAGCCCTTGCTGTGCGCCGAGCGCACAAGCTCCAGCGCGCCGGGGGTAAACGTCACGCGCTCAAAGGTGCGCTCGAACACGCTCTCATCCAAGCCGGCAAGCAGCCCCACGCGCTCCTCAAGCGCCTGCTTAAAGTCGAGCTCGCCGCGCATGGCACGCTCGGTGATCTGCGCTACTTGCTCTCCCACGCCGGCTTCCTCGCCCAACAGGTCGATGACTTCCTGGTTGATGAGCGTGGAGTCGATATCCATAACGATGAGGCGTGCAGTCATGGCGGGCCTTTCCGAGTGCAGTTGTATTGGGGCACATTGTCGCACGTGGCGCGCCTGGGCGACGGCCACGGTGCGTCAATTGTTTCGTCTCCGTCAAGTCTTTGGGCAGGAGCTACTTTTCCGCGGCACATCGACACAGGTGCGATAAGATAGAACGCCATGTCTGGCTGCGCGGTTTACGCAGGCTGGGCAAATCTGTACGACGCCGCCCGGAACGACACGGGGCGGCACAGATCCATAAAGGAGGATCACTGGTATGAGCCAGACCCGTCCCATCGACGAGCATTCCATGCACACCCGTACCTGCGGCGAGCTTCGCCGCGAGAACGTGGGCGAAGAGGTCACCCTCACCGGTTGGGTGAGCCGTCGCCGCGACCACGGCGGCCTTATTTTCTGCGACCTTCGCGACCGCGAGGGCATCACGCAGCTCACCTTCGACCCCGAGCACTCCGACGGCGACGCCTTTAAGATTGCCGAGACCATGCGTCCCGAGTGGCCCATCAAGATCCACGGTGTCGTGCGCTCCCGTGGCGAGGAGACCACCAACGCCAAGCTCGCGACCGGCGAGATCGAGGTCCTGACCGACCACGCCGAGGTGCTCAACACGTCCGTCACCCCGCCGTTCCAGATCGAGGACGGCATCGAGACCAGCGAGGACACCCGCCTGCGCTATCGCTATCTGGACCTCCGTCGTCCCGAGATGATGGCCAACCTCAAGCTGCGCTCCGACTTTACCTTTGCCATTCGCGAGGCGCTGCACAACCGTGAGTTCATGGAGGTCGAGACGCCCTCCCTGTTTAAGTCCACGCCCGAGGGCGCCCGCGACTTCATCGTTCCCAGCCGTATTCAGCCGGGCAACTTCTACGCCCTGCCGCAGTCCCCGCAGCTCCTGAAGCAGCTGCTCATGGTCGGTGGCGTCGAGCGCTACTACCAGGTTGCCAAGTGCTTCCGCGACGAGGACCTGCGTGCCGACCGTCAGCCCGAGTTCACCCAGGTCGATATCGAGATGTCCTTCGTGGACCAGAACGATGTCATGAGCGCGCTCGAAGAGGTTCTTGCCGATGCCTTCGGCCGCATGGGTGTCGAGATGCCCACGCCGCTGCGTCGCATGGACTACTGGGAGGCCATGGACACCTATGGCTCCGACAAGCCCGATACCCGCTATGGCATGCACCTGGTCGACCTGACTGACATCTTTGCCAACTCCAAGTTCAAGGTCTTCGCGACCGCCGCAAACGAGGAGGGCTCCGTCGTCAAGGCCATCAACGCCAAGGGCGCCGGTGCCTGGGCACGTGCCAAGATCGATAAGCTCGCCGGCGTGGCCTCCACGTTTGGCGCCAAGGGCCTGGCCTGGATCGCTTTCCGCGAGGACGGCTCCATTAACAGCCCCATCGTCAAGTTCTTCTCGGACGAGGAGATGGCGGCTCTGCGCGAGCGCATGGACGTCGAGCCCGGCGACCTTGTGATGTTCGCCGCCGGCCCGCGTCTGCTCTCTGACGAGATCCTGGGCGGCATGCGTTCTCATATGGCCAACGCACTCGAGATCAAGCGCGAGGGTCACGACTTCCTGTGGGTCGTCAACTTCCCGCTGTTCCATTGGGACGAGGACCGCAAGGCCTACGCTGCCGAGCACCAGCCCTTCACCCTGCCGACCGAGACCGACATCGCCAAGATCGAGGCCGACCCGTTGGCAGCCGGTTCTTGCACCTACGACTTTGTCATGGACGGCTTTGAGGCCGGCGGCGGCGGCATGCGTATCCACAACGCCGAGATGCAGATGTCCATGCTCAAGCTCCTGGGCTTTACCGAGGAGCGCGCCGAGTCTCAGTTTGGCTTCCTCATGGAGGCCCTCAAGTTTGGTGCGCCCCCGATGGGCGGTTTTGCTCTGGGCCTGGATCGCGTGTGCATGCTGCTCACCGGTTCCGACTCCATCCGCGACGTCATGGCGTTCCCCAAGACGGCCAGCGGCTCCGACCTCATGTCGGGCGCCCCGAGTGCCGTTTCCGGCGCCCAGCTCAAGGACGTCAGCCTGCGCCTGATGTAGGCAAGCGGCTACATATTGCTTGCAACGAGGGAAGGACGCGTGTCTTCCCTCGTTTTTTATGCGCGGGTGTTGCGAAGATACGGCTGCACAGGCGCTGCGGAAACTGCGTCCCGGAATTTACGTCCAGAACGGGACGCACTTTCCCAAAGGGGCGTGTTTGGGAAAATGGGGACCGGAATTCGGCATAAATATGGGACACGGTTTCCGGTTGAGCTTTTCAACGGAAACCGTGTCCCATAATCGACGATCAGAACGGGACAGGCTTTCCGCAACAATTGTCTGGCGGAAAGACTGCCCCAGTTTTTTATAGCGAGTCTCTCTGGATCAGCTGCATGTGCATCACGGAGGTGGTGGGCTCGGCACCCTTGATCATGTCGAGCGCAATGTTGGCGGCCATGTGGCCTTCTTCGCGCAGGGGCTGACGGACGGTCGTGAGCGCGGGGACACAGCGCGCCGCAATCTCGTGATCGTCGAAGCCGACGACAGAAACGTCCGCAGGAACGGATAGGCCTGCCTCGTTGAGCGCGGTGATGACGCCAGCCGCGATACGGTCCGATCCGCAGAGCACGCCATCGAAAGCAATCTCGCGCGCGAGGATCTGGTGCATGGCCTGATAGCCGTCTCCGTTGTTCCAGCCGGTATAGATAACGTTTGCGTCTGGGAGGTCTTCGCCCAAGACGGCACGGTAGCCGCGCAGGCGGTCGACAACAGCGGGGTTGTCTTGCGGTCCCAACACGGCGACGATATCTTTGCGCCCGCGTTCCTTCATGGCGAGTGCCGCAAAGTGTCCGCCCTCTTCGTCGTCAGAGTAGACTGTCGAGAACACATCGCGATAGGGGTGGCCCTCGAGCTGGCCGCACAACACGGTGGGTACGCCCAGCTCGCGCAGCACCTCGAGCAGCTCGCTGCCCTTGTAGGGGGAGACGTCGATCACGGCGTCGAACGAGCGGCGCTCAAAGTGCTCGCGTGCGCGGTTGCGCTCATGCGTAGAAGACGCCTGCAAGATAACGGGCAGATAGGACGACTCCGACAGTTCCTCGGTAATGCCGCTCAAAAACTCGCTATAGGTGGGGTCGCTGAAGAGTTCACTTAGGGGCTCGGTCACGAGCACGGCGATGATTTCCGTGCGCCCGACAGCGAGCGCTCGGCCACGAGCGTTGGGGACAAAATTGACTTCCTTGGCCGCCGCGCGGACGCGCTTTTTGGTTTCCTCGCTAATGCGGGGCGAATCGTTGAGAGCGCGCGATGCCGTGGAGCGCGACACGCCGGCAGCTGCGGCAACCTCGGCAAGCGTAGGTGCGGTGCGAACTGGTTGGGTCATGGCGTCTCCTGGAGAATGCGGTCGATGTTGTCGCTGATACGGGTTGGTGCGGATACAGCTTACTATAGTGCGCCTGAACAGCGTTCATGGTATCCGGTGACCGGTGTCGTTTTGCAACCAAGCCACAATCGAATACGTCTCGTGTGGGTGAGATATCAGCGGGCGTGGTGGTTGCCTACGAGCTTAAGAACGATGTCTTGCGCTGAGTGTCGATACTCAGGGTGACATAAGTGTCGCGGTTGTACAGCCGGTTGCACCGTTAACCCGACCAAATCGACCGTTCAGCGGACAACCGGTTGCACAGTATTTTGCATCGCCCGTAAGATAAGGACAACCGGTTGCACAAGAATCACTACGATGACGAAGGAGCATCACCATGGACGCCATTAACGATTGGGAAAACCAAGCGCTCACCCACAGGAACCGCCTGGCACCCCATGCGTACTTTATGGGTTACGAGACCGCCGACCTCGCTACAACGTACAGCCGCGAGCTGTCGCGCGGGTTTGTCCAGCTGTCCGGCTCGTGGCAGTTCCGCCTCTTTGAGGGTCCCGCTGCCGTCTCCAACGAGGAACTCTCCACGTACGAGCCCGAGTGGGATCACGTGGAGGTTCCGCACCTGTGGCAGGTAGACGGCTATGGCAACCTTGCCTACACCGACGAGGGTTTCCCGTTCCCGGTGGATCAGCCGTTCGTTCCCTCTGACGATCCCACGGGCGTGTACCAGCGCATCGTCAATCTTCCCGCCGTGCCTGCCGGCGCTCGCGAGATCATTCGCTTTGACGGCATCGAGAGCTATGGCGAGCTGTACGTCAACGGCAAGTTTATCGGCATGACCAAGGGCTCGCGCCTGTCTGCCGAGTTCGACGTGACCGACGCGCTTGTCGAGGGCGACAACCTGTTTGCGGTCAAGGTTCTGCAGTACAGCGATGGTAGCTATATCGAGGACCAAGACATGTGGTGGGCATCGGGCATCTTCCGCGATGTGTACCTTATGCAGCGTCCCGCCGCACACCTGGTCGACTTTAGGTTCCGCACGCACCGCGAGGGCGATGCCGCTCTGATTACGCTCGATACGGTGGCCGAGGGCGCTTCCCGCGTCGTGTTTACGCTCAGCGATGGCGAGAACGTGGTGGCTACGGGCGAGTGCGTCGACGGCCATGCCGAGTGCAGCGTGACCGATGCCCACTTCTGGAATCCCGAGGACCCCTTCCTCTATGACCTTACGTTTGAGGTCTACGACGGTGACGAGGTCAGCGAGTACGTCCCGCATCGCCAGGGCCTTGCCGAGGTGACGGTCGAGGGCAATCATATCTACCTCAACGGCACCTACTTTAAGATGCATGGCGTCAACCGCCACGATCACGACGATCACAAGGGCCGCGCCGTGGGCCTCGATCGCATGCGCCGCGACCTGGAGCTCATGAAGCAGCACAACATCAACGCGGTGCGCACCTCTCACTATGCCAATGACCCGCGCTTCTACGAGCTGTGTGATGAGTATGGCATCATGCTGGTCGCCGAGACCGATATGGAGAGCCACGGCTTCGAGAATATCGGCAACATCGCCCTGGTTACCGACGACCCGGCATGGGAGCCGGCCTACGTCGACCGTATTGAGCGCCTGGTGATGCAGGAGCGCAACCACGCGTGCATCATCATGTGGTCGCTGGGCAACGAGAGCGGCTATGGCTGCAACATCCGCGCGATGTACGCCAAGGCTCACGAGCTCGATGGTCGTCCGGTCCACTACGAGGAGGACCGCAACGCCGATACCGTCGACGTCATTTCCACGATGTACTCCCGTGTGTCGCAGATGAACGACTTTGGTGAGCATCCGTTCCCCAAGCCGCGCATCAACTGCGAGTACGGTCACTCCATGGGCAACGGCCCCGGAGGCCTGTCCGAGTATCAGGAGGTCTTCGATCGCTGGGATTGCATCCAAGGCCAGTTTATCTGGGAATGGTGCGACCACGGTCTGGCTGCTGTGACCGAGGACGGCATTGCCTACGATATGTATGGCGGCGACAACGGCGATTACCCCAACAACAGCAACTTCTGCATCGATGGCATGGTGTTCCCCTGGCAGCAGCCGAGCCCGGGCCTTACCGAGTACGGCCAGGTCATCTGCCCGGTTCGCATGGCTTATGACGCCGAGGCGGGCGAGCTGACTGTCACCAACAAGCGCTGGTTTACCACCCTCGAGGATGTTTGCCTGTCGGCGGAGACCCTGGTGGACGGCGACGTGGTCTGCCGCAAGACGCTCATGCCCGGTGCGGTTGCCCCCGGTGAGTCCGTCCAGCTTCCGCTGGTGATTCACGAGGCCGCGGTAGGCGAGACCCTGCTGACTGTGCGCGCCTACACCATGGCCGCTCACGTCTGGTGCGAGCCGATGTTCCAACTGGGCGCAAACCAGTTTGCCATCGCAAACCATCCGGCGCCGGCCATTGCGGCTCCCACTCGTCCTGAGCTTACGGTCGAGGAGACCGAGCAGGAGATTCGCATTCACTCCCTCAACGGCGAGCTGACCTTCAGCAAGGTAAACGGCACCGTGAGCGAGTGGAAGGCATCCGGCCGTGACGTCATGGCCTCTGGTCCCCAGGTTGGTTTTTGGCATCCGCTCGTCGACAACCACGCCCAGGAGTACGACTCCCTGTGGAAGGACAACTTCATTGATGTAATGCAGACGTCCACCCGCAAGGTTTTTTGGAAGCAGGACGGCAATGCGGTCGTCGTTACCGTGAGCCAACGTATTGCTCCTCCCGTCCGCGCGTTCGGCATGCGCGTCGAGCTTGTCTACACCGTGCTTCCGAGCGGTCGCGTCGACCTCAAGGTTTCCGGCGAGCCCTACGGCGACTATTCGGACATTATCCCGCGCATCGGCATCTCCTTTGAGGTTCCCGGTTGCGATCGTGCCGTCGAGTGGTATGGCCACGGCCCGGGCGAGAACTATCCGGACTCGCTGCGTGCCAACCCGGTCGGTCATTACCGCACTACGGTCGACGACATGTTCACGCCCTACGTTATGCCTCAGGACTGTGCCAACCGCGAGGGTACCCGCTGGGTTGCCCTGCGCTCTAGCCACGGTGATGGCGTGCTGGTGACTCGTCCGGCCGACGCCGCTTCCAACCCGTTCTCGTTCTCGGCATGGCCCTATAGCTGCGAGGCTATTGATAATGCCAAGCACGTCTACGACCTTGTTCCGGGCGACACGGTCACGGTTAACATCAACGACCAGCTGCTCGGCCTTGGCTCGAACTCTTGGGGTTCCGAGGTGCTCGATTCCTATCGCACCCGTTTTGAGAGCTTCAGCTTTGAGGTGTCCCTGCGACCGCTGACGTCTGCCGATTTGGCTCAGGCGCTGGCACCCATTAAGGAGGCATAAGCCATGCATGTCTTTAACTCGCGCGCCGATTTCGACGCTCAGATGAAGTCCGTCAAGAAGTGGATGCGTACCGGCCAGGCGCTCGACGGCGTTTCTGAACTGCAGCACGATGTGGCGTACTCCATCGGCGACTCGCTGGTGTACTGGTGGGTCTATGCCCGCGAGGCCGCAACCGCCGACCTGGTCGGTCACCGTCGCTACCATGCCGTGCTCGCTCCGCTCGACGGCGACCTGACCGTCGAGGTTGCCCCCAAGGCAGGCCTCACCTGCACCCGCGCTTACAGCGATATCGATGATCGCGAGCGCTTTGAGGGGGCGGGGGAGACCGTGACGATTCCCGCCGGCGGCGTTGCCGTCGTCGAAATTGACGAGGCCTACCGTGTCGTGGCCGATGCCGCGGATCCCCGCGTCGTGGTACTGCACGTGACGGTCGAAGGTTATTCCTTCCCCAACAAGTAGTATTCGTCCGCCTGGACGTTTGCTTCGCGCCGTTAAGGGGGATGGCTTTGTTGACTCCCTTTTCCCCATTCCCCTTAGCAGGTGCGCCGTCCGTGTTTGCACTTGCAGCTCGGACGGGTTTAGATGACATTTAATAGATGATTGGGAGGGCTTATGAGCTCTGAAAAACGAGGAGCGATTGGTTCGTTCGCTCTGCTGGGCATGACGGTCGCCGCCGTGTTCGGTATCAAGAACATCATCAACAACAACGCGGCCATCGGCTTGGCAGCTGCGCCGTCGTTCTTCTTCGCCACGCTTTTGTACTTTGTCCCCTATACCCTGGTTACCGCCGAGTTCGTCGGCCTTAACAAGGACTCCGAGTCGGGCGTGTACGCATGGGTTAAGACCTCGATGGGTGGTCGCTGGGCGTTCCTGACGGCATTTAGCTACTGGTTCGTTAACCTGTTCTTCTTTGCGTCCGTCCTGCCCAACGTCATCATCTACGCGAGCTACGTGTTCTTTGGTGCCAACGCCGAGCTTTCGCAGCTGTGGATCACCATTATCGAGATCGTTGTCTTTGCTATCGCCACGTGGGTTTCGACCAAGGGCGCTAAGTGGATCGGCTCCATTTCCTCCTTCGGTTCGACCGCGGCTCTCGGCCTGACCGCCGTGTTCATCCTCCTGTCCCTGGCTGCTGCCTTTGGCGGCGTTGAGTTCGCTACGGCTCCTACTCCCGCTAACATGGCTCCCGACATGAGCAACTTCGCAACTGCGTGGGGCTTCTTCGGTACGCTTGCCTGGATCATCCAGGGCGTTGGCGGCGCTGAGTCTGTCGGCGTGTTCCTTAACGACCTTAAGGGTGGCGTCAAGGCCTTCGTACGCACCGTCGTTATCGCCGGTCTGACCATCGGCCTTCTGTATGCAGGCGCTTCGCTGCTGGTTAACCTGTTCATCCCCGAGGGCGGCGTTGCCATCTCCACCGGTATCTTCGACGTATTCGGCGCTGTCTTTGCCCACTTTGGCATTCCCATGGAAGTGTCTACGCGCGCCATCGGCTTGATCCTTCTCGCCGCCACGCTGGGCTCCCTCATGATGTGGACCTCTGCTCCCATCAAGGTTTTCTTCACCGAGATCCCCAAGGGTGTCTTTGGTAGCAAGATCGTCGAGCTCAACGAGCACGGCATTCCCGCCCGCGCTGCCTGGCTGCAGTTCGCCATCGTCGTCCCCATCCTGATCATCCCGGCCCTGGGCTCCGGTAACCTCGACGACCTGCTCATGATCGTCACCAACATGACGGCTGCCACCGCTCTGCTCCCGCCGCTGCTGATCCTGCTTGCCTACTTTATGTTGCGCAAGAACTTCGACGCTGCTCCCCGTGGCTTCCGCATGGGTTCGCGCACCTTTGGCCTGGTCATTGCTGCATTCCTGCTTGTGGTCTTCTGCTTCGTGCTTATCTGCGGCACCATTCCGCTCGATCAGCCGCTGTGGCTGACGCTGGTCTACAACGTTGGCGGCGTGGTTGTCTTCTTGGGCCTTGCCGTGATGTGGTACAACCGCTACATCAACCGCCTGCGCGAGACCGATCCCGAGGCCGCCGAGAACGAGCTTCGCCCTTCCGTCCTCGATATGATGGAGTAGCGGCTAGGATTAATCTACGGCTGTGGAATAAATCGATTCCCTTTCCTAAGGAGGGGCCTTACGAGGCCCCTCCTTTTAATATGAGCAGGACATTGTCAAGAGGCAAAATCGGGCCTGGCCCCAAC
>JAPJOH010000056.1 GCA_030826265.1 Collinsella aerofaciens
GGAGCTTCCTTCCGAGCCTGTACGAGTCGATCTCTCCCGACCAGATGAGGTCGTATGCCTTGTTTCGGCTTGCCCTCATGTACTCCTGCATCTCGATTACCGTCATCCATTCGTCGCGATCTTGGTTGCCCTCGGGCGCGACGCATTCGGCTGTGTGTGCCATGGTTCCTCCAATCTTCCCGTGCGGCACCGCGCGAGGACACCGCACGACACCGTGCGCCTTTTCGTCTGCGCGACGATTGAACCGCCTGACGGCGATTAGTGAGCACGGCACGAGCGGAGACGGGTCGAGGTGGGTCGAGCTGGTCGGGCCTCCACGAAACGGCCATGAGCCGCGTGCCTTAGCTGCGAGCTAAGTCCCTGAAAAGTAAAAGGCGCCTATGCGGGCGCCTGCCTAGTAACTGGAGTTGTTCGGTTGTGGTCGGAATGCTTGTCTTCCGCGGTGCTGTCGTCCGGGGTCCGGCATCTGTCGTTCGCCTCTTCTGTCGTGTTTGCTGTTGCGTGTTCTGCGAGCGACCTTGCGCGGACCGGCCGGCCCGTTGCCCCAGGTGCACCGGGTAAATGGTACCCACCCATTGGGACGTGGGCACCGCGGGAGGGGCGTCTGGGCAAACTGGAACGGACGAGCGGGCATCGGTTTGTCAATCAGTGTGCTTTCTTGTGCAACGCTACAACTGGTTTTCGTTGTTTGAGCTGATAGTTTGCTTGCGCTCACCATGGCAATCACATGAAAGTGGTAATGATCAATACTTGATTTGACCGGATAGCATAGCGATGGTTCTCTAAGTAGCCAAAACGATGGGATAATGTCCAGTATTAACTTAGATGGGAGGACGTCTTTTGACTGATGCGTTGATGAAAGCGTTCTCTACGTATCAGTCGATTGGTGCCACCCACATGAACGAAATGAAGAGATTGTTTGTCGGGCATAGGGAATCGATAGGTTGGCGCATAGATGATCGTAGTAGACGGACGAACCGATAGAGAAAAACTTTTCGAGCTATTAAAATCTGGCGGTGAATGCAGCGAGCTCGATTTTAAGGAGACGCTAGATTTTTCCAAGAAGATCGATGAGCTCGATTTTGTAAAAGACGCTGTTTCGATGTGCAACCGTTATCCCGGTGGTTACATCGTCATTGGGGTGGACGATGATGGAAATCCATCGGCTAGAGCTGAAGATACCAACTGGACGCAATTTGATGGCGCGGTCTTAACAGACAAAATAAGAAAATATGTTCAGGCGCCTTTGACCGCCATCTCCCAATTACATGAGGTTGATGGACACACATACTGTTTGGTTTGCCTGTTAAGCCTCGAAGACGGGCTTCTCGTTCCTTTTTCGAAGCTCGGACAAACAGTAGATGGCAAAGGCCGTCAAATTGTCGTATTTCGCGAGGGCGAAATAGTTAGGCGCGACGGAGCTCAGAATCGGCCCATTGAGTATTCACAGTGGGCAGAAATATTGAAGCAGCACGATGTTTGCGTGAGGAAAGACGAGAGCAAACGAATGGATACTCTCGTGGACAATATAATCGCCGTTCTTGGAGAGAAGGGTAAAACGCCGCCTCTCGTTTACGGCATGGATGAAGAAGCGCTTGTGCATTCGCTCGAAGCTTGCTTCGAGCAAAAGGAGAATGAGAAGCTTTCTCGCTTCATTTTTCAGGTCGCCGCAGAGTTTCAAGATGATGCAGATGCGATCAACAGCCTTGCCGGCATCGGAGCCTATGCCCTTAGCTATTGCAACGACTCGATATTTGAGAAGGCGGCAGATGCTCTCTACGACTGCTATGCCGCAATTGATGATAGCAAAGCGGACTCCGCTTCAAAAAGTCTAGCTGTGGCGGTTGCTTGTTACGAATTGGGCGCGCAGCTGGTTCGCATGAAAAGATGGGACCTAATTGCCCCCTTCGTCAACCGTCAATCTCCATCTCGCTCGTACTCCATATATGCATCCTGGATACGAGACTGCCAGGTTAGGGCTGTAAACGCCGGGCTTTTCAACGAAGCCGGCTCGGGGATGATGATTACAGTTGCCTTAGACAACGCCACGAATCACCCAATTGTGGCACCGGATTGCGGACTAAATATGGGCAGTGACGCTTCGGCGCATGAGAGATACCTCGATCTCCTATGCTCCTTTGACTTCCTTTACTGCTTATGCGTATTTGTTGCAGGGGTGGGCACTGGTCTCGCATATCCCGCCTGTTGCTTCTATTCCGAAAAGCGTATCTCTAATGTTACCTCGCAAATCCTAGGAGGTGATCCAAAGGCACGAAGAGAGCTCCTCCCCGACGATGATGATGACAAGATTGCCATGTGTCTAAGGGAGCTTTATCGGCTTGCGAGCAATGAATCGCTTCAGAAGGATAGTAAATTTTACTGGGGATTCGATTCTTCTCGTGTGCTCAGGAAGTTCTTGCAGGATCATCCCAAGCAATCAGACGAGCAGCCTCCCGACATGTTCAGCTACAACAATCCTGATAGAGACCCTAATAACACGAGCCATTGAGGTCCTTCGTGTGGGAGGTGTTCGGATGAAGTTGATAAGCAAGGGTATAATTTGACCACGAAATTGAGCAACAAATACATAAAGGAGAATCTGGA
>JAPJOH010000057.1 GCA_030826265.1 Collinsella aerofaciens
GGTATTACAGGATGTCGCCTGGTTCGCATTCGAGGACTTTGCAGATGGCGTTGAGCGTGGAGAAGCCAATGGCCTTGATCTTGCCGGTTTTTATGCGCGACATGTTCACGTTGGTGATGCCGACTTTATCCGCAAGGTCGTTGAGCGACATCTTGCGATCAGCCATGATTCTGTCAAGCTCAAGGATGATAGCCATTGCGGCAACCTAAAGCGTTTCGTCAGTAAATTCTTGAAGAAGGATGCCGTATTTAAATACGAACGAAAAGGCGAATGTAACTGCAGCTCCAAAGATGGGAGCTAAGTTAATAAGGATAATCACATTGCTATTTGTTGACACATAACCAGAACTTAATGAGCCGCTCTGAAAAGAAATTGTATTAAGCGTTACCCCAAAATCCACAATTGAATAGAGAAGTAACAAACCAGCAATTATTCTTAATCTTTTAACCTGCGACATAGCAAATGGTGAGCGACCTCGTTTCGTGTCGGCAAATATCGATGAAAAGAGCAAGAGGAGTGAGGCTATAGTAAGCCCATGTAACAGATGCAATACAACACTGATAATATTTTGGCTTCCACCATCGATGCTAACGAATGATGTAACCATATTGAACAAAGCGACGGTCCAATAGACCGCATACACGAACAGAATGACCCGCAGACCTAAGGCGATAAAACGACAAACCTTTCTGATTTTTTTCATTGACGCTTCCGCTTCAACAAGATCGGCTTCAAGCATATGACCCCTCCGATTCTGACAAACAAATAGTTAGACTCTGAAAACGGAACGGTCATAATTATATTAAACAAGATGACCCCTTAAGAGGTCATCTTGTTTTCGTTAAACTATACCGACCTTTAAAACCCAGGCGCAAAGCATATTCCTCCCCATCCAACATAAGGACAAGTGGCACGCGGATCGGCCTCACTGTAAAACAGCATATTACGCACCTCCTTTCTTGTTTTCTATTGCGGCTTTCATGGCCGCTCCTAAACGGTCGTAGAACTCTAGGGTCATCGCGCAGTAGGAGTCGGGCGACTCCAGACTGCCCGATGCGAACAGCGAGCGGGCTCGGCAGCCTCCCCCGCAGATTCGCTCGTAACGGCACGTGGCGCAGCCCTCGAAGTCGGCGGCATCCAGGGCGCGGCACCGTGCGGAAACCTCGCTCTCCAGCGCCTCCGCAAGCGTGCCGACGAAGACGTTGCCCATCGCCAGCTCGGGGCGGTGGAGCATATGGCACGGATAGACGGTGCCGTCGGCGGCGATGCTCACGCCGCGATAGCCGGCGCCGCAGTTCCTCTTCACCGTGAGGTTCAGGCCCACGGGGGCGTCCATGAGGGCGAGCGGCTTGCCGCCGTCCAGCGTGAGGATGCTCGCGCCCAGCTTCCGCAGGGCCTCCTCATCCGGCAGCAGGGCGGCCAGCTCGTCATCGGGCGCGCACGTGAGCAGGCTGAAGTTCAAGGTGGCGCCCAGGTCTTTCGACAGGCGGACGTAATCGGCCAAATCGTCGATGTTGCGCTTGTGCACCGTGGGAATGATGTGCGCCTGGATGCCGGCGGCCTGAACGGCCTTGACCGCGGCCACCAGCTCGTCGAAACGCTGCTCTTCCCGGATATAGGCGGGGGCGGATGCCGAGCAGCCGTCAAACGAGATGGAGACGCAGTCGACGTTCGGCGCGAGCGCGGCCAGAGACCCCTCGGCAAGGCAGGTGCCGTTCGAGAGCACGGTGACGGACTTGATGCCGCAGGTACGCTTCGCGTAGGCCACGATGTCGGGCAGGTCGTCGCGCAGGAACGGCTCGCCACCCGAGATGATGAGCGTGGCAAGACCGGCGGCCGCCAGCTCGTCGAGGGCGCGCTCGATGGCTTCCAGCGGGGCGTCTGGCAGGCAGTTGCGCTGGTCGTCGAACGAGTAGCAGCCCACGCAGGACCGGTTGCAACGCTGCGTGACGTGCAGGTAGGCGGACACCACGGCGTCGGCGGGCTTCTCGTCGCTGAAGAAACCGCCGCGAACCAGGTGTTCGAGCAACGCCGCATCGACGGCGGCGACCTCGGGTTCCGCAACCTCTTCCCGCAGCAGGCGCTCGCATACAGCGGCCCCTTCGGCGGTCAGGCCGATCGCATACCCCGTGTTCATGTTGCCGACCATGGGAATGCCAGCGAAATCGAACGCGACCACCTGGTCACTGAACCTCATGAAGCCTCCTCGCGCCACCCCATCCGCTCGCCGTCTCTCAAAGGGCAAGCGGCAGATACGCACCCGTCGTCAACCGTTATTCTATAGGTTCGATTATGGCTTGTCGATTGGTTCCGCCGAAAAGCGCAGTTGCGCAAAGGAGAATCGAGGCGGAATCGAGCCGCGCAATGCCGTTCGCTACAACTCGGCTTCCGTTCGCTATTTATCGTTTAATGATTAATATAGTATGATACATTACCCCAGCAACGCTATCGAGGCGACCCGCTACCGCACCGCGACGGCGCGTTCGGCCTCCCGCATCGGAAAGGGGCGATCACGATGAGAT
>JAPJOH010000027.1 GCA_030826265.1 Collinsella aerofaciens
ACGCCGGGCCGACTCGCTTCGGTTCGGGCGCTACACCAACTTTCTCGACACTACCGTCTACGTCATCTTGTCGAGACAGAGGTGAAGCGAAGTGTTGTCGCGACGTATCTTATTCCAGGTGGCTCAGTATCAGCGTGAGAATCGCACCAAAGTGTACTTACGATTCTCGTGTCCCACGGACAACATGAGCTGAGCATTGAGGTTCCACCCTTTGCTGCAACTACGCGGGGTTGGACGGCAATGAATATGCCGGGCCGCATACCACGCGCAGCGGGGGTCCATGTCCCAGTATGTTGCCTACAGCAGCCTCGATGTCCACGCACACATCATCTCTGCCTTCGCGTTCAATCCATTTGCCGGAGAGTGCGAGGGTTGCCAGGCCGTAGAATTCGAGCCGAACAAATGAAATGCGGTATCAGCGCATAGGATTAAACTGACGATTGCTTTGCACTGAGAATACGCTTGGAAAGCCGCTATGGGTGGCGGCCCGGGTTAAATAGAGAAGCCCGTCCGATCACTTTCATGTGGCGAACGGTCGGGCTTCTTATTCCACTTGCCAATGCTCGGCTCATATTGGAAGAAAGCTACGCTAATGTTTGCGTGACACTCCTATTTTCTCCGAAGAAAGAGTCGGATAATGAAGAATAGAATTAAAAAAGGTGCCAGATATAACGCAAGTATAAAGGCTAATCCAACGAGACCTTGCAATAATGGCATAACTCCTCCCAAACACGAGATTTTGGTATTTGTTCCCATCTTATTCTGAATTGGACCAAATAGTTCCTAGCCACAAAACTACTCGTCAACTGGATCGCACCAATCTGCTGGCAAAACACAGCTTGATTCTTTATCGACATAGCACCAATCCGCAACAGGGCACTCGGCGATGTCGTAAAAATTGCATATATCAACTCCAAGACAACAAGGCTCAACGGGAGGATGTTCATTTGAACCAACAGGATGGATATGCTTCATAACAGCTCCTCACCTTAATCCAATTAGAGACTACGTTTGATCAATGCCACAGTGATCTACAACGCAGATGCTGCCGCCATCCATGTCATAGTCGCAGTAATCGTATGCACCACAGCCATCTGCTTTATCATAAACAGTACAGATGTCAGTAATGCCCAAGAGGCAGTCAAAAGACATCGGCTTCACGCCTGCCTCGCCGCCACTTCCTGGATTAATCGGATGAATATGCTTCACGACTACCTCCCTTTGAGTGCAGAAAAACCTCAATATTGTGTATAACAAACCAAGATGTCTAGTTCACCATATTTCTAGAATGGTTTCGGCGAATGTAGCAATAAGCTTCGCAGACGGTAATCAGAAGAACGAACACCTCCACAATGGTGACAGCAATGCGCTGAACCGCTTATTCCGATACAGTAGCTTCTCGTTGATTTTTCTCCTGCGAAGATGAGTGGCGGGAAATAAGGTCAAAAGCCATCTCGTAGCACATTTTTCTATATTCACATGATGCAGGGTGTAGACTCTTGGGCAAGTAGCCGTGCTCGTCTGCAGCCTCCCAGCTACAGCCCCCACCACAGAAAGACCGAGCCCAACAGTCCGTACAGTCAATTCTTTTTTCGACACCCTGACTCCAGTTTTCAATATACCTAGTTTCGTCAATTCCGGTGACGATGTTGCCCATTTTGAATCGCATCATCCCGACAAACCTGTGACAGGGGTATACGTCCCCTTCGGGAGTCACGGAAATAAAACGCCTGCCAGCCCCGCATCCGACAAAGGCGATCCTGTTGCTCATAATCAAATCAACTGCAGTTTTCAATGTTCTAAACAAGGGCTTTTCCCCTTGATCAATCTGTTTGAGATATTGATCCGCCAAATCTATTAGGCCCGCCCTGATTTTGTTTAATGAGTGTTCGTCGAGTTTGATATTCTCATCGAATGAGCTCACGGGCGAGAAGTAAATCCTTCTGAAGCCCATCTCTTTAAACTGAAGATAGTCTTCAACAAGGTTACAGTTATTATTTGTTAAGGTCGCTCTTGCGCCGAAGGGGAACGACTCGGAAAAACGACGAACGTTTTTGTCGATATCGGAGAAAGAGCCGCCTCCCGTCTTATACGGGCGCGATGCATCGTGCTTGCATCCTGTACCATCGAGACTAATCAGAACAGAAAACCCGTGCTCCTTGAAAGAATTCACAGCAGTGTCATTCAAAAGCGTTCCGTTGGTCGTAATAGAATAGGTAAAGTTTCTATTGGGGTATATTCTTTTTGAATAGTCGACCGTTTTCCATATCAGCGGCTCGTTGATCATGGGTTCCCCACCAAAAAAGACGATCGCAAGCGTTTCGTTTTCCGATGAACTTGCGACGAGGTAGTCGACCGCCTTGAAGGCTATCTCGTCTGTCATCAGCAGAGGAGACGTTCCATAATCTCCTTTACCGGCAAAACAGTAACTACAACCAAGGTTGCATGCATGTGAAACGTGGAGTTCGATGGATCTAAGTTTTCGAGGCGTGTCTTTTGTTAAGAAAGTCCGCTCAGACAATCGTTGATACTCATCAATGTCGTCTTCAAGTTCTGCTATGGTCGTTTGGTCGTAGCCTTTCGCAGCAAGTGACTTTGTTAGCAACTTCGAGTTGACCGTTCTTCCCGATGCTTCAAATATGCGAAGCGCATCTTCTGATGCTTGGTCAACCTGAAAGCAATTGCGAGTGACCTCATCGAAGCAGTAACGACGATCACTTACTGAGAAAAAATGCATACGTTCCTCAATTTCATGCTGGACTGGCATTAACCTTGTTTATTGTTGCGCAGCTATAAAAAACCACCAGCGGGGATTCGGTGTGCGGCCCAATCGGACTCCCAAAAGGTTCTATTTGAGACTGGCAAGCTTTGTGTTGTTGGCACTTCGACAGCGCTCTTTATTCCAACATGGAGCCTCGCAGTTTGAGTCGACTTGCCTCTGGAAGGTCCGATCTTAACTTGATTTAGGATGAAAACAGATTACAGGCGCGCTCCTCTAGAAAGAAAGGAAACCAATCGCCGCCTTTCACCAGGAAAGTTTTTATAGCCCACCTCGAGCAAAATGAAAGATGCGAGAGCGATTGGGGAACAACGCGAATCTCCCCTTTTGGGTGGGAGCGAGCCTTCAGCCACCGGCGAACGACTCGCCCTGGTCAGAATCTGGAAGTGGTGCCGGGCCGCTTGGGCCTCCCCGGTGACTTCGTGGGGCTTACCTGCCTGACGTCGAGGAGTGCATCCGCAAGATTCGTTCCCTATGCCGTTTGCTCTCACGCCCGCCTTAGTTCCAAGTCGGGCGAGCCGCCGCGCTCATGCGACCCGTGGCGGCGACACGTCGACGCCGCGCTCGCTGAGCACATCTTCGGTCGCGGGCGAGCACGAGGTCGCGCCGGCGCATCCGCTGGGACTGCTGTGCGTGCAAAACGGCTACGTGGTGAGCGTCCCGCGCTGGATTCAGCCGAGTGAGGAAGGCGTTGAGATCGGCGCGCTGGCAACGGGGGAGGGCGGCATCACCGACGACGTCTCGGCCCGCCATGCCCATATCTGGTGCGACGAGTCTGGCGCATGGTTTGTCGAGGACCTGTCGTCCACTAACGGCACCGTGGTGGTAAACGGGGCCACGAGTGTGTGTATTCAAGTAGAGCCCGGCCGCTCCGCCCAGCTCAACCCCGGCGACGAGCTCAAACTCGGCGAATCCACCACCTACGCCATCCTGCTCGGCGCCCTCTAACTCATCCCCCCAATAACTTGCGGTGAAATAGGGACTGATTAAGGCCGTTAACAGCAAAAACACTCCCTATTTCACCGCAACTGCTGTGGGGTTCCAGGGGACTGTGCCCGTCGGTGCCGGGCGCACAATAGTCACCCGAGGTAAACCTTTACCGGCCACCTATATTTGCCGAAATTACACTTAACGGCGGGGTACAATAAACCCGCATGCGGATTTCCGTTGCGGGCGCTTCCCATCGCCGGGGCGTGCCCGGGAGCATCCGGCATGCGGCCTTTGCGGCGCTCGGTCATGTGCAAGACGGGCGGTCGGGTCTGTGGGGCGCATCAGCTGCCCCTCGCCTCGGCATGTCTTCTCTCCACGCCACGTACCTGCTGCTGAGCCTGCCTGCCAGATGATTGGAAGCAACAGCGTAAATCCCATCACGCCAACATCCCGGCGATCGCCGGGGCCTGTATACCTATATGAGAGGAGAGGGGTATATGGCGCGTAAGTTTAAGTCTATGGACGGCAACGAGGCGGCCGCATATGTTTCGTATGCGTACACCGAGGTAGCGGGAATCTATCCCATTACGCCGTCCAGCCCGATGGCCGACCATGTCGACCAGTGGGCGGCCCAGGGTCGCAAGAACATCTTCGGCACCCCGGTCAAGGTCGTCGAGATGGAGTCCGAGGCAGGTGCAGCCGGTACCGTTCACGGTTCGCTGGGCGCCGGTGCTCTGACCACCACTTACACGGCTTCTCAGGGTTTGCTCCTGATGATCCCGAACATGTACAAGATCGCGGGCGAGCAGCTCCCGGGCGTCTTCCACGTCTCCGCGCGTTGCGTCGCTTCCCACGCCCTGAACATTTTTGGCGATCACTCCGACGTCATGGCTTGTCGTCAGACCGGCTTCGCCATGCTCGCCGAGGGCAACGTCCAGGAGGTCATGGACCTCTCGCCGGTGGCTCACCTTGCCGCCATCGAGGGTAAGACCCCGTTCCTTAACTTCTTCGACGGCTTCCGCACCAGCCACGAGATCCAGAAGGTCGCCATGTGGGACTACAAGGATCTGGCCGAGATGTGCGACATGGACGCCGTCCAGGCTTTCCGCGATCACGCGCTCAACCCTGAGCACCCGCACACCCGCGGTAGCCACGAGAACGGCGATATCTTCTTCCAGAACCGTGAGGCCTGCAACAAGGTCTACGACGAGCTTCCCGCCGTCGTCGAGGGCTACATGAAGAAGATCAACGAGAAGCTCGGCACCGATTACGGCCTGTTCAACTACTACGGCGCTCCCGATGCCGATCGCGTCGTCGTGTGCATGGGCTCCTTCTGCGACGTGCTCGAGGAAGTCATCGACTACCTCAACGCTCACGGCGAGAAGGTCGGCCTGGTCAAGGTCCGTCTGTTCCGTCCGTTCTCCATCAAGCACTTCGTCGACGTTCTCCCCGAGACCGTCCAGAAGATCGCCGTCATGGACCGCACCAAGGAGCCGGGTTCCATCGGCGAGCCGCTCTACCAGGACGTCGTCTCCGCTCTCTACGAGGCCGGCAAGACGGGCATCAAGGTCGTTGGCGGCCGTTACGGCCTGGGCAGCAAGGACACGCCTCCCGCGTCCGCGTTCGCTGTCTTCGAGGAGCTCAAGAAGGACGAGCCCAAGCGCGAGTTCACCATCGGCATTGTCGATGACGTGACCAACCTGAGCCTGCCCGAGGCCGAGGATGCGCCCAACACCGCAGCCCCCGGCACCATCGAGTGCAAGTTCTGGGGTCTGGGTGGCGACGGTACCGTCGGCGCCAACAAGAACTCGATCAAGATCATCGGCGACCACACCGACAAGTACGTCCAGGCCTACTTCCAGTACGACTCTAAGAAGACCGGCGGCGTCACCGTCTCGCACCTGCGCTTTGGTGATTCCCCGATTCGCTCGCCGTACTACGTGACCAAGGCCGACTTTGTCGCCTGCCATAACCCCAGCTACATCGTTAAGGGCTTCAAGATGGTCCGCGACGTCAAGCCGGGCGGCACCTTCCTGGTCAACTGCCAGTGGAGCGACGAGGAGTTCGCCGAGCACATGCCCGCCGTGGCCAAGCGCTACATCGCGAACAACAACGTCAACGTCTACCTGATCGACGCTATCGACCTGGCCGCTAAGGTCGGCATGGGCAAGCGCACCAACACGGTGCTCCAGTCCGCCTTCTTCGCGCTGGCCAAGGTCCTGCCCGCCGAGGACGCCCTGCAGTACATGAAGGACGCGGCTACCAAGTCCTACATGAAGAAGGGCCAGGCTATCGTCGACGCCAACCACAAGGCCATCGATGCCGGCGCTACCGCCTTCCGTAAGTTCGAGGTTCCGGCCGACTGGGCTACCGCCGAGGATGCCGCTCCCGTCGAGCTCTCCGAGGAGACCAAGTCCGCTATCGCCCAGCAGGTCAAGAACCTGCTCGAGCCCATCGATCGCATGGACGGCGACAGCCTGCCTGTTTCCGCCTTCGTCGATTGCGCCGACGGCCAGTTTGAGCTGGGCGCCTCCGCATACGAGAAGCGCGGCGTCGCCGTGGTCGTTCCCCACTGGGACGAGACCAAGTGCATCCAGTGCAACCAGTGCGCCTATGTGTGTCCGCATGCCACCATCCGTCCGTTCGCGATGACCGAGGACGAGGCTGCCGCCGCGCCCGAGGCTACCCGCACGCTCGACGCCATGGGCCCCAAGGCCAAGGGCATGAAGTTCACCATGGCTGTGTCCCCGCTCGACTGCATGGGTTGCACCAACTGCGTCAAGGTTTGCCCCAAGGGCGCCCTCGAGATGGTTCCCACCGAGCAGGAGATGGACCAGCAGCCCGTTTGGGACTACATGGTCGAGAACGTCTCCGAGAAGAAGGAGCTCATCGCGGCCAACGTCAAGGGCAGCCAGTTTAAGCAGCCCTACCTGGAGTTCTCCGGCTCCTGCGCCGGCTGCGCCGAGACCGCCTATGCACGTCTGGTGACCCAGGTCGCCGGCGACCGCATGTTCATTTCCAACGCCACCGGCTGCTCCTCCATTTGGGGCAACCCCGCTGCCACCGCTCCTTACTGCAAGGACAAGGACGGTCACGGCCCGGCGTGGAACAACTCCCTGTTCGAGGACAATGCCGAGCACGGTCTGGGCATGGCCGTTGGCTACGAGGCCGTTCAGAAGAAGCTGATCGCTGCTACGCAGGAGATCATCGCCGCTGACGGTCCGTCCGACGAGCTCAAGGCCGCCGGTCAGGCTTGGATCGACTCCGTCAACGACGCCGAGGCCTCTAAGACCGCTGCCGCCGCCTACGTTGCCGAGCTCGAGAAGTGCGGCTGCGACGCCTCCAAGGCGATCCTCGCCGACAAGGCTTACCTCACCAAGAAGTCCTTCTGGATCTTCGGCGGCGACGGTTGGGCTTACGACATCGGCTTCGGTGGCCTGGACCACGTCCTGGCTTCCGGCCACAACGTCAACGTCTTCGTCTTCGACACCGAGGTCTACTCCAACACCGGCGGTCAGGCCTCCAAGGCCTCGAACCTGGGCCAGGTTGCTCAGTTCGCCGCTGCCGGTAAGGTGACCAAGAAGAAGTCCCTGGCCGAGATCGCCATGAGCTACGGCTACGTCTACGTGGCGCAGGTCGCCATGGGCGCCAACCCGGCTCAGACCCTCAAGGCCATTCACGAGGCCGAGGCCTACGACGGCCCGTCCCTCATCATCGGCTACAGCCCCTGCGAGATGCACTCCATCAAGAAGGGTGGCATGCAGAACTGCCAGGCCGAGATGAAGAAGGCTGTCGAGTGCGGTTACTGGAACCTCTTCCGCTTCAACCCCGAGGCTGCTGCCGGCAAGAAGTTCTCGCTCGATTCCAAGGAGCCCGCGGGCGGTTATCAGGAGTTCCTGATGAACGAGGCCCGTTACGCTTCGCTGACGCGTTCCTTCCCCGAGCGCGCCGAGGAGCTCTTCAAGGAGAATGAGCAGGCCGCTATGGACCGCTACGCTCACCTGCTGAAGCTCAAGACGGTGTACAACGAGGCCTAGGTCTCTCACCGCAGGATCTGAGGGCTAACCTTCGCGGACGTCCTCGGACATGAAAGAACCCCCGCTGCGCACTACGTGCGGCGGGGGTTCTTTCGTCCTGCGGAGTGTCCGCGAAGGTTAGCCCTCAGATCCTGCTACGACTACGTCCTCGGATTGTGTGGGCGGATGAAGGACGTAGTTGGCCGGGAATTCCGTCCCCTTCGCTGTTTCGCGGCTTTGCCGCGAAACCTCGCGCCACCTTGGGGATGGATGGGGGACTTGGCTGTTGCCGCCTTTTCGGAGCGCTTCTTTATTCCTTTTGCTGGATGAAAAGCCCCTTGTTTTTGCAGTGGTGCATACTTGACTTATAAGTGCATAGAATCTCGCATAGCGCGAGTAAGATATTGCGCTGTCCGTTTTGTGTTTAGCAGAGATGTAGTTTGCATAATCCGACATAATCCTCGCTTCATTTAAATAAAGTCGCACGTAAATTACGTAGATATGTCTGAGCTGGAGTTCTGTACGCTGAGCGGACAAAAACGACCGTTCACCGTTCCGCTATTTTCAAAATGAATAAAATGAGCGATAAAGAGAATATAAACCTTAATAAACTCGCGTATCGCACGGACGCGGGTTATTAATGGGTTGTAGGCCTTTTACAGAAAGGATTCCAGCAATGTCTAAGCCTCTTGGCAAGCCCGATCGTATTGTCGTCGCCCTTGGCGGCAACGCCCTCGGCAACAACCCCGTCGAGCAGATCGAGGCCGTGAGCAACACCGCCCACGCTCTCCTCGGCCTCATCGAGCAGGGCAACGAGATCATCATCACCCACGGCAACGGCCCGCAGGTCGGCATGATCCAGAACGCCTTCGCCGCCGCCCACGACGCCATCGGCACCCCCGAGATGCCGCTGCCCGAGTGCGGCGCCATGTCCCAGGGCTACATCGGCTATCACCTGCAGCAGGGCATCGGCCGCGAGATGCACAAGCGCTATAAGCGCTGGCACGCCGCCACCGTCGTCACCCAGATCGAGTGCGACCCGGATGATCCCGCGTTCAAGAACCCGACCAAGCCGATCGGCCCCTTCTACACCGAGGAGCAGGCCAAGGAGTTCATGGCCGAGGATCCCTCCAAGGTCTTCGTCGAGGATTCCGGCCGCGGCTGGCGTCGCGTCGTCGCTTCCCCCGATCCCAAGAAGATCGTCGAGGCTGACTCCATCCTCAACCTGCTCGACAACGAGTTCATCGTCATCGCCTGCGGTGGCGGCGGCATCCCCGTCGTCCGCGACTACGAGAACAAGGGCTGCTACAAGGGCGTTCCCGCCGTCATCGACAAGGACCTGGGCGGCGAGCTGCTGGCCGAGGACTGCGACGCCGACGTCCTGTTCCTGCTGACCGCCGTCGAGCACGTCGCCATCAACTTCGGCAAGCCCAACCAGGAGGAGCTCGAGGACATCACCGCCGACGAGGCCGAGCGCCTGGCCGACGAGGGCCAGTTCGGCAAGGGCTCCATGGAGCCCAAGGTCCGCGCCGCCATCAAGTTCGCGCGTTCCCGCAAGGGCCGCACCTGCATCATCGGCGCCCTGGACAAGGCCGCCGAGACCATGGCCGGCCTCTCCGGTACCCGAATCCACGAGTAGTCTCCACTCCGTTGCCTCTCTCGTGGGCGCCGGGCAAGGCGCCCGCAAACTAGCCTCTCTTCATGAGCCCCGCAGTCCGCTCCGACTGCGGGGCTTTTGTTTCAACCCGGCGCTTAGGTATTCACCTAGTCATTGGGACGTTCTTAAATGACTAGCCAAAGGGGACGCTCTTGCCGTGGGCAAGCACGGCACCTGGGGATTTACGACTAAGAGGCTAGTACGTTAGATCGTGAGTTGCCTGAAACCAAACGACGACACCTAAGATACGAAGGCGACGCCTGTCCAGAGTGAAGTCGGGTTCTTCTGTCAAATAGGAATACGTTGACAGTGCAATCGTGTTCCCTCGGATTTCATATCGCCGAATAACTATGGCTGATGCGTCTACCATGGCAACGACGGTGCATCCGTTCCACGGTTTAGCAACAGGATCGACCAGCAGAACACTGCTTTGCGGATAGCAGCGTGACATGCCGCTGCCGTTCATCTGAACTAGAAAGCCTCCCGGGTGCCTTTCAAGTACGGGTCCTGGAACGAAGGTGCGCCCACTTTTCTTAAGGCTAAAGCCGCCGTTGCGGCGTACGATTTTATAGATTTCGCATTCTTCGTTTTGGGCCACGTTCGGGCTTTTCTCAGGCCGCGAGCTTAAGCCGGCAGAGGCAAGGCCGCTATTACTTGCGGCGAGCTCATCAAACGTTACATCGAAAAGCTCGGTCAGCTTATCGAGAGTCGAAACCTTGACGGCGGTGTGTCCACGTTCCCAACGACATACTGTTTCTTTGGTAACGCCGAGCATGTCGGCAAATTGCTGCTGCGTCAAGCCTTCGCGGGTTCTAAGGCATTTAATGTTATCCCCTTGGGCCATGTTATTCATCACGCCTAAGTGGCAAGCACAAACAGTTGGGCCCGCCAAAGCCGTTTGTCAGCTCGTGTATGGAAATGGGAACAAGATCGATTCCGGCCTGTTCAAGAGCAGCGTTCGTCGCTTGATTCTCTTCATAGACACAGACTTTGCCCGGTCGGAGGCACAGCACACTGGCTGCGTTATTCGTGCACTCTTTTTCTGCCAAATTGGGATTAGATCCACCGCAGGGAATAAAACGAAGTTCGGGTATGCCGAGCGCGGCGGCCAGTGCCTCCTTGACTCCTTTTTCGACGGCGTGAATCTGGCAGAGATTCTCTGCTCGATTTCGCGTAATCTGATAAGAGCGAGATTCCGCGAGTAGCTGGGGGTCGACAACAAAAGTATCGTAGTCGACCCGGCTTAGGTACGTATCAAGATGGATACACAGGCTCCGCTCGGGTACCTCAATTGCCCATACGGCGTCGATGCTCGAGTCGGGATTCCACAGGAGGGTACGAGCGAGCATATCGATGGCTGCAGATTCGGTTCTCTGAGAGATGCCGACTGCGACATTATGAGCATCAAGATTGATGATATCGCCCCCTTCAATATGGAAGGTCGAATCGTGACGATAAAACGAGGGCGTGTCCTTGAAATTGGGATGGTATTTAAAAATCGTTTGGTAGAGCGCTACTTCGCGATTGCGCTCGGGCCAATACATGTGGTTGAAGGAGATGCCGGAGCCGATGGTGCTTACCGGGTCGCGCACGAACCACATGGTGTTTAATGGACTTACGAGCAGCTCGTCAGGAGCATAGGCCTCGCCGGTTAATTCGGCGAGTCTGTCCCCGCCGTCGAAGCAGTATGTAACTTGCCCGTGGCGGATGCCGCCAATCGATGCCGAGACGAGCTCCTGCGCCGATCGGGTGTGTTCAAGATGCTCGCGGACTGCTTGCTGCAGCTCGGCGCCAATCGCGCCGCATTCATCGACAAAGGAATCGACAAAAGATGCTCGAGCTTCGGGGCACGAGTCAAGCGCTTCTATAAGAAGTTGGTCGAGATACAGAACCTCTACGCCTTCATGCTCGAGCACTGAGGTATAGGCATCACACTCAGCTAGGGCTCTATCCAAGTCAAATAGGCTGCTCGATGGTCTTAGGCTAAAAACTTGGCCAAAGCGGCCTTCGGGATAGTTTTGGGTTTCGATACCGGGTCGATATAAAAGGGCCTGTTTAAGCTTACCGATTTCGCTGGTGACATGAATTGGCATTAGAACGCTCGCTTTAATTCGGATGATGACTGATGTCAATTATCGTTCTGCTGGGAGAAGTTTAAGTGAGTATGTTGTGGGTATCGGTGGACGGCTTAAGCTCTTGATTGAAAGTCACCAATTGATAAAAAATATCAATTTAGTTCGATAATTGAGCTTATATATCAACTAAAGCCCGTCTGCCTTTTAATACTATCCATTCGCATAAATATCTAATGTCAACTGGCGTGAAAACCGAATAATAAGGTTGCCGGCGAAAAGCTCGTATCGAAAACCTGCAAACTAAAGGAGGCATAATGGCCGAAGTGCAAAAGAAACGTGGGCTACGAATTCCGCACGTCTACACCATTATCTTCATTCTCATGGTGTTGACCGCAGCTCTTACGTGGATCGTTCCCTCCGGCTCGTTTGAGAGGCAGGAGCTCAACGGACGCGAGGTCACTGTTGCTGGAACATATGAGTCCGTTGAAAAGGTCTATGCGGACGAAGACGGCGCTGAGGTTGACCTGAAGCAAGGCCTGTTCGATGTGCTCGAGGCTCCTGCGGTGGGAATTCAACAGGCAGTTGAGGTCGTTGCCTTTATTCTGATTGTCGGCGGATCCTTTCAGGTCATTACTGCCACTGGAGCTATCACCAGCGGCGTGGCGCGCATCGTTAAGAAGTTCAAGAGTAAAGACATCCTGATTATTCCGATTTTGATGGCGGTTTTTGCGCTGGGCGGTAGCACGTTCGGCATGGCGGAGGAGACCCTTCCATTTTTTGCCATCTTGCTGCCGATTGTTATGGCTATGGGATATGACTCCATTACGGCCTTTATGATCGTGTTCGTTGGCGCCCGTATTGGCTATATCGCATCGACGGTCAACCCCTTCAATGTTTTGATTGCTCAGGGAATTCTGAATATCCAGGGCAATCCCCAGCTCTGGCTTCGCGTTGTTGCCCTTGTTGTGCTGACCGCCATCGCTATTGCCTGGGTCGTGTTGTACGCTCGAAGGGTGAAGAAGAACCCCGAGTCCTCGATTGCTTACGCTGATGATATCGAGAAGCGCAAAGAGCATGCATCAAATGACGAGCTGCTCGAAGCCGATTTCACCGGGCGCCAGAAGGCCGTAATCATCGTATTCGTGCTCGGAATCGTCGCCATTGTCTGGGGTCTTGTCACCCAGGGCTGGTATATGAACGAGATCTCTGCAGTCTTTATGGCTATGGCGCTTCTGTCTGGCATCGTATCGGGCATGAGCGAGAAGGAGATTGCTACAGAGTTTGTTAAGGGTTTGGGCGACTTTGTTTTCTCTGCGGTCGTGGTCGGTCTTGCTCGAGGCATTTTGGTTATCGCCAACGATGGCTTGATTATCGATACGGTCCTAAACGCTCTTGCGACTGGCCTTGCCGGAATCCCCCCTGTTCTCTTTACCAGCATTTTGTATGTCGTTGACAACTTGCTTTCGATTCTGGTTCCCAGCTCTTCGGGCATCGCGGCGCTCACCATCCCCATCTTTGGGCCTCTGGTTGAGCTCATGGGGCTAAATCCAGAAGCTGCGGTCACTGGCCTTTCGATGGGATCTGCAGCGATGTCGCTGATTTCCCCCACCAGCGCAATGCTTGTCGCCGGTCTTGGTGTTTGCAAGATCTCTCTTGGCCAGTGGTGGCGAGTTTCCTGGAAGTTCTTCCTTGTGGTCAGTGCGGTCTGTCTCGTATTTACCGCGGTATCCGGTCTGCTTCCGATTGTCTAGCAAACGAAACGACAACTTTGTAAGCCATTGCAATAACTATTGAGCTCTAATCCCAGAAAGGAACGATGATGAGCAAAGGTCTGAACGTTCATAGCGAAATTGGTGCCCTCAAGAAGGTATGCGTGCACCGACCGGGCTTGGACCTGGTAAACATGAAGGCGGAGGATTTTGAGCGCGCCTGGATTCATGACGCGTTTTATCTCGAGTATGCTCAGCGAGAGCATGACGAGTTTACTAATCTTCTTCGCGGTGCTGGCGCCGAGGTTGTTTATATGGAGGACTTGCTTGCCGAGACTTTCGATCAGGTTGAGGGTTCTCGTGCCGAGTTTATGAGCAAGTTCGTTCCCGAGGCAAAGATCGAGAACCTGGCGCTTCGTCAGGCAGTCGTGGAGAAGCTCGACTCCATCAAGGACAACAAAGAGTTTGTTCTTACCGCTATGGGCGGCCTCTACGTACGTGATCTTGAGATTCCGCATGTGAGCGGTTCCCTTGCGAGCATGGATAGCGACGAGCTGAAGCCAGACGAAATGGTCTTGTTCCCGATGCCCGCCTCCTACTTCTCGCGTGATCCGATCGCTGTGGTCGGCAAGGGCGCGATGATGAACCGCATGTACTGGCATCAGCGCAACCGTGAGGTCGTATTCTATGAGACGATCATGCGTCACCATCCTGATTATGCTGGGGCTCCGCTTTGGTACGACCACAATAGCGACTGGCATATCGAAGGCGGCGACGTTCTGAACATTAACGCCACCACGCTTGCAATCGGTATTTCCGAGCGCACCCAGACCGCAGCCATCGACCAGCTTGCCAAGAATCTGTTCTGGGGCACGGGAGAGTCCGAGATCGAGCAGGTATTTGCCATCAAGATCCCCCACGGTTATGCCTATATGCATCTTGATACGGTTTGTACTCAGGTTGATTACGATAAGTTTACCGTCTACCCCGGTATCTACGAGACGCTTCGTGCCTATCGACTCACCAAGGGCGATTCGGATGGCGAGGTCTTTATCGAGGAGATCGAGGGAACGATTCAGCAGATTCTTGAAATGGCAACCGGTATCGACCATATCACGATGATCGAATGCGGTGCCGGCGATCCGATCGAGGCATCCCGTGAGCAGTGGAACGATGGTTCCAACACGCTTGCTGTTGCGCCGGGTAAGGTGTGCGTCTATGAGCGCAACGTTGTTACCAATGATGCGCTTTATAAGGCGGGCGTTGAGCTGCTGGTTGCTCCTTCCGAAGAGCTGTCTCGTGGTCGTGGTGGCCCGCGCTGCATGACCATGCCGTTCTGGCGCGAAGAGATTTAATTCCGTTCTGGCCCGAGATGCGCGGATGCGCGTTCTTCGCGTGCCGCGCACTCATCAATTAGGTAAATAATGAAAGGAACCTATCATGGCACTGAATCTTTCTGGTCGTAGTTTTCTGACCCTGCTCGATTTCACTACCGAGGAGATCGAGTATATGCTCGAGCTTTCGAGGGACTTTAAGAATCTCAAGCGCATGGGCGCTCCCCATCGTTATCTTGAGGGCAAGAACATCGTTCTGCTGTTTGAAAAGACTTCGACGCGTACGCGCTGCGCTTTCGAGGTGGGCGGTATGGATCTCGGCTTAGGTGTAACCTACCTTGATCCCGGTTCGTCGCAGATGGGCAAAAAGGAGTCCATTGAGGATACCGCCCGCGTGCTTGGTCGCATGTACGACGGTATCGAGTATCGTGGCTCTGACCAGTCCATTGTTGAGGAGCTTGCCGATAAAGCCGGCGTTCCCGTGTGGAATGGTCTCACCAATGAGTATCACCCGACCCAGGCTTTGGCGGATATCCTTACGATGCGCGAGGAATTCGGTGACACGCGTGGCCTCAAGCTGACCTATCTCGGCAAGGAGCAGGGCAATGTAAGCGATTCCCTCATGGTGATCTGCGCCAAGCTCGGCATCAACTTCTGCTCTTGTGGGCCGAAGGGCGACGTTGAGGGCGCTACCCACTTTGATCCCGAGCTGCTTGAGACTTGCCAGAAGATCGCCGAGGAAAATGGCTGCACCATTCAGCTTACTGACAACATCGATGAAGGCGTAAAGGATGCCGACGTTATTTACACCGATGTCTGGGTTGGCATGGGCCAGGCTGAGGAGCTCTGGAAGAGCCGTATCAAGCTGCTCTCCCCGTACCGCGTAACCTCGGAGGTTATGGCGAAGGCAAACCCCAACGCTATCTTCATGCATTGCCTCCCGAGCTTCCACGATACCAAGACCACCATCGGAGCGGAAATCGCGGAGAAGTTCGGCGTAACCGAGATGGAGGTCACCGACGAGGTCTTCGAGTCCGATAAGTCTCGCGTCTTCCAAGAGGCAGAGAACCGCATGCATACCATTAAAGCCGTGATGTACGCTACTCTTCGATAAGGAGGCACGCATGTCCAAACCCTACGGTAAGCCCGATCGTATTGTCGTCGCCCTTGGCGGCAACGCCCTCGGCAACAACCCCGTCGAGCAGATCGAGGCCGTGAGCAACACCGCCCACGCTCTCCTCGGCCTCATCGAGCAGGGCAACGAGATCATCATCACCCACGGCAACGGCCCGCAGGTCGGCATGATCCAGAACGCCTTCGCCGCCGCCCACGACGCCATCGGCACCCCCGAGATGCCGCTGCCCGAGTGCGGCGCCATGTCCCAGGGCTACATCGGCTATCACCTGCAGCAGGGCATCGGCCGCGAGATGCACAAGCGCTATAAGCGCTGGCACGCCGCCACCGTCGTCACCCAGATCGAGTGCGACCCGGATGATCCCGCGTTCAAGAACCCGACCAAGCCGATCGGCCCCTTCTACACCGAGGAGCAGGCCAAGGAGTTCATGGCCGAGGATCCCTCCAAGGTCTTCGTCGAGGATTCCGGCCGCGGCTGGCGTCGCGTCGTCGCTTCCCCCGATCCCAAGAAGATCGTCGAGGCTGACTCCATCCTCAACCTGCTCGACAACGAGTTCATCGTCATCGCCTGCGGTGGCGGCGGCATCCCCGTCGTCCGCGACTACGAGAACAAGGGCTGCTACAAGGGCGTTCCCGCCGTCATCGACAAGGACCTGGGCGGCGAGCTGCTGGCCGAGGACTGCGACGCCGACGTCCTGTTCCTGCTGACCGCCGTCGAGCACGTCGCCATCAACTTCGGCAAGCCCAACCAGGAGGAGCTCGAGGACATCACCGCCGACGAGGCCGAGCGCCTGGCCGACGAGGGCCAGTTCGGCAAGGGCTCCATGGAGCCCAAGGTCCGCGCCGCCATCAAGTTCGCGCGTTCCCGCAAGGGCCGCACCTGCATCATCGGCGCCCTGGACAAGGCCGCCGAGACCATGGCCGGCCTCTCCGGTACCCGAATCCACGAGTAGTCTCCACTCCGTTGCCTCTCTCGTGGGCGCCGGGCAAGGCGCCCGCAAACTAGCCTCTCTTCATGAGCCCCGCAGTCCGCTCCGACTGCGGGGCTTTTGTTTCAACCCGGCGCTTAGGTATTCACCTAGTCATTGGGACGTTCTTAAACGACTAGGAGAAGTAGTCATTGGGGACGTTCTTAAACGACTAGTAGTAAGCCCACATGGCTTCGACTTCGTTGAGGACCTCTACGACGCCCCAGCGGCGGGCGCTGCGGCTGGCCGAGTTGGGGTCGTAGACGCCAATCTGGTTGGCATCGTCGATGCCGTAGAGCACGATGTAGTGGCCTACGTTGGTAAATATACCGGGGCGCACTGCGGCGATGACGGGCGCACCCGAGCGAAGTGCTTGGGTAATCGATTCGCGATCGTTATAGAGCTGTGTTCCGTTGAGCCCCAGCTGCCACGCACCGCCTGTCATAAACGACCACTCGGTGGCACCAGTGGGGGCGTAGTTGCCGGCTTCGGCCAGTGTGCATATATCGACCGGCGTCTTATCGGTGTGGCCGGTCTTAAAGATATAGACCATGGTGAGGCAGGTGGGACCGCAAGCGTTTTCGCGAATAGTGCCGCCGGCATAGGGCAGCTCCGACCATGCGGGGTCAATTTGGTAGATGTGGGGCATGGTGCCGGCCTGCCATTGCGAGCGTGGGGTCGAGAACGCAAAGGAGTAACCGGGCGCGACGGGAGCTTTAAGCAGCTTGTCCTCGGCAGTGGGCTCAAGACCGGCTGATCCGTGGGAGATACAGGATCCCAAAAACACAAAGACGAGGCAGGCGGCGATGGAGCAAAGCGCAAGGCGTAGGCGGCGGGCCGGAAGCGCGTGGCTTGTGGTGTGCGACGCGGGGTGAGGGGCGGAATTGCCTCGATCGCGTTGAGGTCGCGAAAAGGAGCGCTTGACGTAGTAGTCGGTCTTACGACGATCGTAGCGGCGTGGCTGCGATGTGTCGGTCTGGCGTTGGCGTGTGCTCGTGCTCACACGGTCTGACTGCTGCACGGTACGGCTTTGTTGTCGCGAAGAAGCCCCGAGCTGCTCTTGGGGGCGCTGCGGGTTGTCGTTGTCGGAGGTGATTCTGGGCGTTGGCGTGGTGCGGCCGGCAAGGCGCACGCTTTGTGGCCGTTGGTCGCCGTCATTGTATCCGTATGCCATTCGAATCACCTTGCCTCATGTGTAACTTGTCTATCCTACATAAAAAGATGCACGACACATGGGCATGTGCGCCAAAAGCCTGACAAATGGTATGAACGTTGCCGCACCGCGCGCCAAGCGTCACGGCAGCAGGTATTCAAAAGCAGACAAGATGAAAGCGTCCAAGACGAATGACGTCTCCCGCCGTTCGTCCCAAAAACGGTGCCGCTCGTTTTGCAGTTCTGCCTTCGGTCGAGCTGCGAGCGGCGCTGCTGCGCCAAGGCCGTATCTTAAAGCCATGGAATAAAAGCGCGCGGCAAAACGGACCGCGCAAGGGGTGACGCCAAGGGCGTCAAAAAGGAAAGGAGGGGAACAATGGCGGACAAGAACGCAGAAGTTGCAGTCGAGGATAATGGCGGCATGAAGAAAACGCTTTCGCTCTGGAACTTCTTCACCATCGGTTTCGGTGCCATCATCGGTACCGGTTGGGTTCTGCAGGTCGGTGACTGGATGGTCGTGGGCGGCGGTCCCGTTCCCGCTATGATCGCATTCCTCTTGGGTGCAATCTTCCTCGTGCCCGTCGGAGCTGTTTTCGGTGAGCTCACGGCTGCTATCCCCATCTCGGGCGGTATCGTCGAGTATGTCGATCGTAGCTTTGGCCGTACGCTGAGCTACATCACCGGATGGCTTTTGGCCCTGGGCAACGGCATCCTGTGCCCGTGGGAGGCCATCGCCATTTCGACCCTCGTGTCCGAGATGTTCGGCAGCCTGCCCGGCCTTGAGTGGCTGCGCGCCGTCAAGCTCTACACCATCCTGGGGGCCGACGTCTACCTGTTCCCGACGCTGATCGCGCTCGGCTTTGCAGTCTACGTCATCTTCCTCAACTTCCGCGGCGCCAGCTCGGCTGCCAAACTCCAGGCCTTCCTGACCAAGGCCCTGCTCTGCGGCATGCTGCTCGCCATGGGCGTCTCGCTGTTCACCGGCTCGCCGGACAACGCCATGCCTGTGTTCTCTCAGGTCGCCGGCGCTGGCGGCGGCAAGGCCGCTACCGAGAGCACCAGCCTGTTCGCCGGCATCGTGTCGGTCCTGGTTCTGACTCCGTTCTTCTACGCCGGTTTCGACACCATTCCTCAGCAGGCTGAGGAAGCAGCCGAGGGCCTCAACTGGAACAAGTTCGGCAAGATCATCTCCCTGGCCCTGCTGGCCGCCGGCGGCTTCTACATGGTCTGTATCTACTCGTTCGGCACCATCCTCGACTGGCATGAGTTTGTTAAGAGCCCAGTTCCCGCGCTCGCCTGCCTCAAGGGCATCAACATGCTTCTGTACCTGGCCATGCTCGTCATCGCCACGCTTGGACCCATGGGTCCGATGAACTCCTTCTACGGCGCCACGAGCCGCATCATGCTCGCCATGGGCCGCAAGGGCCAGCTGCCCGAGCAGTTCGCCGAGGTCGACCCCAAGTCCGGCGCTCCCAAGCTCGCCTGCGTCGTTCTGGGCGTCATCACCGTCGTCGGACCGTTTTTGGGCAAGAACATGCTCATCCCTCTGACCAACGTGTCGGCTCTCGCCTTCATCTTCTCCTGCGGCATGGTCGCCCTCGCCTGCCTGCGCATGCGCTTCACCGAGCCCGACCTGCCCCGTCCCTACGAGGTGCCCGGCGGCAAGTTTGGCATCTCCCTCGCTATTGCTGCCTGCGCCATCATCATCGGCCTGCTCGTGATTCCGTTCTCTCCCGCCTCCCTCAACATGGTGGAGTGGAGCATCGTGATCGGCTGGCTGGCCGTCGGCCTGGCTCTCATGGCCTTCACCAATTCCCGCAAAAAGTAACGCCGAGCCGGGGCGGATCAGGTGCGCGGGACCCTCTCTTCCGCGCACCGAACCCGGCACCACTTGGGTAGCTTTGTGAGGCCTTAACCCAACACGGCCTCGCCCACTATATGGATCCATAAGGAGGAACCATGTCCACTAAGTATGCAATCGTTGGCGGCAAGCTCATCGACGGCACCGGTGCCGAGCCGGTTGAGAACTCCCTCGTTCTCGTCGACGACAACGGCAAGATCGAGTACGCCGGCGCCATGCAGGACCTTCCCGAGGGCGTTGAGGTCATCGACGCCGCCGGCAAGACCGTCCTTCCCGGCCTGATCGACACCCACCTGCACTTCTCGGGTAACTTGACCGACGATGACACCGACTGGGTCATGCAACCGCTCCTCGAGAAGCAGGCCGTCGCCGTCAAGCAGGCCTACGACTGCCTCACCCACGGCCTCACCACCGTCTGCGAGATCGGCCGCTTTGGTATCCAGATCCGTGACTGCATCGACAAGGGCGTCTTCAAGGGCCCGCGCGTTCTGGCCACCGGCCTTGGCTTCTGCCGCGTTGCCGGCCACGGCGACTCCCACCACTGCAGCCAGGAGCTCAACAAGGAATCGCACCCCTGGGGCGACCAGGTCGACGGTCCTTGGGATCTGCGCAAGGCCGTCCGTCGTCGCCTGCGCGAGAACCCCGATGCCATCAAGATCTGGGCTACCGGTGGCGGCATCTGGCGCTGGGACTCAGGTCGCGACCAGCACTACTGCTCCGAGGAGATTCAGGCTGTGGTCGAAGAGGCCAAGATGGTCGGCATCCCCGTGTGGAGCCACTGCTACAACAACCACGCCGCTGCCTACGATTCCGTTCGCTTTGGCTGCGAGCAGCTGATTCACGGCTTCGATATCGATGAGCGCACTATGGATCTCATGGCCGAGCAGGGCACCTTCTTCACTCCGACGATCGCCTTCCTGCCCACCTGGTACGCCACCTATCCGCCCGTCTACGTCCCCGAGCTGCACGACAAGTACGAGGGCACCCTGGTCGAGAAGGAGCTGCAGCGCAACTACGACTGCCTGCGCGAGGCCAAGAAGCGCGGCGTCGTCATGACGATCGGCTCCGACTCCTTCTCCTTCGTCACCCCGTACGGCACCTGCTCCATCGAGGAGATGTACGAGTTCGTCGACAAGATCGGCTTCACCCCGGTCGAGACCATCACCTGTGCCACCCTCAACGGTGCCAAGATGTGCCACATCGAGGACGAGACCGGTTCCATCGAGGCCGGCAAGTGCGCCGACCTGCTGGTCGTCAACGGTGACGTCGCCGCCGACATCCACGTGCTCAACACCGACAACATGGACGTCATCATGAAGGACGGCTGGATTGTCGAGGGCGGCACCTTCGGCGAGGCAAACAAGTACAGCGCCTAAGCTACCGTTCATCGATGGCTTGATGTAAAACACAGTATTTGATTGCATAATGCAATGGAGAGGGTCGCTTGCGGCCCTCTTTATTGCTATGGGGTGCGTCGGTAAGAAGGAGATGACGGTGGATCTCAATAGGCTGATTCTGGGCAAGAGCTACAACTCTACCAAGGTCTTTCGTACCGCTCAGCATGTGGTTCAAGCCATCTTGCTCGGTATTGTCGTTCCGCTGCTTATCCTGCTGCTCATCTGGGATCTAACCGATAATCCCAATCCCGTTCCGGCCGTTGTCGTCATTGCCGGCTTGGTCATGCTGTGCTTCTTCTTCTCATACGTCTTTGTCGTTCCCGACGACCTTACATCGAGCGCTACCGACCGCACGCTCGCCATCGCGTCGAAAATATTCGCCTACACGTCGCGCGGCCTTACGCCCGAAGCTGCCCTGGGCGCCTCTAAGATCATCCTGTCCGAAACTATCGCCTCTGCCATCTGCTTTACCGACGGCAAGCAGGTGTTGGCAAGCTGGGGCGAGGACTCGGCAAAATGCCCCGCGGGCACCCCGGTGGTGCTGCGGACTACGCTCAACGTGATCAACAGCGGTGAGCAAAGCGTGTTCTCGCGCGATGCCTCGACCGAGACGGGTGGCTACTTTCCGCGCCTGCGCGCCGGTATTGTCGCACCGCTTACCGTGCGCGGGCATTGCGTGGGCACGCTCGAGCTGTATTATCCCCGTCCGAGCAGCATCGATATGCGCCAGACGGCGCTTGCCTCGGGCTTTGCCGACCTCATTTCCACGCAGCTTGCGAGCTTTGAGCTCGAGCGCCAGGACGAGCTTACGGCCCGCGTGGAGCTGCGCGCCTTGCAATCGCAGGTCGATCCTCATTTTCTATTCAATACCATTAGCACGATCGTGTCGCTCGTTCGAACCGAGCCGGACAAGGCCAGGTCGCTGCTGATCGACTTTTCCAATTACTACCGTCAGACGCTTTCTGATTCCGATACGCTCACCACGCTCGAGCACGAGGTGGAACAGGGTACTCGTTATATCAATCTTATGCAGGCCCGGTATGGCGACGGTCGTCTGCGCGTCTCGGTCGATATCGACTTTGAGGTGCGCGATTGCATGGTGCCGCCGTTTATCTTGCAGCCGTTGCTCGAAAACTGCATCAAGCACGCGCAGCGCGAGACCGAGCCGCTTTCTATTTATGTTAGGGCTTTCGAGATCGATGACGGTTTGGAGATCATCGTCGAGGACGATGGCATCGGTATGAGCGAAGAGGTCTGCGCGCATCTGTTTGAGCAACATCGCCGAGAGGAGCCCGAGAGCATTACCGCCGACGGCTCCGTCAAGCGAGGTTGCGGCCTGGCGCTCTTTAACGTGCTTCAGCGCATCCATTTCTTTTACGGAGAAGATTCCGGCATGCGCGTGAAGTCCCAGGAGGGCGTGGGAACGCAGGTCATCGTCGAGCTGAACGGCGAGACGCATGAGCCTGCGCCGTTGACGGCGTAGCACGCGGTTGGATTGAGAGAAAAAGAGGGGAAGCACATATGTCCGAAGGCTGGAACATCTTGGTGGTTGATGACGAGCCTCCCATTAGGGCTGAGCTACGCTATCTGTTGGAAAAGGATACGCGTGTGGGCCAGATTGCCGAGGCGGGCAATGTCACCGAAGCCGTGGAGTCGATTCTGTCGAACAAGCCCGACGTGTTGTTTTTAGACATTACCATGCCCGGTCGCTCGGGAATTGAGCTTGCCGAGACGCTGCAGAACCTAAAGACGCCGCCGGTGGTTGTGTTTGTGACGGCGTTTGCCGAGTTTGCCGCCGATGCGTATAACCTCGATGCGGTCGACTATGTCGTCAAGCCGGTCGAGGACGCACGCCTGTCAAAGGCACTCGACAAGATCGAGGCAGCCTTGGGTGTCCGTCGTGTTATCCACGCCCCGCGCCAGCCTTTGCGTCTGACGGTGGACCGCGGGGGCAAAAAGGTGTTCATTCCCGCCGCAGACGTCTGCTACTTTGAGGCGCGCGCCGATTTTTGCAACGCCATCTGCGCCGAGGGAACGTACCCGATCAATGAGTCGATCTCTTCGCTCGAGCGTCGCTTGGGCTCCGAGGGCTTCATTCGCGTTCATCGCAGCTATCTGGTCAATTTGGAAGACGTGCACAATGTTGAGATTGGCTCCACGGGGTTGATGGAGCTCAGGCTTGACCGCGTGAGCTCGACGGTGCCAGTGTCCCGTCGTCGTGCCGCCGAGGTCAAGTCGCACCTGGGGCTTGCGTAAGAGGCTTGCGTGCCGTCGTTTACCATCGCAGGTTTGGCATGAGCGCGCGGTGGGCATAATGGGTAGCATCGAATGAAATCGAAAGGATCATTATGCCCGCGCTTATCACCCATCATCTGTTTGGCGAGGAAAGCATCGACCGTCTTCCGCAGGGCGTCATCACGTCCGATGAAGAGCGCATTGCCTTTATCTTGGGCAACCAAGGCCCCGACCCGTTCTTCTTTCACATTCTGACACCGCGTGTTTCCGACTGCACGCTGCTGGCGCAGGTCATGCATCGGTCGCGCATGTCTCGTCAGTTTGCGTGCCTGCGCGACGGCGTGTCACATTTGCTGCCGCGCGACGCCAGCTTGGGTCGTGCCTTTGCGCTGGGCCTGCTGTCTCATTACGTGCTCGACCGCAACGCCCACCCCTTTGTCTATGAGCAGCAGTTTGGCATCGTGGAGTCCGATTCAGAGCTTGAGGATTCGAGCAGTCAGGTCCATGCCGTGATCGAGAGCGACCTGGATGTACTGATGCTGCAGCTTAAACGCGATGGCGCTACGGTCGACGATTACCCGCCGGCGGGCGAGATTGTCACCACCGATCGCATCAATCGCGTGGCCGGCGTGCTGATGAGCTATGTTGCCGGACGCGTGTACGGCATAGACATTCCGGCGGGGGAGTACGGTGCTGCCGTTGCCAATATGCAGCGACTTTACCGCGCGATTGAGCCGGCCGGCTCCGCAAAGACGCGCGCGATCTCGCTGGTTGAGGGCTTGGTGCACGACTACTCGCTGCTCGACGGCCTTGCCCATCGCGTGACGACGGAGCTGCCCGAGCGCACCGGTAACCTGGGCCATCTGACATGGAAGAATCCCTTTACCGACGAGGTCTCGAACGAGAGTTTCCCCGAGGTCTTTGATCGTGCGCTGGTCGATTACGAATGCACGGTCGCACGTTTTATCGAGACCGGTGACATGGATGCCGTGACCAGTCACGTCAACTACAGCGGTCGCGTGCTCAATGCCGATGAGGAGTTCGACCGCGAGGAATAGGGCCCGTGCGTGCCCCTTTGCCGAATCCTTACCGGCGGTTCTGGACAGTTGGGGTACGATGAACTAACTGCATATCGGGCGAATACGAAGGGTCCCTGTCCATGAAATACACCAAGCTCGAGCGTAACTGGGTTATGTATGATGTGGGCAATTCGGCCCTTGTGCTGCTCAATACCTCGGTGGTGCCCATTTACTTTAACGCCATCAATACCGGCGCTTCCTCGGCCGACCTGGTGGTCGCCTGGGGCAATGCGCAGACGATCGCCTCGCTGGTCATTGCCATGCTCATGCCCATTCTGGGCGCGCTTGCCGACTACGCCGGCAACAAGATCAAGTTCTTCTTGGGCTTCTTCCTCACGGGCCTGGTGCTTTGCCTGGCGCAGGCTATCCCAATGTCCGCCATGGCATTTTTGACCGTGTACGTGCTGTGCACCATCGGCCTTAACTCTTCTATGACGTTCTACGACGCCATGCTGCCCGACATTACCACCGACGAGCGCATGGACGCCGTGTCCAGCTCGGGCTATGCCTGGGGCTACATCGGTTCCACCGTGCCGTTCGTCATCTGCCTGGCGCTCATCATGGGTGGCCCCGCTCTTGGCGTCCCTACCATGCTGGCAACGCGTCTGTCGTTTATCATCACTGGTGCCTGGTGGCTCATCTTTACCCTGCCGCTCATTCGCACCTATAAGCAAAAGTACGGTCGCGAGCGCGGTCCCGAGGACACTATCGGCCACATCGTGGGCGGTGTGTTCTCCGAGGTCGGACACACCATGCGCGAGATCGCCCACAACAAGACCGTGCTGGTCTACATGATCGCGTTCTTCTTCTATATCGACGGTGTGCACACGGTCATTTCCATGGCCACCAGTTACGGATCGGCCTTGGGCATCGATTCGACGCAGCTGGTGCTTGCGCTGCTCGTTACGCAGTTTGTTGCTTTTCCGTCTGCCATCATCTACGGCAAGCTCGCCGGACGCGTGGGCACGCTCAACATGATCTTGGTGGCGGTCGCCGCCTACATGGGCATTGTGCTGTTCGCCGCGTTCTTCCTAAAGACCGCCTTTGAATTCTGGGTGCTTGCCATTATGGTCGGCCTGTTCCAGGGTGGCGTGCAGGCGCTCAGCCGTAGCTACTTTGGCCGCATTATCCCCAAGGAAAAGTCCAACGAGTACTACGGCTTCTTTGACATCTTTGGTCGTTATGCAAGCGTTATGGGCACCTTCCTGGTGTCGGTCGTCACCTCGCTGACCGGCAACCCGTCGCTGGGCGTCCTTTCCATTGGCGTGCTGCTGATCGTTGGCTTTATGCTGCTGGTCCGCCTGTCCCGCATGACTCGGGCGGCAGAGCATGCCGCATAGGAGCGAGCGGCTATTGTGCCTGTCCACGGTACTCTTTTGGGGTTATCCGCAATAAACATTGCGACTTGCGAGCAATGATTTGCCCAAGTGGGTATGATGGAATCAGCTAGGTCGCGGGGCGTCGCCTGTGTTTGGCGGCGTCCCGTTTTTGTGTTGCAGGGAGGGTAAGGCATGAACGCCACAGTCGTGATTCCAACGTATTGGGCGGGCGATGACGCTTGCGCAAACGCCCCTGGCACCTATGACCATTCGACGCGACTCAACGCCGACAATCCCGAACTCGACCGCTGCCTGGCCTCGCTTGAGCAGGTGCGTGACATCCCGCGCATCATCCTTTTGGTGGTCTGTCCCGTTTCTGCCACAGCCGATGTGTCGCTGCGCGTGCACGAGATTGTCGACGCGCATCCCACGCTCAAGGTCACCGTTGTCACCAACACCCAGGCCTCGCGCATCGCAGACCGGGTTGCTCAGATCGCGCCCAAGGGTTCGGGCGAGTGCGTGAGCCTGCGAGGCTACGGTGCCATCCGCAACATGGGGCTAGCCTGTGCCGCTGTGCTGGGGCATGACGCGGTTATCTTTTTGGATGACGATGAGACTGTCATCGACGCCGACTTTATGAAGCGCGCGACCTATGCGTTGGGGCAGCAGACGCGTCAGGGCTTGCCGATCTTGGTCAAGAGCGGCTATTTCTACGATCGCGACGGCTCGCCGCTGGCTCCCACGGACAAGGCGGGCATCTGCCATCGTTGGTGGACCAAGCGCATCGAGTTCAACCGTTGGATGAAAAAGGCGCTTTCGGGCACCCGCATCTCGCGCTCCAACTACGTGTGCGGCGGCCTGATGGCCCTGCACGCCCGCACCTTTACGCGTGTGGCCTTTGACCCGTTTATCACCCGCGGCGAGGACTTGGATTACCTCTTTAACATGCGCATGTTTGGCTACGACGTGTGGTTCGATAACGAGTGGACCGTGCGCCATCTGCCTCCGGAGTCCGAAAAGCGCTCACCGCGCTTTATGCAGGATGTATACCGTTGGTACTACGAACGGGCCAAGTTGACATTCGCCGCGCATCAAAAGGAGCTCATTCCCGTTACGGCGGCATCGCTCATGCCCTACCCGGGCCCGTGGATTTCGCGCGAGCTCGACGACCGCGTGCGCAAGACCGCTATGGTCCGCAGCGTGTTTACCCGCGAGCATGAGGGCTACCTGCGCATCTGGCGCCATGGTATCGACGAGGCAAAGGCCTATGCGCGCCAAAACGCTGCAAGCTACCTGCGTTTCCAGAGCTTTTGGCCCAAGATCATGGACGGGCTTTGGCGTGACGCACAACTGATCAGTATCCTGGAGGGGGCCGAATGATCGACCGCCGCGCCCAGCGCGATAGTTCTATATCAATCTTTCGCATCATTGCCGTTGCCTGCGCCATTTGCGTGCTGGTGTACTTTATTTTTGCCTTGGTGACCGGTATCGAGCCGATCGCCACGGTGATTGCCTGCGCGCTGCTGTGCATCTTTCTGTGCATCTTTATCTTTTTGACGCTCAATCCCGATTCGGTGCGCTCCCAGTACACCGAGGAGACGCTTTCGGTGGCCTCGGCCATGCTCGAGGACATTAAGGGCGGTCTGACGCAGGAGTCGGCGCGTTTGGTGTGCCGGCGCATTTTACCCGAGACGCGCGCCATGACGGTGGCCATCACCGACGAGGACAACGTGCTTGCCTGCGCGGGCGAGTTTGAGGAAAAACTGCTGCCCGATACTCCCATCCACACGCTTGCCACACGCTACGTTATCGAACATGGCATCGTGCAGTCGTTCAACCGTATGGTGGATGTCGTGGGCTCGGACGGCTCGCACAACCAAGTTCCCGCCGGCATTATCGCCCCCATCAAGGTAGGCGATCGTACCGTCGGCACGCTCAAGTTCTACTACAAGACCCCGCGCGCCGTCGACCGTACCCAGTACGCGCTTGCCTCGGGCTTTGCCGAGATCTTGTCCACGCAGCTCGCCATCCACGAGCTCGAGGTGCAAAAGGAACTCACGGCGCGCGCCGAGGTGCGTGCGCTGCAGGCGCAGATTAACCCACACTTCCTGTTCAACACGCTGAACACCATTGCATCGTTTACGCGCACCGACCCGCTGCGGGCCCGCGAACTGCTTCGTGAGTTCTCATCGTTCTATCGTGCCACGCTCGACAACTCGGGATCGCTTATTCCGGTCTCGCGCGAGGTTGCACAGACCAAGCGCTACCTTACCTTTGAGAAGGCCCGCTTTGGCGAGGACCGCGTGCTTGCGACGTTCGATGTGTCCGAGGACGTGGAAGATACGCTGGTGCCGGCGTTCGTGATCCAGCCGATTGTCGAGAACGCCGTACGTCATGGTATGGGCGATGACGACGCCCTGAGGATCGACGTGACCGTTCACCAAGACGGCGAGGATGCAATCTTGATTGCCGTGGCCGATAATGGCGTGGGCATGGATGAGGGTACCGCCGCCAGACTGTTTGACGAGCGCTCTGCCCGTCCCGACGCCAGCTCTCCCCAGGGTGGCGGCGCCGGTGTGGCCATGCACAATATTTCGGAGCGCATCCATCGCTTTTATGGGCCGCACTCCTATACGCGTGTCGAATCGGCGCCGGGCAAGGGCACCAAAGTGCTCCTTCATCTTGATTTGTCAGAGAGCATCTTTGACATTCAAGAGTAAAATAAAGGGCTACGGGCTCAACGTCATGCGACGGATGCCCGGCGTAGTTAGTTGACGAAAGGTTTTATCCCTATGCTGCGTGCGATGATTGTGGATGATGAGGCGCCGGCTCGCTCGGAGCTTCGCTTCCTGCTCGAGCAAACGGGCAAGATCGGCACGATCACGGAGGCGTCGAGCGTCCGCTCCGCCATCGAGATGCTTATGGAAAGTCGCGTGGATGTCGTGTTTCTCGATATCTCGATGCCCGGTGCCTCGGGCCTGCAACTTGCCGAGGCGCTGCATAAGCTCAAAAATCCGCCGGCGATCGTGTTTGTGACTGCGTATAGTGACCATGCGGTCGAGGCATTCGACGTGGATGCCGTCGATTATCTGATGAAGCCGGTCGAGGAAGCTCGCTTGGATCGCGCGATCGAGAAGGTCATGCAGCGCGCCAAGCCGGTTACGGACAGCAAGGTGACCATCGAGCGTATCCCGGTGGAAAAGGGCGGCCGCAAGGTGCTCATTCCCGTGGACGACATTCGCTTTATCATGGCCAAGGACGATTACTCCTGCATCTATACCGTCGATGATCGCTTTTTGTCGACGACCTCGCTGGCGCAGTTTGAGGCCAAGCTCTGCGACTTTGGCTTCTTCCGTGTTCACCGCCGCTATATCGTCAACTTGGCGTGCGTCACGGACGTCGAGACGGTGCCCTCGGGCGCCATCCAGCTGGGTATTACGGGCGTCGACGAACGCGTGCCGGTTTCGCGCCGCCGCGTCGTGCCGCTCAAGAAGGCCCTGAGTCTCTAGCACACTGGCCCCGCAGCCCTGTAGACCCATCGTCTGCGGAGCCGTGGGGCCTTTTTTGTATGTATCTGCCGAATCGTTTTTTGCGGAAGGGATCCCATGAACAGTGCAAGCGCCAAGCGCATCGACATCATCTCGGACACCCACGGCTATTTATCGCCTGCGCTCCTGGACGAGCTTGAGGGCGCGGATTTGATTATCCACGCCGGCGACCTTACGTCAGAGATGGACTACGAGCACCTATGCACCATCGCCCCCGTGCGGGCCGTACTGGGCAACAACGATTACTACCGCGACTACGGTCCCGATGTAGACCGTCTTGCACTCTTTACCTACGAAGGCCTCAAATTCGCCGTAGCCCACTACCGCGAAGACCTTCCGGTGGGATCCGTAGACGTAGCCATCAACGGCCACACCCACGTAACCAAAGAAGCCCAAGTGGGCCGTTGCTTAGTCCTCAACCCGGGCAGCGCCAGCTACCCCAGAGGCACCCGAGGCCCCACCATGGCCAGAATGCTAGTAAAAGACGGCAAGATCATAAGCACCAAGTTTATTGACCTAGACTAACCGCAACAAAAACGGGGGATGCACAATGCATCCCCCGTTTTTCTTTAAGCCGAAGGCCGAAATTCAACAAGATCCATCAGACCAACCCCGCCGAGGAGCACGCGGGCTAGCCGCGCGCGGCGCACGCCCGCAAAACTGGTTGAATAATGTGACGGCAGGGAGGGTCTCCGGGGCTGAGGGCGGGGGTTAAGTTTGTCGCGAGTTCCGCACGCAAAGGAAAGCACTTAATGTGCTTTCCGTCTTGCGCAGG
>JAPJOH010000028.1 GCA_030826265.1 Collinsella aerofaciens
GAAGCCGTAACGGCCGTTGGGCTCTTTTGGCGCCAGCCCTTCTCGACCCGTACGCATTTGCTTAAAGCAACAACTTTCCCGATCGATGTAATCACCGAATCAAAACGTGTACACCAGCCACCAAAGATGCCGAAAAATGTCGCTTTTGGAGGCTGATGTACACAAATGCAGAATCCAGCGCAGCCCAGAGGCGCCCTCCACATGTCTGGACTCTCTATGGCTGCGCTGGATAGACATCGCTGGAACGGGTATAGTATCGAAAGTTTTGTCGTTAACCAGCGGGGGAGTCCTGTGGGCATCAAAAAGAAGATCAAAAAGGAGCTTATCGGCACTTCCGATTACCCGTCGAATAAGATCTTTACGATCTCCAATTTCATCACCTTTACGCGCCTGATCCTCACCCTGGTATTTCTGTACCTGTTTGTGACGGATAACAACCGTGTCATCGCCATCGTTATCTACGCCGTTGCCGCCTCCACCGACTGGATGGACGGTCAGATCGCCCGCATGACTAAGACGGTCTCGTGGCTCGGCAAGGTCATGGATCCCATTTGCGACCGTGCGCTGCTGTTCACCGGCGTACTTGGACTGGTGGTCCGCGGAGAGCTGCCCATCTGGGTCTGCGTACTCATTATTGGCCGCGACATCTATCTGGGCATCGGCACGCTTATCGTGCGTCATTATCACCGTCGCCCCATCGATGTGGTCTTTCCCGGAAAGATTGCCACGGCGCTGCTCATGACCGGCTTCTCACTCATGCTGCTCGGTTTCCCCGTTATTGACGGCCTGCACCTTTTATCTTCAACCCTTACGGCCTTCCCGGGCCTCAACGGAAGCTCGGTGCCCCTCGGCATCTTCTTTGTGTACGGCGGCGTGATCTTCTCCATGCTCACGGCTGTCATCTACTCCATTAAGGGCGGAGTGGCCATTAAACAGGTTCTCGCGCATCCCGAGGACGAGGACATCGACTTTCTGAACCCTGAAATCGAAGACTGATTCGTTGGGGTATGATTACGTACGGTTCATTATTTGCGGCACGTCCGCGATAAGTTAGGGGTTGTCATGGACAACATGGTTAACAATATGCCTCAGAATGATAAGACTGCTGACGCTACCTGCGTATTCCGCGTGCCTTCAAGCGACGTCACCGTTCCCGACCTCATGGCCAACGTGCGCATCACCGCCCCCGTCCTGTCCATCGTCAAGGGTCCGCAGACTGGTGCCGCCTTTGAGCTCGAGGACGACGTGACCACCATCGGCCGCGATCCCGCGAACGGCATCTTCCTTAATGACATGACCGTTTCGCGCAGCCACGCGCGCATTATTCGCGAGGGCCTCGGCGCTCGCATCGAGGACCTGGGCTCGCTCAATGGTACCTGGGTCGACGGTGCCATTGTCAATGCAGCCCCGCTGCACGACGGTTCTTCCGTTCAGATCGGTACGTTTACGCTCATCTACCACGAGAGCACGCCGGAGCGCATCGAAACCGGTGAGTAGGGCATGGCCGAACGCAACTATCTGAGTATCGGCCAAGTCGTCAACCTACTTCGAGGCGCATACCCCGATCTTTCGAACTCAAAAATTAGATTTCTAGAGGATGAGGGGCTCATTACCCCTCATCGTACGCCTAAGGGATACCGTCAGTACTCTAAGGAGGACGTTGATCGTCTGGAGGTCATCCTGCACTTGCAGAAGACCCGCTACATGCCGCTCAACGTGATTAAGCAGCGCTTGGAAAACGCCACGGACCTGTCAACGCTCGCCTACGAGGTGGGCTTGCTATCCGATGTTCCGCTCAAGACGGAGCCCAAGGAGACTAAGCAAAAGCTGCATCCCATCGAGACCATTCCCGATATGTTGGGCGTCGAAATTTCGTTTATCCGCTCGCTCGCCGAGAACGACCTCATTCGCATCATCAAGAGTCCGCAGAATCGCGAGCTTGTCGATGGTCGCGATTTTCCGATCATCCGCTACTGCTCCGAGCTGTCGCGCTTCCATATCGAGCCGCGCAACCTGCGTCAGTACGTGTCTTCCGCCAACCGCGAGTCCTCGATGTTTGAGCAGGTGCTTGTGAGCATGCTCGGCATGGATACCTCCGATGACGAGCGCGACGCCAAGCTCGAGCGTGCGTTTAAGAAGCTTCACGACCTGACGGAGGGCGTGCACACCGCGCTGCTCAAGAACCGCGTTTTTGAGTCGCTCAACGCCGTGGTCGAGGACGCCGACATCGATGCACTCGATGAGGAAATCACTCGCTCCGAGTCCACCAAGGCCAAAAACGAAGAGACAGTCGCGCCGGCTTCACACGAGGATTCTCTCGTAAAGCCGCTCAAGGTCGTCGCCCCTTCGCAATCCGGCACCGTCACCGCGGGCAAGTAACAGCTGCCGCTTATCCGGCAACCCATTGAAAGGTCATGCAATGTACGACTTCGAATCTCAAATCGTCGACATCCCCGACTATCCCGAGCCCGGAGTCATCTTTAAAGACATCACGCCGCTCTTCGGCAATCCCGAGGCGCTCAAAGCCATGACCGATGCCCTCGCCGAGCACTTTGCCGGCATGGGAATCACCAAGGTCGTAGGTCCCGAGGCTCGCGGCTTTATGGTGGGCGTTCCCGTGGCCGTCGCTCTGGGCGCCGGCTTTGTTCCCGCACGTAAACCGGGCAAGCTGCCGCGCGAGACCGTAAGCCAGAGCTACGAGCTCGAGTACGGCACCGATTCAATTGAGATCCATGCCGACGCTATCAGCTCTAAAGATACCGTGTTGATTCTGGACGACTTGGTCGCGACGGGCGGAACCGTCGAGGCAACAGGTAAACTGGTGCGAGATATGGGCGCAAAGCTTGTGGGCTACGGGTGTATCCTTGAGCTTGCGTTTCTCAACCCGCGCGAGAAGCTCACGTCGACTGACGACGATGTTGAGCTCTTTAGCCTGGTGACGGTGGACTAGCCGTTACCCTTAGTTACTGGAAAGGAAGCTACATGCGCACAGCAAACACGCACAAAAACATGGCACGCTGCGCTGCTACGGCAACCCTCGCTTGTGTTTTGGGCTTGGGCCTCGCGGCTCCTGCCTACGCCGATACCGCATCCGACCTTGCCGCTGCTCGTACGAAGCTCGAGCAGATCGGTACCCAAACCCAGCAGATTTACGATGAGCTCGCCACGCAGACGCAGGCGCTCGATCAGACTGCTGGCGAGATCACGCAAAAGCAGCAGGAGATTGCTGACGGTCAGGCCAAGCTCTCGACCTATGTCGCCGGCGAGTACAAGACCGGCGGTCTGAGCCTGCTTCAGGTTCTAACGGGCGTTGACGACCTGAGCGATATGCTCAACCGTCTGTTCTACTACGGCAAAGTTTCCGATAAGCAGGCTCAGACCATTCAAGAGGTCAAGGAGCTTAAGCAGCAGCTCACCGATAAGCAGGCCGAGCAGGAAAAGAACGTCGCCGCTACGCAGAAAAAGGTCGACGAGCTTAACGCCCAGCAGGCTGAAGCCCAGAACGTCGTAAACTCCCTGGATTCGCAGCTGCAGGCCGAGCTTGCCGCAGAGGCCGAGGCCAACGCCGCGCTGCAGGCCGGCATCAACGCCAGCACCGCCGAGAAGGCCACGGTGAGCAACGAGACTGCCGGTACGACCGAGAACACCAACAACGGTGGCCAGACCAGCAATAACAACAACCAGGGCGGCAACACTCCGGCGCCCACGCCGACACCTGCTCCGACGCCGCAGCCCTCCACGCCTGCTCCGGCTCCGACGCCTTCTGCTCCGAGCCAGTCCGTCGATGGCGGTTCTGTTGTCTCGCGTGCATACAGCAAGCTTGGTTGCGCCTATTCCTGGGGCGGAATTGGCCCGAACAGTTTCGACTGCTCTGGTTTTGTTAGCTATTGCCTCACTGGTCGCTATTGCCGCCTGGGCACCACGGGCACCTTTATGGGCTGGACGCGTGTGTCCGATCCGCAGCCCGGTGACGTTGTGGTCAACTCGTACCACACCGGCATTTACATCGGTGGTGGTCAGATGATTCATGCTTCCGACTACAACACGGGTGTTATCATCAGCTCCGTTGCCGCCGGCATGAACAATAACTATATCTTCGTGCGTTACTAAGTCATCTTACACAGCGTGTGAATGTGGACCTCGTGGCTTTAAGTCGCGAGGTCCATTCGTTTTTCTCTAATATTGTGCGGCTATCTAGTATTCAAAACTAGATAGCCGCACATTCAGTTTGCAAGATGGCTATAATTGTTGAGGAACAATTAGAAAGGACCCTCTATGAGCTGGGCACTTATCTCCGATTCAAGCTGTAACCTCCGCGATTGGCAACCGACTGCGCCCCATACCACCTTTGCATTTGCGCCCCTCAAAATTCGAGTGGGGGAGCGTGAATTCGTCGATGACCTTTCACTCGATGTTCATGAACTCAACTGCGCTGTTCAGGCGGAGACGAACGCTTCTTCGAGCGCTTGTCCCAGCGTAGGGGAGTGGGCCGAGCTCTTCAAATTGGCAGACAAGACCATCTGCATGCCGATCTCTGAGGGCGTGTCGGGCAGCTACAACGCAGCAGCCACGGCTCGCGATATGGTTCTTGCCGAGGAGCCCGACCGGCAGATTCATCTAGTCAATTCGCGCGCAGCTGGCGGCAAAATGGACCTCATTTTCTTGCTGTTCGACCGCTATCTTGCAAGCAATCCGGATGTCTCATTCGAGGACGCTTGCGCATACTTCGATAGCCTTGAGCAGAACAGCAAAATCCTCTTCAGCTTGTGCAATTACGAAAACCTGGCCAAAGCCGGACGTATCCCTAAGGCAGCCGGCGTCATTGCCAACAAGCTCAATATCCGCATTTTGGGCACGGCGAGCGAGGCCGGTAAAATCGAACTCGTCGGGCACACGCGTGGCGAAAAGAAGATGCTCAACAAGATCATCGACACCATGGAAGCCGAGGGTTTTACGGGCGGCGAGGTCATCATCGATCACGTTGAGAACGAAGCTGGAGCACAGGCGCTTACTGACCGCATAGTCGAGCATTGGCCCGGCTCCAAGACCATCATCATGCCCTGCAACGGCCTGGATTCCTATTACGCCGAGATGCACGGCCTAATCATCGGCTACGGCATGGGCGTAGCTTCGGGCAAATAAAGTCCAACCAAGCAAAAATACGGGCGGGATAAAGCGACAGATGCCTCTTTATCCCGCCCGTTTTATACGTCGACTAGCTATTAAACCCGTTGAACTTGAGATAGCTCATCAGGTACGCCTTCGAAACGAAGGACGATACCGCGCTGCGCACAAGCAGCGACTCACGCGTTACCTGATGCGCCGTATCGGGAACCGGCGTCTGCTCGACGGAAAACGCCGAACGAATCGATGCCTCGAGCTGATCGACCACATAATCGAAGGCCGTCGGGGCATCGTAGCTCAAACGCTGAATGTTAAAGAGTGCCTGCACAGCAGCAATAGGTAGCACCTGTTTAAAGATGCAGATAGCGATCAGGCGGGCAATCTGCTCGCGGCCATATTGCTTTTTGACCGGAGCAGGCACTAGGCCGACCTTTACGTAGTTATTGATCATCGATGGCGTAATGATGGGTTGCTCAACGCAAATGGACAGCGGCTCCATCCACAGCGCAACATACTCAATGACCTGGTCGCGGTAGAGCGTCACATTTGGCAACTGGTCATAGCGCGGCAGACTCAACGTATTGAGTTTGCGCACGATATCGGACTGAATAAATGCATCGGGCAGCACAGTGGGCTGAATATCCTCAGGCTTAATGCTGACCGACGAATCAGACATCGGAATAACGTGTTTAACGTGATTCATAAAGGTCCTCCGTTCATTTTTTATATTGTATTCTACGTAATCTAGTTTTGCATACCACATAGCCGGCAAGAAAATTGGCGGGACGGAGCACTGATACATCGTCCCGCCACTTAGTAAATTGATAACAACATTACATAAGATATATTATCGTACTTATCCGTGGAGAAATGCGTATGCTCTGGTTGCCGCTATGGCTCCATCAGAAACGGCGGTCACAACCTGACGTAAAAGCTTGGAACGGATGTCGCCAGCGGCAAATAGACCTGGCGTGCGGGTCGCCATGGATTCATCAGTCAGAATGCCGCCATCAGGCGCCAGATCGACTAGATGCTCAACAAGCTCGGTATGGGGTTGCGTCCCGGTAAAGACAAAGATACCAAACGAGCCAGGTTCAAAGGTCTCAGTATGCGTTTTGCCACTCGCATTATCCTTGAACGTGATTGTCATGGGCATCGTTTCACCAGAAAGCTCAACAATACTAGTTTGGTACCTAACTGAAATATTGTCCTTAGCAAGCACCTTATTCACAACGCCCTCGGGTGCACGGAACTGATCGCGACGCAGCACGATGGTCACGCTGCTGGCAATGTCGGACAGGAACAGCGCCTCCTCGCATGCCGAATTGCCACCTCCAATAACAAAGACCTGTTTGCCACGGAAGAACATGCCGTCACACGTCGCGCAGTACGAAACGCCACGACCGCGATACTTGTCTTCGCCAACAAAACCCGCAGGACGCGGCGTGGCGCCCATGCACGCAATGACGCTCTTGGCCGCTGTGTCGCCCATGTCATGATGGATGGTATATTGAGCCGCATCGGCATCGTAATCGACGCCCGTCACCATACTCCATACAACCTGAGCCCCCAGGCCTTCAGCATGCTGTTGGAACCGCTCACCAAGTTCGGCACCGCTCAGTAGCGGAATGCCAGGATAATTCTCAATCTCGTTGCTCGTGGCGATCTGTCCGCCCGACATGCCCTGCTCAAGGACAGTCGTCGACAGGTTGGCACGCGCCGCATAAATGGCGGCAGCATAGCCCGCAGGGCCGCCGCCGATGATCGCAACATCGATTGTCTGATCGGTAGTCATGAAGAGTCCTCTCATCGAAACGTTGTCGTTCTTTGCGCTCATACCCAAATTTACGTGAACGTGACACTCATGCACTACAATGATAAATCCGTGTTACAACGTCGAAGGGGAGTTATCGATGGATCAGACGCAGACGAGCGACGACGTTCCCCTGCTCACGCACAGCACTCCCCAATCGGAGCAAACCACGCTCTTGACTCAGCAAAAACCTCTCGTGACCATCGTGCACGCCTCGGTCGGCTCGGGTCACAAGGCCGCCGCAAATGCGATTGCGCAAGCATTCGACCTCATCCGCGGCACCAATGGCATCCCCGAGGATGTTGAGATTGAAGTGCTCGATATCCTTGATTTTGGACGTATTAAATTCGACGGCAATAAGACCGCGGCTTCTTTTACGGGAGCCACGCGCCACATTTATGACCTGACCTGGCGATATACGCTTACGGGACATGTTCTCTGGGGCGGCGGCACAGCATGGTCACGAATTATGTTCCCCGCCTTCAACGAATACGTCCGGACCCGCAGGCCCATAGCCGTGGTCGCAACACACATTACGGCGGCCAACGTCGCTGTGGGCGCCCGCGTCATCACGGGTATTGATTTTCCGGTCATCTGCGTGCCGACCGATTACGAAGTCGAAGGCTTTTGGCCCCACAAGGACACCGACCTATTCTGCGTAGCCAACGAGTTTATGGCCGAAACGCTGCGCCCGCGCAAGGTTCCCGAGTCAAAGATCCGCATAACGGGCATCCCCATCCGAGCCGGTTTCGATACCGATTACAAACGTGAGGATGAGCTCAGCAAGTTCAATCTCCCCATAGACAAAACCGTCGTATTGGTGATGGCCGGCGCCAGTTTGCCTCAACCATACGTGCGTTTCCGTGCCGCGATGGACCACACGCTCCCCTTCTTACGCAGCTTTGAGGACATGCACTTTGTCTTTTTACCGGGCAAGGATAAGGAATACGCCGCCCGACTCAAGACGCTCTTCGACGCCATGAAGCTCGACAACGTCACGGTTCTGGACTACGTGGACGACATGGCGGCCCTCATGCACGGCTGCGACCTGGCAATCCTCAAATCGGGCGGAATCACGGTCACCGAGTGCCTATGCGCACATCTGCCGATGATCCTGCTGGGCAAATCATACGGTCAGGAAAAGGCCAACACCACGATGCTTACCGGCATGGGCGCCAGCATGCACGTCACCACCGCACGAGAACTCATCGTAACCCTTCGCCACTTGCACGACCATCCCGAATCACTCAAAGCCCTACTCATCAACGGCGAAGTACTACGCCGGCCCCACGCAGCCGAAGACATAGCCATCGCAACCATGGAGCTAGTAGGCAAACCCCAAAAGCGCAAACGAGCCTTCTGCCGCTTCTACTGGGGCGGAAAACCCGCTCATATCCGCTAGCATTGGACTGTCCGCTTACCTGTGGGAGGCCCCTATATATCATCCCATGCTCAAACATTCTCGCTGCGCTGCGAAACTGCGCGTGGGACGATATATAGGGGCCTCCCACAGGCAAGCTGCGTTTACGTACTAGCAGCTTTACCAGATTCCCCTCCACTAGAACCTGCAAAGGCGAAATCAGAAAACATAAATATAGTAAGCCGATGCGAGAAAGGAGGTGTCCCCTTATCGCATCGGCTTACTAGAAAGAAAGGCTTTTATTTTTCAAGCGAGTAACCTCCCGCCCGCCTATCACACATATCGTTACACGCGCACTTTCGCAGCGAGCGCAGCGAAGCGCTAATGTTTGCGCGTGGAACGATATGTGTGAGAGGCGGGCGGGAGGGATACGAGCGCCCTAGGCGACGCCGCTGGAGCCGAAGCCTCCGTTGCCTCGGTCGGTTTCGTCTAGTTCTTCTACTTCTATGAGGTTGACCGTGGGAACTTCTTGGATGACGAGTTGGGCTATGCGGTCGCCTTTGTTGATTTGGATGTTGTTGGAGGGATCCAGGTTGATGAGGATAACCTTGAGTTCTCCTCGGTAGTGGGCGTCGATGAGGCCCGGCGTATTGACTATAGACAGGCCCTGCTTAATGGCCAAGCCGCTGCGGGGCTGGACGAAGCCGGCGTAGCCATCGGGCAGGGCGATGGCCAGCCCAGTAGAGACCAGACGGCGTTCGAAGGGCTTCAGAACGCAGTCCTCGTTGGAGCGCAGATCCAAGCCGGCATCGGTGGGATGGGCGTATTTGGGAAGCTCGACGGTGGGGTCGAGACGCTTTATGTTGACGGTAATGTTGGACATGGAATCACCTTAGCTTGTCGAGCTCTTGCAGAAACTCATCGACGTCTTTGAAATCGCGGTAGACCGAGGCAAAACGGATGTACGCCACCTTGTCGATCTTTGCCAAGCGCTTGAGCACCATGTCACCCAACTCATGCGACGTGACGGCCGTCAGCGTGCGAGAGCGCAGCTCGACCTCGATGTCGTCGATAATCTCATTGAGCTTCTTAGTGTCGATATCGCGCTTGATGGTGGCGCGCATTAAGCCGACGAGCAGCTTATTGCGATCGAACCGCTGCTTGGTTCCGTCTGACTTAATGACCTCGATTGGGTCTTCGCATCGCTCAAACGTTGTAAAGCGATAGTTACACGAGCAACATTCGCGACGGCGCTTAATGGTGTTATTTGACTCCTGCATACGGGAATCAACGACGCGGGTATGTGCCTTGCCACATTTGGGACAGCGCATGGTACCTCCTCTTAAACGATAACAAGGGTACCATGCGCAGCGCGATAATGATTACGAACGAGCAGGAACCTTAAGATGCGCACCGGCGGCGAGCGAACCATGCTCCAGATGATTGACGTTACGGATCATGTCGGAAGTCTCTTGCGTGGAAAGGCCATCGATTGGATATTCCTCGGCAAGCGACCAAAGAGAATCACCAGGCTGAACGCGAATAGTCTCGTAGGTAACGTTGGAAACGGACTCGGCATACGCGGCGTGACGAGCGCTAAAGACCGACGTAGCGAGGACAAAGAAGAGCGTAAGCGCAACGGCAACGGCGACAATCGTCGGAACCTTCAGGGCAACGCGGGCCGGCGCAACTACAGCCTGCTGATTACGAGCAGGCTTTACGGTCAAAGGCTGAAAGCCGGAGCGGCCACCCTGAACAACCGTAAAAGTGGGTTCTGCAGGCGTCTCGAGTTTAAGGGCAAGGTTTCCCTGGACCATATTCGTTGCGTTCATCATGTTCTCCTCTCGCGTGTTTTGCTGAGAACAGTTTTATCAAGCCGCGCGGACAAAAATGTCTAGCGCGAGAACGAATGTTCGGTTATTATTATCTTCGAACAGTTGTTCCTGTCAAGCAAAATTCGAACATTTGTTTGACATGGGTAGAGAGGATGCCCTGATGGCTCGCAAAATTACCAAGCGTCAGCAGCAAATTTACGACTTCATCAAGGAATATCAGCAGGAGAAAGGTTATCCGCCCAGCGTGCGCGAGATGGCTTCTGCCGTGGGCCTTTCCTCCCCCAGCACCGTGCACGCCCATCTATCTGCCCTGGAGGCGCGCGGGCTACTCAAGCGCGATGCCACCAAACCGCGCGCCCTGGAACTCTTTAACGAGGACGGTTCCTCTGTCTCAATTTCTAAATCTGACGAACCCACCGCACCTCGCGGAACGGTCTCGCTACCGCTCGTTGGTCGCGCCGCGGCTGGGATTCCCATTCTGGCCGAGCAGAATATAGAAGACACTTTTACTATCCCGACCGAAATCGCCACTGATCAGGGTTCCTTTATCCTTGAGGTGCATGGGAGCTCAATGATCAATGTCGGCATCTTCAATGGCGATTACATCATCGTCCGTGAACAAAAGAGTGCCATGAACGGCGAAATTGTCGTGGCCATGATTGATGGTTCAGCGACCGTCAAGACATTCTACAAGGAGCAGGGACGCGTACGCCTGCAGCCAGAGAATGACACCATGGAGCCTATCTATGCAACGAATCCCGTTATCTTGGGCAAAGTCGTCGGCTTGATGCGCCGGTTCTCGTAATGCAAAAACGCATCACCATCTTTGATACCGTCCGCGGGTTTACGATGATTTCAATGGCAGGTTTTCACGCTTGCTACGATCTCGCCTACCTGTACGACTGGGATATGCCCTGGTTTACCCAGACCGTCTTTCAAGACATCTGGCGCGCCAGCATCAGCTGGGTATTTTTGTTTATCGCGGGTTGGATGTGCACGCTCTCACGCAACAATGCCAAACGAGCGGCCAAGTACGCTGCCGCAGCTTTGGTCGTCTGGATCGCAACAACGCTCGTATCGGTCGACGACTCAGTGAACTTTGGCATCATTTATTGCATGGCGGCGTGTACCGCTGTGACAGCCGTAGCACGACCGATGCTTAAGAAAGTGCCCAGCACGTGGGGCATTGCGATATGCCTCGCTCTCTTCGCGGCGACATGGGGCATCCCGAAATCGACCTATTCATTCCCCTATTTGGCGTGGCTAGGATTTCCCGGCCCCCGGTTTGTTTCAGGCGACTATTATCCAATCATCCCGTTCATATTCATGTATCTCACAGGATACTTTGCTGCGCGCACCGCTCAAAGATGCGAACATCCTGCCCCAAGCTGGGCCTACGCCAACTCCCTGCCGGCGCTCGCCAGCCTTGGACGTTATGCACTACCCTTTTATCTGCTGCATCAGCCCATTATACTGGGCATTTTGGAGCTCGCCTACTCGGTGCGATAACGCTCGAGCCGCGGTACGACACGAGCCGGCAGTTTCGCCACAATACGAACGCCATCCTCAAGATATTCCTCATGCAAAAGGGTCCCCTGCTCATGCACGAGTGTAATGAGCGCACCTTCACGATATGGAATGTCGGCTGAAAGCAGTACATCGGTGGCAGCTGCCTCGCGAGCAATGCGATCGACGAGATCGTCGAGCCCCTCGCCCGTTTGGGCCGAGAACAGAACGGCTTCCGGAAAACGACGACGGAAACTTAATCGATCAACGCTATCGAGAAGATCGATTTTATTGAATACGGTCAGCGTTAGGCGCTCTCCGGCGCCGATCTCATCAAGCACGCGGTCGACAGCCTCCAGCTGTCGCTCATAGTCCTCGTCAGACGCATCTACGACTTTGAGAATTAGATCGGCACCCAACACCTCGGACAGCGTCGATTTAAAGGCATCGACAAGACCATGCGGCAGCTTTTGAATAAAGCCGACGGTATCGGTAATCGTCATTCCGCGACCGCCGGGCAGGCGATACGAACGCGTCGTCGGGTCGAGCGTAGCAAACAGCTTGTCCTGCGAAAGTACCGTAGAGCCTGTCAGGCGATTGAGCAACGTCGATTTACCGGCATTGGTATAACCGGCTAACGCGACGCGAAACGCCGGTGACTCAATACGACTCTTGGATTGAACATCACGACGCTGTTCAACCTGCTTGATCTCACGACGAAGCGCAGCGATCTTAATACGAATGAGGCGACGGTCGACCTCGAGCTGACTTTCGCCCTGACCAAAGCGTGAGCCGATGCCGCCGCGCGTCTGTTCCTTGGCGAGATGGCTCCACATGCCGCGCAGACGAGGCAACAGATATTGAAGCTGCGCCAGCTGTACCTGTAGGCGTCCCTCACGCGTCTGAGCATGCAGGCCAAAGATATCCAAGATCAGTGCCGTACGATCGATAATCTTTACCGGCTCGCCCACGGCTTTCTCCAAATAGGATTGCTGCGAGGGCGTCAGGTCGTCGTCAAAAATAACGACATCGGCATCCATGCGATGTACCAGACCGCACAGCTCCTCTACCTTACCGGAACCGATAAATGATTTGGGATACGGCTTTACCAAACGCTGAGACAAGCGAGCCACGCACTGGGCACCAGCCGTGTGGGCAAGGCGCTCCAGCTCATCGAGCGATCGATCGAGTGGCCATGCATTGTCGCGCCACTCAACACCAACCAAAATGGCACGCTCGGGCTCGGGTGCCGTGGGAACAAGGGGGAAACGAGCCATTAGGCAGCCTCACTACGATGCAGGATATCAGCAACGACCTCATCGATCGTACATTCATCCATATCATACCACGCGATACGGTCATCGCGCTTAAACCACGAAAGCTGACGTTTGGCATAGCGACGCGAACGCATCTTAATGAGTTCGCGAGCCTCATCCATGCTCGTCACGCCATTGAAAGCATCGATGATCTCTTTATAGCCAATTGCCTGCATCGAAGTCAGGGCATCTCCCAGCCCCTGGTCCATAAGACCGCGAACCTCATCAACAAGACCCTGCTCAAACATCACATCGACACGTAGGTTAATGCGTTCATAGAGCACCTCGCGATTTCGCGTCAGGCCAAACCATAACGCATGATAATGCTCGCGCGGAACACTAAACTGCGACTTTTGTTGCGCATAGGAAACGCCATCATCGTGCATTTCGAGCGCGCGAATCACACGCCGCACGTTATGCGGATGAATAACAGCAGCTGATTCTGGATCGCGCTCGGCAAGCAGGGCATGCAGTTCTTCCTCGCCAATACGCTCGGCAAGCTCCTGATACCCCGCGCGACGATCGTCCTCAAGCTCGCCCGAGGGAAAATCCATCTCATCCAGGGCGGCCTTGAGATACAAGCCTGTGCCCCCGCAAAAAACCGGCAGGCAACCCGAACCAAGGAGACGTTCAACATGCGCGCGAGCGTCAGCCTGATAAAGCGCAGCAGAATATGCCACACCCGGCTCTACAATGTCGACGAGACGCAGCGGCACCGTACACTCATCGGGCGCCATCTTTGCGGTACCGATGTCCATGCCGCGATAGATTTGCATCGCATCGCACGACAGCACTTCGGACGAAAGACGAGCTGCCAAACGGTCGGCAACATCACTCTTACCAACCGCCGTCGGACCGACGATCGCAACGGCGGAAAGTCCTGCCCTGGGAGAAACCATTAGCGCGGCTCGCCCACAACGGAGCCGGACAAATACCAGGTCTTGGCAACGTCAACGTCAACATCAACGATCTTGCCAACAAGCTGATCGATGCTGTAACCCTCGGGGATAGGCGCATGCACGGTCTGATTCTTGGGACTCTTGCCCAGCAGGACCGCGTCGTTCTTTTTACTCGTTCCCTCAATGAGCGCCGGCACCACAGTATGAAGCTCACCCTGGTTATACTCGTGTGCCGTAGTCTCGATAACCTTAACCAGGCGGTTGAAACGCTCGAGAATAACCTCATGCGGCGTAGGATCGTCAATCTCTGCGGCCGGGGTACCGGCGCGCTTGGAATAGATGAAGGTATAGGCCTGAGCATAGCGGACCGTCTCGGCAAGTGAGAGCGTCTGCTCAAAGTCCTCTTCAGTCTCGCCCGGGAAGCCAACGATAATATCGGTCGAGAGCGCGATATCGGGCATGCGGTTGCGAATGCGATCGACCAGGCCCAGATAGTCCTCGCGTGTATAACGGCGATTCATCTCTTTGAGGATCCGTGTCGAACCTGACTGGACGGCCAGGTGCAACTGCGGCATAACGGCAGGCGTCTCGGCCATGGCGTCGATGGTCTCGGGGAGCAGATCCTTGGGATGCGAAGACGTAAAGAAGATGCGCTCCACACCCGTATCGCCCACGGCACGTAGCAAATCGGCAAAACGCGGCTTGCCAAACAGATCGCGACCATATGAGTTAACGTTTTGGCCCAGCAGTGTAATCTCACGCACGCCCTGGCGCACCAAACCGGTCACTTCGTCGACAATTTCCTCGAAGGGGCGGCTCTTTTCGCGACCGCGCACGTACGGCACAATGCAATAGGTGCAGAAATTATTGCAGCCCGTCATGATGGGCACCCAGGCGTGATACTGGGTCTCGCGATGCCACGGCATGCTCATAGCATCCGTATCCTCATGCTCATTGGTGCGGATATGACGCTTGCCATCAAGGAACGCCTCGGCAATGAGCTCGGCCACATGTGCGATGGAATGCGTGCCAAAGATGACATTGACGTTATCGACGTTGGTGAGCAGACCCTCGCCATCGCGCTGTGCGATGCAACCACCAACGGCAACCACGCGCTTGCCCGAAGGCGAAGGCGGCAGGCTTTTACAGGAATTGCACTGACCGTACAGGCGCGTATCGGCAGCCTCGCGCACACAGCACGTCATGAACACAACGATATCGGCATGCTCGGGATCGAGCGCCATGAGGCAGCCATACGAATCAAGCAGGCCACTCACACGCTCGGAGTCGTGCTGATTCATCTGGCAGCCAAATGTGCGGATAAAATAGGTTTTACCGGCAAGAATATCGCGTACGGAACGCTGGTCCATGTGCATAAGTCCTAACGATGGGGAGCGAAACGAGGCAAGCAGAAGCTATGCCACAGGCTTAACGTCATCCATGACGACGTTATCCATAGCAGCTCGATTGATCTGGTGAACGTAGATAGAAAGGCGGATGGCCGTGCGCGACTCCCCGTTAATGAGGATGTCGGAGAACACAGGCGCGCAGGAAATATCAAAACCGGTTGGAATCAAAAAACCGCGCGCGATAGCAACAGCCTTAATGGCCTGGTTGACAGCACCGGCACCGACACACTGGATGTTGACGGGTACACCATCCTTGACCATGCCGGCGATGGCGCCGGCAACGGACGCGGGCGATGATTTGCTTGATACCTTCAGGCAATCCATGAAGAAACTCCTGCGTTTAAAAGTACGTTTTAACTGCAATAACTGTATCGTACCGAGTGGACTCGGTAAAGGCACTATTCCTCTTTGGCAAGATCGAAGGTCACAGTGATTCGATCACGCGAAACACGAATCTTTGGGTCGCCGCAAAGGTTGAGATAGTACCGGGCGGCAAGGTCATTAAAGTCGCGCTCCACAGCACGCGAAAACTGTGCCATGTCATCCTTGGCAATACGTAGCCCGCGACGATCCTTCGCGAGATCGACAGGAGCCGGCGCATGCGAGGACGAATCACGCTCGCGCAGCAGACGCGCGGTCACACCGCGAACGGGCTTAATCTGCCCTGCCAAAATGCGATGGGCCGTGCGCTCGGACATCTCAAGACCCAAACCCGAACAGATACGGATAAAGTCCTCGCCATCAGAGGCAAGGCCTAAACGGTCGACAACCGGAAGCTCGCTCTCGTCATCAATGAACAGGAGACGCGACGTATCGAGCCGACTTGACGCCTGAGCATAAAGGGTCGCGGCAATCTCAGACGGAGAACCAAGATAGACATCGCAACCACGCAACTCCTCGAGCGCAAACTCACAGGCAGCGCGAATAATATTATGCGGACCGCGAGCACAGACATAACGTCCGTCCTCATCCTTGACGGCCTGGGGCCAGCTGGACTGATCGGCACGCTCGCTGAGGCGGTCGGCCGCAACGCTCACCTTAAAGGCTGAGCCAAGATCGACACCAGACGTGACCACGCGGGCCTCGTCGGTGTTCTGCTTGATCGAAAACAATGCCATGCCACGACCGTGAACGCCCCAACGGTCCATCTTCATGCTCTCGAGCTTTGAGGTAACGCGAGCATCGAAGATTCGCTCTTGCATATCCTGCGGAACACCCGAGCCGTTATCCAGAAAGACAAGCGTGCGGACGCCATCTTCCTTGGTCGTGGCGAGATAGACCTTGTCGGCGCCGGCATCGCGAGCATTACGGAGCATTTCGATGACGATATCCTCGACATGCTGAATGTCGTGCTTTGCCTGGCGCCGCTCGGCCTCCGAAACGCGGAGGCGGACATACCCCTCGCCAAGGTTCTCCTCGACGCGAAGGTTGCCCTCCCCCGACATCGACGCGATAAATGAGATGAGCTCGTTCGCGTCGCTCATATTATTTAGCGATATCGACAGCGCGGCTCTCGCGAATCACGACGACGCGCACCTGACCGGGATACTCCATCTCTTCCTCGATCTGATGGGCGATATCGTGAGCCAGAACCGTGGACTGGGCATCGGAGATCTTGTCCGGCTGAACCATGACGTGGACCTCGCGACCGGCCTGCATGGCATAGGTACGCTCGACGCCTTCATGGGAGTTGGCGATCTCCTCGAGCTTCTCGAGACGCTTGATGTAGTTCTCGGCAGACTCGCGACGGGCACCGGGGCGAGAAGCAGAGACAGCATCAGCGGCCTGTACCAGGACATCGAGCACCGTGTTAGGGTCGACATCGGCATGGTGAGCCTCGATAGCATGAACGATAACGGGCTTCTCGCCATAACGGCGGGCAAGCTCGGCGCCGATGACGGCATGCGGACCCTCGACGTCGTGGTCAATTGCCTTGCCCAGGTCGTGCAGCAGGCCGGCGCGCTTGGCGGTCACAACGTCCAGGCCAAGCTCGGAAGCCATCACGCCGCACAGATCGGAAACCTCGAGGGAGTGCTGAAGCACATTCTGGCCAAACGAGGTACGGTAGCGCAGGGCACCAAGGGTCTTGACGATCTCGGGATGCAGGTCGTGGATGCCGGTATCGAAGGCAGCCTGCTCGCCAGCCTCGCGCACGCGCTGCTGAACCAGGTCGGCAGCCTTGTGATACATCTCCTCGATGCGGGCGGGGTGAATGCGGCCGTCGGCGATGAGGTTCTCGAGGGCAACACGGGCGGTCTCACGACGGACCGGGTCGAAGCTCGAAAGAACGACGGTCTCGGGCGTGTCGTCGATCACGAGGTTGACGCCGGAAACCTGCTCGAAGGTCCGGATGTTGCGACCCTCGCGACCGATGATACGGCCCTTGAGGTCATCAGAGGGAATATGCACGGAGGTAACGGTGACCTCGGCAGTGTGGTCGGCAGCGCAGCGCTGAATCGCCAGGGACAGAATCTCCTGGGCGGTCTTGTGGCACTCGGCGCGAACCTGCTGCTCGGACTCGCGAATGATCGTGGCAGCCTCGTGGGTGACCTCGCCGCGAACCTTATCGAGGAGCTCCTTGTGGGCGTCCTCGCGGGTCAGGTCGGCGATACGCTCGAGTTCGGAGGTCTGCTTTGCGCAGAGCTCCTCGAGCTCACGGGAGCGCTTCTCGACCTGACCGGCCTGGCTGGACAGCTGGTGCTCGCGCTTGTCGAGAGCGTCGTTGCGGCGATCGAGGGATTCCTCGCGCTGCATCACGCGGTTCTCGAGCGTACGAATCTCGTTCTTACGCTGCTTGTCCTCGGCCTCGGCGGCCTGCTTGTTCTTGATGATCTCCTCTTTAGCCTCGAGCAGAGCCTCTTTTTTGAGGGTCTCGGCCTGACGCTTTGCATCACCGATCAGGGACTCAGCCTGTGCGTGTGCCGACTGGATCTTTTCGTCGGCCTCGTGAAGACTACCCTGCTTGGCGGTGCGCATGTAGGCAATGGCGGCGATGGCACCCAAAACGATGCCAACGAGCGCTGCGATGATAGGCATGCTCACTCCTTTTTATGGATTCGTTACACAACAAAGCGAACCGTCCTTACGAACGGCTCGCGACATTTGAGTAATATGGGCGCAGCTTATGCGGGTCGGATACAGATAAACATATAAACAAACTCATCACAGATGAGCACATATCACAAAGCAAATGACAGTGTTTATCGTACGTTGAACCACAACAACTGTCAAATAAATGGCCCCAGCACGGCGGCTAAAACGCGGTGAACGGCAGGACCAGAAAGCGCATACGCCTAAACTGCACATTCCTCGCGTTCGGCATCGAGACGTGCCTTAACGGCATCGGCGGCGATGTGATACGAGAAGCCTTTGCCCATCAAAAACCGAACCAGTTTTTCGAATCCGCGCGTCTCTGGAACACGACGCTTGGCGAGCAGGGCTGACGCACGCGTCAAATCGTCTTCGACGGCAAAATAATCCTCGGGATAACCGGGAATGTCATCGAGCACGACATGACGGCGCTTGAGCTCGGTCTCGATTTTGCGCTGTCCCCAACCGCGCCGCTTGCGCTCCTCGATAAAGTACGAGCAAAAGCGGTTCTCGTCTAAAAAGTGATACTCGGTGGCGCGCTCGACGGCGAAATCGATCGCGGGCTGGTGAAAGCCGTAGCGAGCCAGCTTGTCACGGACCTCACCCGTCGCATGGTCGCGGCGCGATAACATCTCGGTCACCATGGTAAGCGCACATTTACGCTCGATGAGCTGCACCGCCTCACGAAAGTTATCCCAATCGCAGGGCAGATCGGGGCGATTTTTGACATACAGGCGCGCGACCCGCACGGGAATCCAAATGGACCGCTCAAAACCGCCCTCAAGCTCACAATCGATATGTGCGCAAGGCTTTTTGGACGCATATCCGCTCGAGAACGAGGAGGCCGCCTTCTTATCGGGATAGACGACCGTGGCCTCGGTCACCGTATACGACATGAGCGTAACCGCTACTCGTCGTCATCATCGAGCATGGCGGAACCATCGATGGCGTAAAGCTCGTCAAACTCCTCAGGCGCAGGCTGATCGGTCAGCTCGACCTCGGACGGAGCATCGTCATCAAACTCAAGTCCGCAGGCAAGGCGGACCTTATGCTCAATCTCGTCAGCGCAATCGGGGTGTTCGCGCAGGAACGCCTTGGCGGCCTCGCGACCGTTGCCGAGCTTGTCCTCGCCATAGGCAAACCAGGAGCCCATCTTCTTGCAGATGCCGCACTCGACAGCCATGTCCAGAATCGAGCCCTCCTTAGAGATACCCGTACCGTACATGATGTCGAACTCAGCAGAACGGAACGGAGCCGCCACCTTGTTCTTAACGACCTTGGCGCGCACGCGGTTACCGATAACCTCGTCCTTAAGCTTAATGCTGTCGATGCGGCGAATGTCGATACGGACCGAAGAGAAGAACTTAAGGGCGCGGCCGCCCGTCGTAGTCTCGGGGTTGCCGAACATGACGCCGATCTTCTCACGCAGCTGATTAATGAAGATGCACGTCGTGTTGGACTTAGAAAGCGAGCCGGCGAGCTTACGGAGCGCCTGGCTCATCAGGCGAGCCTGAAGTCCGACCGTAGTGTCGCCGATTTCTCCCTCGATCTCGGCACGCGGGGTCAGCGCGGCGACAGAGTCGACGACGATGGCATCGATGGCGCCGGAACGCACGAGCATGTCAACGATCTCGAGCGCCTGCTCACCCGTATCGGGCTGGGAAATCAGTACCTCGTCGATATCCACGCCAATGCGCGCGGCATACGTGGGATCGAGCGCATGCTCGGCATCGATAAATGCCACAACGCCACCCATTGCCTGGGCCTCTGCCAAAATCTCGAGCGAAAGCGTCGTCTTACCGGAGGACTCAGGACCGTAAATCTCGACGATACGGCCGCGCGGCACGCCGCCGATACCCAGCGCGGCATCGAGGGCCAGGGCGCCCGTGGGAATGGCCTCGACCTCGAGCTCGGGACCACCGTCGCCGTACCTCATGATGGAACCCTGGCCGAATTTCTTCTCGATCTCGGCCTTGGTGGTGGCGATCATCTCATCGCGCTCTTTACCCGTCGTGCGAGCATGAACGGTACGTACGGGACCTGAATTCTTGGCCATGAATAGCCCTCCTCTTAACAACCTGCATCGATAATAAACGAACGGCTGTTCGTGGTCAACCGTTCAGGCCAATCATATGCAGGCGGTCTTTCCAAAACCCAACCAAACGCCGACCAAACACTGACCAAATGCTTGACCACAAAGGACCAAATATGAACAAGGCAGGCAAAAATACATCTACAACCAGCACAAACGCCAAATGAGCCTAAGGTCCCTATCTCCACAATTAAGGGGCTCGAAGGCCCCTTAAAACACGTCTATTCCATAGAGTTGAGCACAAGGGCAATGCGACCCAATGCCTCCGTGACCGCATGGGCACGAACACACGAACGGTCGCCCTCATAGTGGCAGCGCACAGAGTCCACAACCGGCACGCCCCCATCGGCGGAACGATGCGCCCAGCCAATATAGAAAGTGCCCGCCGGATCGTCCTCAGTGCCACCGCCGGGGCCGGCATAACCCGTTGCGCTCACTGCAATATCGCTCTGGTACAGCTCCAGCGAACCCACCGCCATCTCGCGCGCGGTCTGATGCGACACCGCGGTATAGCGGTCAAGCGTCTCCTGCTCAACACCAAGAACGCGATGCTTAATCTCATCGCAATAGGTCACCGCACCGCCACGCAGCACCGCCGAGGCGCCCGGGATATCGGCAATCGTCGAGGAGATCATACCCGCCGTCAGCGACTCAGCCGTCGAAACCGTCACGCCCCGAGCGCTCGCGCGCTCGACAATATCACGCGCCAGCTCCTCGTTATGTGCGGAAATCTGCTCAAAAGAGTCCGTCATACCCACCAGGACCTAGACCGAAAAGACGATCTTGCGGCAGTTCCAGAAGTACTGGGCGCCCGAGATAACGGTCAGGACAACGGCAACGGCGTACAGGAAGCGCGACACCGAGTAGATGCCGAGCGTTAGCGCCACCGGGCCAAGGTGCAAGCCGGCCATAGCAAAAACGCACAGGTAACCGCAAATGGAGACCATCGTGGTCGCCGTCTTGTACTTGCCGAGCTTATCGGCCGCAACGACCACACCGGCCGCACTCGCGACCATGCGAAGGGCGCTCACCAGAAGCTCACGGAACAGGATAATGAACACGGACCACACGGTCACTGCGCCAAAATCCAAGAACAGCAGCAGGGCCGAGAACACGAGCAGCTTATCGGCGATGGGGTCCAAGAATTTACCGAAGTCGGTGATCTCGTTGCGCGAACGCGCCAGATAACCGTCGACCTTATCGGTGCACGACAGGATCACATACAGAATGAAGGCAGCGGCGGCGAGCGGGCCGTCGAAGATGCTCCAATCCGTACCGGCAACACTCGTGTGAGAAAGCGCCGACACGATCATGAACACCGGGATAAAGACGATGCGAACGCACGTCACGATGTTGGCGGGCGTCCAGACACTCGTCAGTTCCTTATTACTCTCGTTAGCCACGACGCTCTCCTACTCCACAACATGACCGATAAGCTCGTAGCAGAAGCTATCGGTAAACTCGACGGTCAGAATATCGCCCACGGACGCCTCGCTGGCGTCCAGATGCACCGCGCCATCGGAATCGGGCGCCTGGAACCAGGCATGGCCGATCAGCTCGGCGCCATCCTCGGTCTCTTCGATACCGTCGACGATTACCTGGGCTCGCTCGCCCACATGGGCGGCGGTGGCGGCAAAACCGAGCGACTCGGCCAGGTCCATGGCCTCCTGGGCGCGCTCGAGCTTAACCTCCTCATCGACCTGGCCCTCCATCTTGGCGGCCAGGCTACCTTCCTCACGCGAGTAGGCAAAGACACTCGTGTAGTCAAAGCCGACGGTGTCCATAAAGTCGATAAGGTCGCGGAACTCGTCGTCGGTCTCGGTCGGGAAGCCGACCATGGCCGTGGAACGAATCACGATGCCGGGGATGCGCTCGCGAAGGTCGCGGAACAGATCCTCGAGCTCCTGGCGTGAACCGGAGCGACGCATGGCCTTAAGAATGCGCGCGTCGCAGTGCTGCACGGGGATATCGATATAGGGCAGCACCTCGGGCGTATCGCGAATCGTCTCGATGACTTCGTCAGTCATGCCCTCGGGCTGCAGATAGAGCACGCGGACCCAGACGTTGTGCGGGCGTACGGCCTCGGCGACGGCACGCAGCAGCTGCGCCAGATTGCGCGGCGAGCCATCGGCGACGTCCTCGTCGGCAAAGTCGGTACCCCAGATGCCCGTGTCCTGGCCGATCAGCACGATCTCGCGCACACCGCCGGCAACCAGGTCGCGCACCTCGGAGATGATGCTCTCGGCATTGCGCGAATGATAGCGACCGCGAATATAGGGAATCATGCAGAAGCTGCAGAAGCGGTTGCAGCCATCGGAAATCTTGACGTAGGCGACAGCACCCTCGACGGTACGTTTGACCTGCGGGATATAGGCTGCAATCTCACGCTCGACACCCAGCACGCCATCGATGACCGCCACGATGCCGTCTTCCTCGTCGGCCTTCACAAAGGCAGCGACCTCGGGCAGCTCGTCAGGCAGGTCATCGCCATAGCGCGACGGCACGCAGCCGCACATGACGATGGGGCAAGAACGAACGCCGTCCTGAACCTCGTTGGCGAGCTCGAGCGTGGTCTCGATGCTCTCGGACGTTGCGGAGGCGAGGAACGAACATGTATTGACGATGGCGATATCGGCATCCTGCGGGTCGAATGCCTCCTCGTAGCCCGCGGCGGTCAAAAGAGAACGCATGCGGTCGGTGTCAACCTCGTTCTTAGCGCACCCGAGGGTGATGTAGAGCACGGAGCCCAACGGTGTATCCATGTTGGAGAGCGGTCCTTTCGATTGATATTAGCGGTAGTTGGTGAACTGCAGCGGCTGGCCGTAGTCCTGGTCGCGCAGGAACTGGATCACGGTCTGCAACGCGTCCTTCGAAGCAGAGGAAACACGCAGTTTGTCGGCCTCGATGGTCACCTTGACCTTGAGCTTTTGGTCCTTGATGTCCTTGTTGATCTTCTTGGCGGTCGCCTGGTCGATACCCTCGACGATATGGCCGAGCACGCGCACGGTGCCGCCCGACGCCGCCTGCGGAGCATCCCACGAGACAGCCTTGAGGTCGATGCCGCGCTTGATGAGCTTGGAGCTCAACACGTCGATAATCTGTTTGGAGACAAAGTCGGCCGGGGCGTTGATCGTAAAGAGCTTGTCGCCCTTCGAAAGCTCGATCGTGGCGCCAGAATCCTTAAGGTCATAGCGCTGGGAAATCTCGCGCGTGGTCTGCTGGAAGGCGTTGTCGACCTCTTGCATGTTGACCTCGGACACGACGTCGAAGCTGGAATCTTTAGCCATGATGTTTCCTTTCGCGTACGAGCGACTTAGTAGCTATCGTACGAATAGTCGGTAGAATCGGTGGGCGTCTGACCGTCAGTTGCGGTATCGGCGCCATCCGTGGACTGGGCATCGGTACCGTCGGTGGTATCGGTACCATCGGTGGTGTCGGTACCATCAGAACTTTCACCATTCTCGGAATCAGTCGTCTCCTTCTTGGGAACGGTGATCGTCACACGCGCCACGCCCGAGGTCTTGGTATCGTAACGAACCTTTTCACCGTTCTTGGTAACGGTGACATCGGAAGGCTTGGACGTGGTGATCTCGATCGAGGACTCGGGCGAGTACTCCTGCTCAAAGGGGCCAGTCGCTTGGGCGCCATAGACCGACTTGCCGTCGACCTTGACCTCAATCCACGCGGTCTTTCCCTTGGCAACGGAGACTTTGACCTTCGTGACCTCGTTCTCTTCCTTCTTGGCCGTCGTCTTGGTAGCGTCCGAGTCAGTCGACTCATCCGTCGCCTCATCGGTGTCTTCGTCCTCGTCGACCGTTTCGGTCTTCTTAGAAGACTTCTTGGTCGTCGTCTTGGTAGCAGTGGGCGTCTCGGGCGTGGTCTCGGGCGCCGAAGATGCGCAGCCGCGCAGAAGCACCACGATGAGCACAATCAACAACAGCGCAACGGCACCGATGCCGGCGTAGACGATACGCGGATCGAGCCCGTTGTTTTGAGGAGTACGTGATCCGCCGCGTCCACGATTGGAACTGCTGCGGCTGCCTCCCTGAGGCATACGACCACGATTGCTATCGGAACGGCCGCGATAGCCACCCTGGCCCTGAAGGCTGCGCTGACCCGAGCGGGGCGCAAGTTCACCGCGGCCTTGATAGCCACGCTGGCCCGAACGCGGAGCCGAAGAGCGCTGGCCATACGGCTGTGATTGAGAGCGAAGACGCGGCGTCACCTGCGTGGCATCGGCATCCGCATAGCCACCGCGAGAGCGACCAGAAGAGACCCCACGGTAACCGCGATCGGAATAGCCGCCGTCGCCGTAGCCGGCACGAGGGTCACGAGCCACGCCGCGGGCAGCGGGAAGTGCACGGTCCTCGGGCATCGGCGTACTGCGGAACCGGTCACGCTGCGAACGAATCTCCTCGCCCGAACCCGTCTCGGTAATATAACCGGCCTGCTGAGGACGCTGTCCATAACGCGTCGAACGACCGCCCTGAACCATCAGGAAGCGCCCGTTATCGACCGAGGAACGCGAATTGACGTAGCCAGCGGCGTCCTGAAAACGACCGCCCTGCTGCGACGTCTCGCGCTCATATGCCATCAGATCGTCAAAGTAGGCATTGACGACCTCGCGCGGATTGAGGCCCAAAAAGCGAGCATAGCTCGAAATCATGCCCTGCGCATAGCCGCGCGGCGGCATCGAAGCAAAGTTACCGGTCTCGAAAAACTCGATGATCTGCGGCCTGATTTTGATGGTGTTGGCGACTTGCTGAATGGAAAGGCCCATTCGGCGACGCTGCTCGAGCAGCATGTCACCAAAGCGTGCAGCCATCAGAATCCTCCAAACTCACGATCTTCACGTGCCATCTCGGCGTCGACAGATTCCAGCGCGGCAAGCCCCTCCTCGTCCAGCAGGACCTCGCGCGGCTTGGAACCGTCGGGCGGACCGACGACACCCTTTTCTTCCAGCATGTCCATAATACGCCCGGCGCGCGCATAGCCAACCTTCAGACGACGTTGCAGACCAGATGTGGAGCCAAGCTGCGATTCCACCACAATATGGGCGGCTTCCCAAATGAGAGGATCATCGTCTTGCGGCTCGGCGACTCCGGTGCGGACAATGCCGCCGCCACCCGCCATGGACATGGAAGCGGGCGCCACGGCAGACAGGATCTCCTCGTGGTAGTCGGGCTCGCTCTGCGACTTGACGAACTCGACAATCTCGTTGATTTCGTCATCCGAGACAAAGCAGCCCTGGATACGGCGAGGCTTGCCCCAGTCGACCTTTGAGAACAGCATGTCGCCCAAACCAGTGAGCTTTTCGGCGCCCATCTGATCAATGATGACGCGCGAGTCGATACCCGTGGCGACGTTAAAGGCGATGCGGTTGGTGATGTTAGCCTTGATAAGGCCCGTCACCACGTTAGAGCTCGGGCGCTGCGTGGCCACGATAAGGTGGATACCGGCGGCACGGCCCAGCTGAGCAATACGCACGATCGAGGCCTCGACATCCTTACCGGCGACCATCATCAGGTCCGAGAGCTCGTCGATGATGATGACCAGGTAGGGCATCTTTTGCGGCGGGTTATCGTAATGCTCAAACTCGCCGGCGGCCTGCTTTTCGTTGTAGGTCGAGATCTTACGCACGTTGAGACGCTCGAAGACCTTCAGGCGACGCTCCATCTCGGACACGGCCCATTGCAGAGCGCTCGCGGCCTGCTTGGGCTCGGTCACTACAGGCACGTAAAGATGCGGCAGACCGTTATAGCCCGCAAGCTCGACGCGCTTGGGGTCGACCATGATCAGGCGAACGTCCTCGGGAAGGGCGCGCATGAGCAAGGTCGTGATGATGGAGTTGATCATGACCGACTTACCGGAACCCGTGGTACCGGCGATCAGCAGGTGGGGCATCTTGGCAAGGTCGGCGACGACCGGCGTACCCTCGGCATCTCGACCGATGGCGAGCTCGAGCGGACCGCCCTTCACATAGGGAAGCACGTCGCCCAGGTTGACGTTCTGGCGCTTGCGATTGGGGATCTCGATACCCACAAGCGAGGTGCCGGGGATCGGGGCAAAGATACGCACGGACTGGGCAGCAAGCGATAGCGCGATATCGTCCTCGAGGCTCGAAATCTTGCTCACGCGCTCGCCCTCGCCAGGTTGCAGCTTAAAGGTCGTCACCGTGGGGCCGGCGATCCAGCCGACCACGCGGGCACTACGACCAAACTCCAGCAAGGTGGACTGAAGCGACTCGGCAGTCTGTTCCAGCTCCTTGTCAGAAGACGCGGAGGAAGCCGACTGCGGGTTGGCATGCAGAATCTCAAGTGGCGGAAGTTTGAGGCCGTCCTCTTCTTCGCCCTCGTTATCTGCGGCGCCGCCGTCCGCTCCCCCATCGCTAGCCGCAGCCGATTCGACAGCACTCAAGGCAGGCGCATCGGCAACCTTGGGATGCTTCAAGAAGTCGGGAATCTGAGGTGCTGCCGAGACAGGATTCACGGCAAACGGCGGCTCGGACTCGTCGATCTTATCGGGGTCGTCTTCCATCGAAAGCTGACCGGTTACCTGGTCGCGCTTTGCATGGCGACGCGGCAGCAAAGTTGTCTTTGCGGTCTCAATCGGAGCCTCGTCGTCCTCGTCATCGCCCTCGGTGAGCTCAATCTCGCTCTCGGACCAAGACGGGTCGGGCTCACTCGTATTGAGTTTGGGCGCAGCCTTGCCCTTCTTGGCATGGCGGCGCGGCAACAGCGTCGTCTTAGCGCGCTCAGCTTCCACGGCATCGGACACGTCGACAAACGGGTCCTCGTCCTCGTCGTCATCGTCCAAAACCGGGTCCACATCGTTGCCCATGACCGTGGTCACGGCAGCATCGGAGCCCTTTTGACGAAGAATGCTCAGGTGAGGACGGGCAACGCCGGGCACCGACAGGGCCTCATCGTCACCCCACGGACTCGCGTTAACATCGGCACGACGGCGCTCGGCAAAATCAGCCGCACGGTCGCGAGCAGAGCGCAAAACGCCGCCCACCGAAAAGCCGATGATGACCAGGCCCACGACGACAAGGCCCAACAGGACCACCATCGCGATAGGCTTACCCAGGGCATTCTGCAGCGCACTCGCAATAAACGCACCAATGTAGCCACCCGAGGCGGACAGATTTTGCGGCGTGAACATAAGGTCGCACGAGTCGCTCGTACCTGGCACCATCAACGAAAGAATGGAGACGACGGCGATAAAGACCACGGCGCCGCCCGCAACAGAGCGCGCGTTGAGCGGCGAGTCCTCGCCTAAAAAGAGCGTGGCGGCAAACAGCAAAATGACGATCGGCAGCACGTAGGCGCCCAGACCAAAGCCCAAGTGGTAGAAACCGGCAACCGCAGCCGTAACGGGCGCAGTCGCCGGCGAAATCACGGCAATAAAGGACGCAATCGCCAAGACGGCAATGACCACGCCGGCGACATCGCGGTTGGCCGAGGGCTCGACCAAGGGCTCAAAATCATCGAAGTCCGCCTCGTGGCCCTTATTGGCACGCAGATGGGAACCGGCACCCTTAGCAGATGCCGGTTGGTTGTTGGCCTTATTGCCTTTGGCGTTTTGTGCAGATCCGCGCGCCAAACTAAACCTCCATGACGACCGGGATGATCATCGGACGAGTGCGCGTACGGCTCCAGATAAAGTTGGAGAGCGAGTCGCGCACGGCCTTGCGAATGGCATCGGAACCGCTGCTCGTAAAGCTGAACTTGCCCTTCTCGATCGTCTTCATAATGGACGCGGAGGCATCCTCGGAGAACTGGTCGTCGATGGCAAACGAGACGCCGCGGCCCGAGAACTCGATGGCCTCGATCTTCTTGTGCTTGAGCGAGACGATGGCAACAGCGGTAACCATACCGTCGTTGGCGAGCTTCTGACGATCACGCAAGACGATGGGGTCGGTATCGCCGATGCGCAGACCGTCGACGTAAACGACGCCGGACTCGACGGGCGTACCGCGCTTAACGATACCGCAGCGCATCTCGAGCGTGTCGCCGTTGTCGAGGATAAAGATATGATCGTCCTTGAGACCCATCTTGCGGGCCAGTTGGGCATGGGCGCGCAGATGCACGGCTTCACCGTGAACCGGCATAAAGTACGTGGGCTTGGCCATGGCCATCAGGAGCTTGAGCTCCTCCTGGCTACCGTGACCGGAAACGTGAACGAGAGCGCGGTTCTTATCCCACACGTCGCAGCCGAGCTTGGCCAGGCTGTTGACGACCTGCTGTACGGCTTTCTCATTGCCGGGAACAGGAGTTGCCGAGAGGATAACGGTATCGCCCTCGTGGATGGAGAGCGTCTTGTGCTCGCCATTGGCCATGCGGGACAGGGCCGACAGCGGCTCGCCCTGCGAACCGGTGCACATGACGACAATCTTGTCGTCAGGCAGGTTATCAATGTCAAAGGCATCGATGATATCGGCGTCGTCGATGTTGAGGTAGCCAAGCTCGCGCGCCACGCGGGTGTTAGTGAGCATGGAGCGACCGGTCACAACGACCTTACGGCCGCACTTGCGGGCGGCATCGCAGATCTGCTGCAAACGATGGATGTGGCTCGAGAACGACGCGACGAACACGCGACCCGGGGCGTTCTTGATGGCGTGCAGCAGGTTGGGACCAACCTCGGCCTCTGACTTGGTAAAGCCGGGAACCGTGGCATTGGTGGAGTCGGAAAGCAGTAGGTCGATGCCCTGCTTAGCAAAGCGACTGATAGCGGCATAGTCGGGCGTGACGCCATCGATGGGCGTCTGGTCGAGCTTAAAGTCGCCGGTGTGCATAACGGTGCCCTGATTTGTGCGGATGAACACGCCCAGAGCGCCGGGGATGGAGTGCGTCATCGAGAAGAAGTCGAGCGAGATGCCGCCGAGGTTGACATGGCTGCCGCCCTTGACCTCGCGGAACTTGGGTGCGCGGATGCGGAACTCAGAAAGCTTGCCCTCGATAAAGCCAAGCGTCAGCTTGCTCGAGAAGATGGGCACCTTATTGTTGAGGTCCTGCAGCAGGTACGGAAGCGAACCGGTGTGGTCCTCGTGGCCGTGGGTGACGACGATACCGCGGAGCTTCTCCTCGTTCTCCAGAACATAGGTGTAGTCGGGAAGCACCAGATCGATACCAGGCTGGGAGTCATCCGGGAACATGAGACCGGCGTCGACGAGCACCATGTCGTCGCCGCACTCGAAGACCGTCATGTTCTTGCCGATGCCGTCAAGGCCGCCGAGCGGAATGATCTTCAAGGGAGATGATTTTTTAGCTGCCATAGGTTAGTGTGGTTTCCTTTCTTCGAAACGGGTCTGGAACAACCGACGGGGCGCTTCTGGCAAACCGACCGCCGGGAACGTACAACAATGCATCGCAGAGTCGATGCAATAACCACAGTATGATACCCATTTGCACAACAACAGACCACCCATGCATCAAAGCCCCATCTGAACTGGTCCATCCCGCCGGTCTGGGGCCATCGGGGGCCGGGGCGGGTTAAGTTTGTCGCGAGTTCCGCACG
>JAPJOH010000029.1 GCA_030826265.1 Collinsella aerofaciens
GGCATGAGCTCGTTCACCCGCTCGACGGTGCGGCGCTGCTCGGCGAGAGGCGGAATCGGAAGAAATAGCTCTTTTAGCACTGCTGCTTTGATTCCTTTTGCGGTCGTCCCCGTGGCATGATCCTTAACTTGAATTTGGAACAGTGGAGATAGAATTATTTGGCAGAACAGGGCATTGTCTGGACCAACTGTGCCGTAATTCTGAAGGGTAATGACACGCTGTCCACAGCTGCAACGTTTCATTTCGCATATCGCGCAATACCCCATCGGGGCTTCGGTTGTAAACAGCAAATCGCCACGGTGGGTCTCTCCGCGAGACAAGCGTGTTGCATATTCGTCTTCTGAAATATACTCCTCGCGTGTGTAATCAATATAGCCTTGGCGAATGTTGCTCGCAGTCATTAGTCGAACACCTGAAGGTGATTTGTGAGGTGTTTTACCCCTGTAATCAATGAAGTTATATACGGTTTCCAGCCTTGCCCAAGCCCACCCCTCGGGCAGCTCCTCAAACGGCACTTCGTTCGCGATGCACTTATCGCTAGTCACGCGACCCTTGGCATCCACCTTCTTCTCATAGGGGGAGCCATCGGAACCGGATTGGCTTTCAACTGTATTCGCGACAAGCGTTGTAAAATCTAGTGAGACGAGCATCCCGGTTGCTCCAGCGCTTCGATGCTCTGGTCTTTAGCGTCTTTCGTTCAGTGGGGGACTGACCGCAAGCGGCGTAAACAAGAAAGGGGACAAGCGTAAATGAAAGCAACCGAGGCGAATCTGCTCGACCTTATGGGCGTGGCGAAGATGCAGTTTGTCATTCCCGTGTACCAGCGAGTTTACTCGTGGAGTGTAAAAGAGTGCGAGGTGCTTTGGGATGACGTCATGCGAGCGGGTCGTGATGGCGTATCGCACTTCGTGGGGTCAATGCTTTATATCCCCGAGTCCGAGAGCTCTGCCACGAGCATTTCGCGCGTGCTTCTGATTGACGGACAGCAGCGCATGACGACGTTTTCGTTGATGATTGCAGCTTTGGCTGACTATTTGGAGAGCAACCCCGACAAGGCTGGCTTCCTTGGCGACCTCAAAATCTCGGCGCTGAGGAAAAATTACCTCTTTAACGATGACGACTACAACGGTCTGGCACGCTACAAGCTGGTGCTCTCGCAGGACGATAAAGAGACGCTGTTCTCCATCGTGTCTGGGGCTCCCGTGCCAGATGAAAAATCGGATCGGATTGTCGAGAACCATGCGTTCTTCCGCGAGAAGATGCGTGGTAAATCATTTGACCCGGCAAGGCTTTGGGCGGGGCTAAACCGCGTGCAGGTCATCGACACTAAGCTCACCGCTGGCGTTGATAATGCCCAGCTCATATTTGAGTCCATGAACTCCAAGGGCAAGCCGCTCACGCCCATTGACCTCATCCGTAACTACGTTCTAATGTCGCTTCCCAACGACGAACAGACCAAGCTTTATGAGGGTTATTGGCATCCACTCGAGTGCTTGTTCGGAAAAGGCGGCGAGGACGAGTTCAATGCATTTATCTGGTACTGGCTGTGGCTTAAAGTTCCCAATAGGATGCCGAAGGAGAACGAGGCCTACTACGAGTTTAAGCGCTATTTCGCCGACGACTACGATGGTGACACCGAGGGCCTGCTTAAGGAGCTGCGCGGGTATGCACATAGATACGCCAGTCTGTTCCTTGGTAAGGAGAAGGACGACGGACTGCGCCGAGTGTTCGGCAGAATCGTAAGCCTCGACGTGAAGCAGATAAGGCCCCTCTTAATGTTGCTTTATTCGGTTTACGAGGGGAATGGACTAGACCGCAATGCGTTTTTACGTATCTGCGAGACTATCGAGTCGTTTCTGTTCAGGCGAGCGGTTTGCGGCAGACTTACCACGGGCCTAAATAATTTCTTTGCCGGCATGTATCGCAATCTCGAGCAGCAGGACGATATCGAGGAGTACGTTACGGCGATGCTCCTTATCCACAGCAGCGGTATGACCGCATACTTTCCGACAGACGAGCATTTTGTCGAGGAGTTTAAGGCGCGTGACTGCTACAACCGCTTCTCTAAAAAGCGCTATTACCTGGAACGCATGGAGAACTGGCACCACCCGAAGGAGTCCATCTCAGCCGACGATTACCAGATCGAGCACATCATGCCCCAGACGATTGATGATGAGCACGGCTGGAAGGAATCGCTTGGTGAGAACTGGGAAGACGTCCACGACAGGCTGTGCAACAACTTGGGAAATCTTACGCTGACGGGCTACAACCAGGAGTACTCAAACCGGTCGTTCTCGGACAAGCTCAATCTGCCTGACGTCGGATTTAAGTGCAGCCCGCTCTACCTAAACAAATCGATTGTCTCGCATGAAAAATGGGGTGAGGAAGAGATTGGGCAGCGCGCGGACGAGCTGGCGAAAGAAGCGTGCGAGATATGGAAGTATCCCGACCTTCCGGCAGACGTCGTCGACAAGTACCGTCCTTCTCGTGGGGAGCCTGACGAGGCTCCTGTCTGGACTCTGCATGAGAACCACCCCACCTTTGCCGAAGGTGGGCTCAACCAGAAGCTTTTCGATGAGGTGCGCGAGTCCGTTCTGAGTGGTAACCCTTCGTGGGAGTCCTACATAGCCAAGTACTATGTAGGCTTCAGGTCGGGCAAGCGAAAACTGCATGCCGTGTTAGAAGGTAGGACCAGCAACGGTGGCTGGATTGCCGTCGGCCTGGCAAAGAGCGTGGATGACCTAATTGATCCAGAGGACATGTGCCAGGACAAACGTACGCAGGGTGGATTTGGCCCAGGCCTACCGACCTATGTTGCTCTTCGTAATGCCGATGACATTCCCGCGGTGCTCGATCTTATAAAGCAGTGCTAGGTTAAAGGCCGGGAATCTAATTCCCGGCCCTTGCCATCTCGGAATTGCCGATGGCTTATCTGCCCACCTACACCCCCGCAATCCCGCGCGCCGCGCTCAGCAGCTCGTACTCCCTCTGGCTCCACTGGTGCAGCTCGGCCGCGTGCACGGCGTCGCGACACAGGTCCAGGAACACCTCGGCGCCCTCGCAGAAGCACTCGCGGGCAAAGGCGCCGGATCCGTCCGCAACGCACGCACCGTCGGCAAAAAACTTCCAGCTGGACGGCTCGCGCGAGCCGTCTCCGAGCAGCTTGATCTGCAGAACATGTGGGCCGCCAGCGGCACATGGCCCTTCTTCCAACGCCTGCACCGTAAAGCGCATCTGGAGGGACAGAGTATAAAATCCGGAAAAGTGTCGAAATAGGCACCTTAAAACTTCGGAAAAGTGTAGCTGGATGACAAAACAGCACTAAGAAGCTGGTGCTGGATGCGGGATCCTGTGGCCGCCTTCAGCCCTCGCTACTCGTCGTCTCCGTCGTTGGGGTCGCCCTTGAGGGTGTTGATGTCCAGGTACTGGTTATCGTCCTCTTTTTGCTGGGTCTCCGACTCCGCTTGGGTGGGGCCGCGGAACAGCTGGAACCCCTCAAACGCAATGACACCGAGCAGGGCAATGATAATGGCGATAAAGGCAACCTTGACTGCCTGCGGAAATTCCGAGAAACGCAGCGCCTTTTCCTCGGCGTAATAATCGGCAAAGCGCTCTTCGCCCGTGCTTTTGGTATACGCCGGCGCGGACGCGGCCTCCGGGTCATATTCCGGTGCAGGCGTGGCGGCGTACGGATCGTTGAGATAATCGCTCGATGCGGTGCCATAGTTCTCGGTCTCGATGCGACCGTTGCCAGCATAGCCATCGGAATAATCGGAATATGCCGCACCGCCCTCATAGTCCGCGGCGCTCGTGTTGGCGGCAAAAAGCGGGTTAACTGGAACGTCGAGCGCCGGCATGCCGGTAGAGGTCTCATCCAGATCGGTTGCAGCCCAGGAATCGTAGGCAACCTGATGGGCAACGGGCTCATCGAGCCTTGTGACCGGAGGCTTGCGTGCCGCAGGAACGGGCAACTGCTGGGCGTTGTACATAACGGTGCTGTCGGCCGATTTGCCCTGCGTCGCCGCAGCGAGAAATGCCGCCGTCTCGGACGGGTCGCTTGCGGGGCGGGGAGCGGTCGTGGGCGCCGAAGTGGGTGCGGGCGTAGGCGCGGGCGTCGAAACAGGCGACTGCGCAGGAGTCGGCGCAGGTGCGGACTTAGGCGCAAGTGCGGGATTGGGGCTTGACGGGCGAGCCCCGCCGCCCATGAGTTCGTCGGCGGTCCACGGGCGATCATCCATCACGTCGTCAAGGCTTAGCGAAAACAGGTCGTCTTCACCCTCATCGAACATGCGGTGCACATGTCCACCAATTGCCGGAATCAATCCGCGACCGGTGCATGATGCCTTGCTCAACGCCATTCTGTTCCATCCTTTCGAAATACTAATGACATCGATTATATGGAACTTCCCAAGCGGCTCGGTCTTGGATTCGTGCTTTCCAGAACTCGCGCCCAAAAGGGGAGGGGCAATCCAGGCGAGTGCCTACTTGTCGCCGGCAGCAGCCTTGGCCTCATTGAGGTAGCTATAGAAGCTGTACTTGGAGATGCCAAAGAACTCGCAGGCGCGCTCGCTCGACTTGGAAATGAGGAAGGCGCCGCGACGGTCGAGGTAGCCAATGGCACGAATGCGCTCGTCTTTGGTCATGAGTGCCGCGGGCTTGCCCACAAACTGCTCGCACTCGTGCAGCAGGTCCTCGAGCAGGTCGCCGATGTTCTTGGTAATGGGCTCGGGCTCGGTATAGCCCGAGCCGTCGGTGCCGGTAAAGGCGTCGAGCGAACGCTCAAAAGCCTTCATAAGCGTAATGTCAAAGTTGATGCCCAAAATGCCGACGGGCTTGCCCTCGTCGTTGCGGATAAAGATCGTCGACGATTTGAGCAGCTTACCGTCGGTGGTTTTAGTGAGGTACGGCTCGCGGTCGTGTACATCGGTGGCGCCCTCGTGCATGGACTCAAACACGATATGGCTGGGGCCGTCACCCAGTTTGCGCCCGCTGACGTGGCCGTTTTCAATCACTACGATGGAGTGGTCCACGTCATCGGTCTCCAGATCGTGGACGACGATTTCGCAGTTGGGGCCAAATTGGAGCGCCAGGCCGTGTGCAAGGCGCTTATAAAACTCAATCTGTGCGGGGGTCATAGGTGCCTTCCTAAAAATTAGTTTGGGCTCACTGTGCCATAAACCACACATGACCGTAAGCAAATCCATCAACAAGGCAATTCATGACCGTTCGGCGGCGAAAAAGTACCGATTGCGGCAACAAACAATTCGTTAGGTATACCAATCAAAAAGTGTGATAGAACATTACTAACAAACTTTTTGTTTGGCATCCACATAAAAGTTCAGTCGCATGAATGGGAATGGGCTGAAACGCGTATGCGGGGGCCGGCAAGAGAGGACTTAAGGAGTTCACCGTATGGCCGATAAGATCCAGTGGGCGAGCAACACGATGCCCAAGAGCGATGACAAGCACTTGGGAATCATGAGCCTCGACCACGTGAAGAAGGCCCGCGCCTTCCACCAGTCGTTCCCCCAATATACCGTCACTCCGCTTGCCCGCCTGGACGGCCAGGCTGCGCGCCTGGGCCTGTCCAACCTGTGCGTTAAGGACGAGAGCTATCGCTTTGGCCTCAACGCCTTTAAGGTTCTGGGCGGTTCGTTTGCCATGGCCAACTACATTGCCGACGAGACCGGCAAGGACGTTGCCGAGTGCACCTTCGATTACCTGACCTCCGATCAACTTGCCAAGGACTTTGGCCAGGCCACCTTCTTTACCGCCACCGACGGCAACCATGGCCGCGGCGTGGCATGGGCTGCCAACAAGCTGGGCCAGAAGGCCGTCGTGCACATGCCCAAAGGTTCCACCAAGCCCCGCTTTGATAACATCGCCGCCGAGGGCGCCACGGTGACCATCGAAGAGGTCAACTACGACGAGTGCGTGCGCATGGCCGCCGCCGAGGCCGACGCCTGCGAGCGCGGCGTCATCGTTCAGGACACCGCCTGGGAGGGCTACGAGAAGATCCCGTCCTGGATCATGGAGGGTTACGGCACCATGGCTTCCGAGGCTGCCGAGCAGCTGCGCGAGATGGCTATCAACCGCCCGACGCACGTGTTTGTCCAGGCTGGCGTGGGTTCGCTCGCCGGCGCCGTGGTGGGCTACTTCACCAACCTGTATCCCGATAACCCGCCCACCTTCGTCGTGGTTGAGTGCGCGCCTGCTGCCTGCCTGTACAAGGGCGCTGCCGCCGGCGACGGCGATCCGCGCATCGTGGACGGCGACATGCCTTCCATCATGGCCGGTCTGTGCTGCGGCGAGCCCAACATTCTGGGCTGGGATATCCTGCGCAACCACGCCACCGCCTTCGTGTCCTGCCCCGACTGGGTCACCGCTCGCGGCATGCGCACCCTGGGCGCTCCCGAGAAGGGCGACCCGCGCGTCATCTCCGGCGAGTCCGGCGCTGTGACCACCGGCCTGGTCGAGACCCTCATGCTCGATCCCGAGTACGCCGAGCTCAAGGAACTCATCGGCCTGGATAAGACGAGCTCCGTGCTCTGCTTCTCCACCGAGGGCGACACCGATCCCGACCAGTATCGCCGCATCGTCTGGGAAGGCGAATACCCCACTTGCTAATCGTTGGGGCGGAGTAAATAGGTATCGCTCCGCCACCTCACAGGTAGATTCCTTAGTTTGAAAGGTTATGAACAATGGCTAAAGAACTCGATTTCGACGCTATCAAGGCTGCTGCTGAGTCCCATCGTGCTGATATGACGCGTTTTCTTCGCGCAATGATTAGCCACCCCTCTGAGTCCTGCGAGGAGGGTGAGGTTGTTGCCTGCATTAAGGCCGAGATGGAGAGCCTTGGCTATGACGAGGTCAAGGTCGACGGCCTGGGCAACGTTATGGGCTTTATGGGCGAGGGCGACAAGATCATCGCCATCGACTCCCACATCGACACCGTCGGCATCGGCAACATCGATAACTGGGATGCCGATCCCTATGAGGGCTACGAGACCGACGAGATCATCTACGGCCGCGGCGGCTCCGACCAGGAGGGTGGCATGGCTTCTGCTACCTACGCTGCCAAGATGATGAAGGACATGGGCCTCATCCCCGAGGGCTACAAGATCATGGTCGTCGGCACCGTCCAGGAAGAGGACTGCGACGGCATGTGCTGGCAGTACATCTACAACAAGGACGGCATTAAGCCCGAGTTCGTCATTTCCACCGAGCCTACCGACGGCGGCATCTATCGCGGTCACCGCGGCCGCATGGAGATCCGCGTCGACGTTCACGGCACCTCCTGCCACGGCTCCGCTCCCGACCGCGGCGACAACGCCATCTACAAGATGGCCGACATCATCGCCGACGTCCGCGCCCTCAACAACAACGGCTGCGACGAGTCGACCGACATCAAGGGCCTCGTCAAGATGCTCGACCCCAAGTACAACCCCGAGCACTTCGAGGACGCCCGCTTCCTGGGCCGCGGCACCTGCACCGTCAGCCAGATCTTCTACACCAGCCCCAGCCGCTGCGCTGTCGCTGACTCCTGCGCCATCTCCATCGACCGTCGCATGACCGCTGGTGAGACCTGGGAGTCCTGCCTGGACGAGATCCGCAACCTGCCGGCCGCCAAGAAGTACGGCGACGACGTGAAGGTCTCTATGTACATGTACGACCGTCCGTCCTGGACCGGCGAGGTCTACGAGACCGAGGCTTACTTCCCCACGTGGATCAACAAGGAGACCGCTCCGCACGTCAAGGCCCTCGTCGACGCCCACAAGGCCATGTTCGGTGACGAGCGCATCGGCTGCGAGCCCAGCATGGACAAGCGCACCGGTCGCCCGCTGTGCGACAAGTGGACCTTCTCCACGAACTGCGTTTCCATCCAGGGCCGCTACGGCATCCCCTGCGTGGGCTTTGGCCCGGGTGCCGAGTCTCAGGCTCACGCTCCCAACGAGGTCACCTACAAGGACGACCTGGTCACCGCTGCCGCCATGTATGTGGCTGCCCTGAACCTCTACGATCCGAGTCAGGCCGATGGCGATGCCACCGTGTTCCGCGCCGGTCTGACCAACAACAAGATCGATTAGTCCCATTCTTCGATCCTGTTGAGCCGGGGGCCGTTCGTGTCCCCGGCACCCCCTGTTGACTTGGGGCCCGCGGTCGTTATCTCCCATGCTTCCTCAACGGTGGCGGGTCCTCGTCATGGTGCTCTGCATGTTCTAGCCACACGCGCATGCCGGAGCACATCTACTCATTGCGATCGTTTCATCTTTAGAAAGGACATTTCCATGGACGCTAAGTTTACCGAGCTCGTCGAGCAGCTGAACGGCCTCGATTTTAAGGGTATGTACGGTAGCGACTTCCTGCACACTTGGGACAAGACCACCGATGAGCTCAAGGCGCTCTACATCGTCGCCGACGCCCTGCGCGAGCTGCGTGAGAACAACGTTTCGTCCAAGATCTTCGACTCGGGCCTGGCAGTCTCCCTGTTCCGCGACAACTCCACCCGTACGCGCTTCTCTTTCTCTAAGGCCGCCAACCTGCTCGGCCTTGAGCTGCAGGACCTGGACGAGAAGAAGTCCCAGATCGCCCACGGCGAGACCGTCCGCGAGACCGCTACCATGATCTCCTTCATGGCCGACGTCATCGGCATCCGCGATGACATGTACATCGGCAAGGGCGATGCCTACATGGCCGAGGTCTCCGAGTCCGTGCAGCAGGCCTACGAGGACGGCGTTCTGGATCACCGTCCCACGCTTATTTCCCTGCAGTCCGACTCCGATCACCCCACGCAGTCCTCTGCCGACATGCTCTACCTCATCAACGAGTTTGGCGGCCTCGAGAACCTCAAGGGCAAGAAGGTTGCCGTCACCTGGGCCTATTCGCCCTCTTACGGCAAGCCGCTGTCCTGCCCGCAGTCGCTGATCAGCCTGCTGCCCCGCTTTGGCATGGACGTCACCCTGGCTCACCCCGAGGGCTACGACCTCATGCCCGAGGTCGTCGAGCGCGCCAAGGGCTATGCCGCCGAGTCCGGTACCACCTTTAAGCAGGTCAACACCATGGCCGAGGCCTTCGAGGGTGCCGACATCGTGATCCCCAAGAGCTGGGCTCCGTTTGCCGCCATGGAGAAGCGCACCAACCTGTACGCCGAGGGCGACGACGCCGGCATCGCTGCGCTCGAGAAGGAGCTGCTCGCTCAGAACGCCACCCATCAGGATTGGTGCTCCACGACCGAGCTCATGGAGAAGACTGCCAACGGCCAGGACACCATCTTTATGCACCCGCTGCCCGCCGACATCTCCGGTGTCTCCTGCGAGCACGGCGAGGTCAACGCCGACGTCTTCGACATGCACCGCGTGGGCATGTACAAGGAGGCCAGCTACAAGCCGTACGCCATCGCAGCCATGATGTTCCTGCAGAAGGTTGCCGATCCCGCCGCTACTCTCAAGGCTCTCGACGAGCGCAACACCGCCCGTTGGCTCCAGGCCTAAAGCTGGGCTGAGAAATGGCTAAGCGTATTGTTGTCGCCTTGGGCGGAAACGCCCTCGGCGCCAACCTTCCCGAGCAGATGGAGGCCGTCAAGACGACTTCTAAGGCCATCGTCGACCTGATCGAGGAAGGCAACGAGGTCGTCGTCGTGCATGGCAACGGCCCCCAGGTGGGCATGATCGCCAACGCGATGGCCGAGCTCACGCGTTCTAATCCTCAGAAGTACATTCCCTGCCCGCTGTCCGTTTGCGGCGCCATGAGCCAGGGCTACATTGGCTATGACCTGCAAAACGCCCTGCGCGAGGAAATGCTCGACCGCAATATCGACAAGGGTGTCGCCACCGTGCTCACCCAGGTCGAGGTTGCGGCAGACGATCCGGCCTTTGCCGACCCGGTCAAGCCGATTGGTCCGTGGATGAGCGAGGCCGAGGCCAAGGAGCTGGAAGCCGACCGCGGCTATCAGTTCATCCACGACGAGAAGCAGGGCTTCCGTCGCGTGGTTGCCTCGCCCAAGCCCGTGAACATCGTCGAGCTCGACACCATTAAGTCGCTCGTCGAGTCCAACCACGTGGTGATTTCCTGCGGTGGTGGCGGTATTCCCGTCACCAAGGCCCAGGGCAACCACCTTAAGGGCGCTGCTGCCGTCATCGATAAGGACTTTGCGGCCGAGAAGCTCGCCGAGCAGCTCGATGCCGATGCCCTGATTATCCTGACGGCCGTGGAGAAGGTTGCCATTGGCTTTGGCACCGACCACGAGCAGTGGCTCGACACGCTGACCGCGGCTGACGTAAAGCGTCTGTCCGAGGCCAACGAGTTTGGTCGCGGCTCCATGCTGCCCAAGGTCCAGGCAGCCTCGACGTTTGCCGAGAGCAAGCCGGGCCGCACGGCGCTCATCACGCTGCTCGAGAAGGCGCGCGATGGCCTTGCCGGCAAGACCGGTACCACGTTTACCGGCGACGCTGAGTAGGCATATCTGCACCATTGAGGAGGGTGCCCTGCGTCGCGGGGTGCCCTCCTTTGTGCTATGGGGAGCCAAGGGGCGTTCGCTGGAAAACGAGTGCGTGCCTGTTCCGACGGAGTGCGAGCTCGGTATGGTGGGTATAGCAGCTATGGTGTCCAAGGCAGCCAGGGGAGGTTTGCGGAGATGAAACTCGGTTGCGTGATTATGGCTTCGGGCGAGGGCAAGCGGTTTGGCTCTAACAAGATGCTCGCCGATATCTATGGCGAGCCGCTGATTGCCCGGACCATCGATTCGGTTCCCCGGGGCTTTGACGTCGTGGTTTCGACGCGTTGGCCCGAGGTCTCCCAGATTTGCGAGGACAAGCATTGCCCGTGCGTGCTGCACGATGGCGAGCTGCGCAGCGAAAGCGTCCGTGCGGGCCTTTCGTGGGGAGTCGAACGCAACTGGAAAGGTTGCCTCTTTTTACCGGGCGACCAGCCGCTCGTGAGTTCGGATTCTTTTGAGGCTATGGTTCGTGCATTTGACGAGTGTGGCCGCAAACATCCGGTGCGTCTTGCGTGTAACGGTGAGCCTTCGAGTCCGGTGCTCTTTCCGGCGGAACTGTTCGATGCACTTATGTGTCTTGAGGGCAAGGACGGCGGGGGCTCGATTCTCAAAGGTCGCACCGACGTGGTGCTGGTCGAGGCGCGTGCCTACGAGCTGTGGGACGTCGATACCGTCAAGGGACAGCGACGCATAACGGAGCATATTGCCGCCTGCTCGTATTTTGATCGCGTGGCCAACTGTATTAATCAATAAGGAGCAACATGATCATCATCAAAAACGGCGCGCTCGTGACGCCCCAGGGGCTTCGCCGCGCCGATCTTGCCATGGAGGGCGACAAGATTGTGCGGATTGCCGCGGCGATTGAGCCGGCCGAGGGCGATACCGTCGAGGATGCCGTGGGCTGTTGGGTGTTCCCCGGCTTTATCGACGGCCACACGCACATGCAGTGCTGGACTGGCATGGATTGGACAGCCGATAGCTTTGAAACCGGCACGCGTGCGGCTGCCTGCGGCGGTACGACGACCATCGTGGACTACGCGACGGCCGATCGCGGCGTGACCATGCCCGACGCCCTTGCCGAGTGGCATCGCCGTGCCGACGGAACCTGCACGGCCAACTACGCCTTTCATATGGCACTCGCCGAGTGGAATGAGCGCAACCGCGCCGATCTTTCGGCTATGCGCGAGGCGGGCGTATCGTCGTTTAAGACCTACTTTGCCTATGACCACCTGCGCTTGGACGATGCCGAGACACTCGAGGTGCTGGAGGAGCTCAAGCGCGTGGGCGGTATCCTGTGCGTGCATTGCGAGAACGGCACGTTGGTCAACGCGCTGCAGAAGCGCGTGTTTGAGCAGGGTATCCACGGGCCTGAGGGCCATGCGCTCAGCCGTCCGGACGTGTGTGAGGCCGAGGCCGTGAGCCGCCTGCTGTATCTGGCTAACTTGGCCGGGGACGCTCCGGTCAACGTGGTACACCTTTCGACCAAGCTGGGGCTCGAGGCCATTCGCGCTGCCAAGGCGCGCGGGCAGAAGAACATTTATGTCGAGACCTGCCCTCAGTATCTGATGCTCGACGACACCTGCTATCTGGAGCAGGGCGAGGACGGCTTTGCGGGTGCCAAGTATGTGATGAGCCCGCCGCTGCGCCGTGCGGGTGACCGTGCGGCACTGCGTGAGGCGCTTGTGGCCGGCGAGATCGATACGATTGCGACCGACCACTGCAGCTTTAACCTGCACGGGCAAAAGGACCGCGGGCGCGACGACTTCCGCGCGATTCCCAACGGCGGGCCCGGCGTGGAGCATCGTCCCGTCGCGATTGCCACGAGCTTTGAGGGACAGCTGGGACCCGAGGATCTGTGCCGTTTGATGAGCGAGAACCCGGCGCGCGTGTTTGGCATGTACCCGCGCAAGGGCTGTCTTGCCGAGGGTGCCGATGCCGACGTGTGCGTGTGGGATCCTTGCGCGCGTTGGACGATCAGCGCCGCGACGCAGCATCAGGCCGTGGACTACACGCCGCTCGAGGGCTTTGAGGCACATGGCCGCGCCAAGGCCGTGTTTGTGAACGGCGTGCTGGTGGCGCGCGATGGCGAGCCCACCGGAGCCCAACCCGGCCGCTACGTGCCCCGCTAGCAGCAAAGATGCCGTGTCCCCTCCGCAGTTGCGGTGAAATACGGACTGTTTGCGGCCGTTTGGCGGCCAAACAGTCCGTATTTCACCGCAACTGAGGAGATGGGGCCGGCTACTTGAGGCTGGTGGCGATGAGGGGGCGGCCGAGGGCTGTCTCGAAGCGATCTGCCATCGTTGGGTCGGCAAGCGTGTCGACTTGGTTGAGCATGATGCGGGCATTGTTGAGGTTCAGCATTCGCAGCTCGGCATTGAGCACCATGGCGACGCGCTCTGGGGTGGCAGCGTCGGTGGGCTCGCAGCCGCAGCGCTCGCAGAAGAGCTCGGGGCGGTGGACAACCTCGGCGACGGGCTTGCCCAGCCCCGAGGCGCCGACGACCCAGACAACGTTTGCTGTGCCGGAGGGAATTACCGGCTCCCAGGCGGCATGCGCCTTGAGCGGGAGTCGCTTGCTGCCATCTGCCTCGGCCAATACATAGTCAAAGCGCTGCGCCAGCTCGTTGAGCGGCTCAACGGGGGCGGAGAGCTTGCCTGTCTCCGGGCCCAAAACACCCGCCTGGCAGATACTTCCGCGGTTCATGCCCGCGCATGCCTCGCAGGTGCAGCCGGGAACATGCAGGGCCCCCGGCTTCCAAGGCGCGGCGTCCAGGCGACGATTCGACCCGTCCCATGGTACGCCGGCGACGGGAAACATGTGCGTGGTGGTACAGAGAAGCACCCTGCCGCCGGCGCGCATGAGCTCGAGACCCAACGCACGCAGCAATGTCGACTTGCCGCCACTGCCGATAATTGCGGTAATGCCCGGCTCGATCTTGAGCGCGGAGGCAAGGTTTCCGGTCGTCGTTTCCATCTGTTCACCGCCGTATAATACTGTGATAATAAATAATCATCAGAGTAGCGGTCGAACCGCTTTTGCTCTGCTCAAACCGTAGCACAGGGAGGTGCCCCGGGAATGCTCGTTTATGTTCGCGGCGCCGGCGATATCGCCACGGGCGTCGCCGCTCGCTTGGTGCGCGCCGGCGTGTCGGTCGTTATGGCCGATATCGCGGTTCCCACGTGCATCCGCCGCACGATCAGTTTTTGCGAGGCCATTCGTCTGGGCGAGGTCGAGGTCGAGGGTATTCGCGCTCGCTTGGCACAGACGCCGGCAGAGGCACTTGCGATTACCGAGGCCGGAGACGTCGCCGTTGTGGTGGACCCCCAGGCCAAGATGCTCGGCGAGCTGAAACCCGCTGCCGTGGTCGACGCGATTCTGGCTAAGCGCAACTTGGGCACCACGCGCGACATGGCGCCTGCCGTCATCGCCGTGGGGCCGGGCTTTACCGCGCCGGTCGATTGCGACGCCGTGGTCGAGACCATGCGCGGGCATTTTTTGGGCCGCGTCATTACCCAGGGCTCGCCCCAGCCCAACACGGGCGTGCCGGGCGTGATCGCCGGCTATGGTAAAGAGCGCGTTATCCACAGCCCCGCCGCCGGCGTGTTTCGGTCCGACCACGCAATCGGCGACATCGTGAGCGCCGGAGACGTGATTGGCTATGCGGGCGATACGCCCATGTGCACGCAGATCGATGGCTGTCTGCGCGGGCTTTTGGCGAACGGCGTGCAGGTGACTGAGGGCTTTAAATGCGCCGATGTCGATCCGCGCGGCGATGCCAGCTATATCAACTACATTTCGGACAAGGCGACGTCGGTCGGCGGCGGCGTGCTCGAGGCACTCGCTATGCTCACCGGTGTATTCCAGGGATAGGAAATTGCAATGGAAAAGCTCGATGTGGTGAATGCTGCGCTTGATGCACTGAAGGCCGGTAAGACGTGCGAGCTGGTGGTCGTGGCCGGTACGGCGGGGTCGTCACCGCGCGGTGTGGGCGCCTGGATGACTGTCTTTGCCGACGGTAGCCAAGCGGGCACCATCGGTGGCGGCAAGATCGAGCTCTTTGCGCTCGATGAGGCGCGCGAGCTGCTGGCCGCGGGGCAGTCGCGTCTGGTCCGCTACACCATGGGCGGCGAGAACTCCGATACCGGCATGATCTGCGGCGGAGCCATCTGCCTGTGCTATCTGCATCTGGACGCGACCAAGGCACCGTTGTTCCAGTCGGTTGCCGACGTCTTGGCGTATCGACGCATCGGCGACTTCGTCATCGACTTTGAGCCGTTTATCGCAAGCGCGCTCGAAGGCGATGTTGCCGAATATCATGGCGAGGCATCGCGCCATACCATTGCCGGCTGCCCCGAGCTTTCGCTGGTGGAGGAGGGGAGTAAGGTTACTTACACCAACGCCGCCTCCGAGATTCCCCCGGCGCACATCGAGACGCTCTGCCCCGAGGGCCTAACCTATATCTTTGGCTGCGGCCACGTGGGCGCTGCGACGGCACGGGTGCTCACGGCGGCGGGCTTTGCCGTCGTGGCGTGCGATGACCGCCCCGGCACGCTGACGCCCGAATGGGTGCCCGGTGTCTACGACCGTCGCCTGGTCGATTACAAGAATCTGGGCGAGCAGTGCCCCATCGGTCCGCGCGACTTGGTGGTCGTGGCCACGGCGGGTCACAAGTCCGATATCGACGTGGTGATTCAGGCCATGCGCGCCAAGCCTGCCTACCTGGGCTGTCTGGGTTCGCGCCGCAAGACGGCCTTTGTGCGTGCCCGCCTGGAGCAGGAAGGCTTTACGCAGGACCAGATCGACGAGCTGCACCTTCCGATCGGCGTTGCCATCGAGGCCGAGGACCCCGAGGAGATCGCCATCTCCATTGCCGCCGAGATGATCCACCTGCGCCGCACCAAACTCGTTCCCCGCAAGCGCTAATCGCATCCCCACCAATAAGTTGCGGTGAAATACGGACTGTTTAAGCCTGTTAGGCCGCCAAACAGTCCCTATTTCACCGCAACTGCTTTTTGGGATCCATTTGTGCGGGGGAGTTGTGGAGTTGTGCAGGCAGACGAGGTTTTTCTGGAAATACGCTCCCGATGCGCGTATAGTACCGATTGTTTTGTCGGCTCCTGCTGCGTCGAGTCCAAACCGCAAAATGCCATGAGCGGCGCGGATGCAGCCAGGAGGCACGAGGACAACCCATCGTGGCCACGCCCCGTGCTTAAAACCCCAAGAAGGAGTGAACAATGGCAGAAGAGAAGTATGTGCCGCGTCTGAAGACCAAGTACAACAACGAGGTCAAGCAGCAGCTTCAGGACAAGTTCCAGTACGAGAACGTCATGATGATCCCCAAGTTTGAGAAGATCGTCGTGAACATGGGTGTCGGCGAGGCCGCTACCGATTCCAAGGCCATCGACGGTGCCGTGCGCGACCTGCGCGCCATCACCGGCCAGCAGCCGATGATCACCCGTGCCCGCAAGTCCATCGCTACCTTCCGCCTGCGCGCTGGTATGCCGATCGGCTGCAAGGTTACCCTGCGTGGCGACCGTATGTGGGAGTTCTTCGATCGTCTGACCTCCGTCGCGATCCCCCGTATCCGCGACTTCCGCGGCATCTCCGCCAAGAGCTTCGACGGCCGTGGTAACTTCTCCATGGGCGTCACCGAGCAGCTCATCTTCCCCGAGATCGACTTCGACTCCGTCGATCACCAGCGTGGTATGGACATCACTTTCGTGACCACCGCCAACACCGATGAGGAGGCCAAGGCCCTTCTGGACGCCTTCGGTTTCCCGTTCAAGAAATAGGTTCACCTGCCCTATAAGCGCCGTTCCCACAAGGGGGCGGCGCTTGGGGCGAACAATACTCTATGTGAGGAGGATATAAGTGGCTAAGACATCGATGATCGTCAAGTGCAATCGCAAGCAGAAGTTCTCTACTCGTGAGTACACGCGCTGCCAGCGCTGCGGCCGTCCGCACTCTGTGTACCGCAAGTTCGGCCTGTGCCGTGTCTGCTTCCGCGAGCTTGCACTCAAGGGCGAGCTTCCCGGCGTTAAGAAGGCCAGCTGGTAAGTCACTACCAGCGTTTCAAGCATCAGTTTGGAACAGGGAAAACGCGCTAAAAAGGCTTTGCCGTTAAGGGCGGCGAAGAACCAAGAGCACGTGTTCATCAAGAACGAAGGAGAATCTGTATGAACCTTACAGACCCGATCGCAGATATGCTTACGCGCATCCGTAACGCTAACTCTGTGAACAAGGCCACGGTCTCCATGCCGAGCAGCAAGAAGCTCGTCGAGATCGCTCGTGTTCTGCACGAGGAGGGCTACATCGAGGGCTACGATGTCGAGGACACCGTTCCCCAGAAGACTCTGCACATCACGCTTAAGTATGGTCCCAAGAAGGCTAAGGTCATCAACGGCATCCGCCGCATTTCCAAGCCGGGCCTGCGTAAGTACACCGGCGTTGCCGACATGCCCCGCGTCCGCGGTGGCCTTGGTACCGCCATTATTTCCACCAGCCATGGCGTCATGACCGACCGCGATGCTCGCAAGCACAACGTCGGCGGCGAGATCATCGCTTACGTCTGGTAATTCGCTCGGTAGGTAGAAGGAAAGGAGATCACCGTGTCTCGTATCGGTAATAAGCCTGTCCAGATTCCCGCCGGAGTCGAAGTGGCAGTCAACGGCAACAACGTTGTCGTCAAGGGCCCCAAGGGCCAGCTCGAGCTCGATGTCTTTGAGAAGCTCGCTATCAACGTCGAGGACAACGTCCTCACCGTTTCCCGTCCCGACGACGAGCGTGAGACCCGTGCCCGCCACGGCCTCACCCGCGCCCTCATCCACAACATGGTTGTTGGCGTTTCCGAGGGCTTCGAGAAGAAGCTCGAGCTCGCCGGCGTCGGTTACCGCGTGCAGCAGAAGGGCAAGAACCTCGAGTTCTCCCTGGGCTTCTCGCACCCCGTGATCGTCGAGGCTCCCGAGGGCATCACCTTCGAGGTTCCCGACAACACCCACGTGAACGTCAAGGGTATCAACAAGCAGCAGGTCGGTCAGATCGCCGCTGAGATCCGCGGCCATCGTCCTCCCGAGCCTTACAAGGGCAAGGGTATCCACTACGTTGGCGAGCACATCCGCCGCAAGCTGGGTAAGGCCGCCAAGTAGTCGTAACCGACTCACTCGCATAAGACCAGCACCCCGTCAGGTGCTGGCAAGATCAACCTTTTTAGGAGTTTACGTATGAACAAGCATAAGGCGAAGCTGGAAGGCCTCAAGCGTCGTCAGCGTCGTGTTCGCGGCAAGGTCTCGGGTACCTCCGAGCGTCCGCGTCTTCGCGTGACCCGTACTAACGCCAACATCTATGCCCAGATCATCGACGACAGCAAGGGCTCCAGCCTGACGCTCGTCTCTGCCTCGACCCTCGAGGCCGAGTTCAAGGGCACCCACACCTCGAACAAGGAGGCTGCGGAGAAGGTCGGTCAGCTCGTTGGCAAGCGCGCCATCGAGGCCGGCATCACCAAGGTCGCCTTCGATCGCGGTGGCCGTATCTACCATGGCCGCGTCAAGGCCCTCGCCGACGGCGCTCGTGCCGCCGGTCTCGAGTTCTAGGAGGTATGTAGCACATGGCTCGTAATCAGAAGCAGCAGCGCGAGGCCTCCGAGTTCGAGGAGCGCGTCGTTTACATCAACCGCGTGTCGAAGACCGTCAAGGGTGGTCGTCGCATGAGCCTCGTCGCTCTCGTCGTCGTTGGCGACGGCAAGGGCAACGTCGGCGTTGGCATGGGCAAGTCCGCTGAGGTGCCCATGGCCATCTCCAAGGCATCTCTCGATGCCAAGAAGAACATGTTCCACGTGCCGGTGACCGAGCAGGGCACCATCCCGCACGAGGTTCTCGGCCACTTTGGTGCCGGCCGCATCATCATCAAGCCCGCTGTCGAGGGTACCGGCGTTATCGCCGGCGGCGCTGTGCGTCCCCTCTTCGAGCTTGCTGGCATCAAGAACGTCCTGTCCAAGTCCCTCGGTACCGACAACGGCCTCAACATCATCAAGGCTGCCGTCGAGGGCCTCAAGGAGCTCTCCAGCCCTGAGGACGTCGCGGCTCGCCGTGGCCTGACGGTCTCCGAGATGTTCGTCGGTAAGGAGAACTAAGCATGGCTGACACCATCAAGATCAAGCAGGTCCGCAGCACCAACGGTTGCAAGCAGGACCAGGTCCGTACTGTCCGTGCCCTCGGTCTCCACAGGATCCGCGAGGTTCGCGAGATTGCTGACAACGAGTCCGTCCGCGGCATGATCTTCAAGGTCAAGCACCTTGTCGAGATTGTAGAGGAGTAGCAAATGCAGCTTCACGATCTTACTCCCGCGCCCGGTTCCACCAAGAACCGCAAGCGCGTCGGCCGTGGCAATTCTTCGGGTCACGGCACCACTTCTGGCCGCGGCCAGAAGGGCCAGGGTTCCCGCTCTGGCGGCACCAAGGGTGCCGGCTTCGAGGGTGGCCAGACTCCGCTGGCCATGCGCCTGCCCAAGCTTCCGGGCTTCCGCAACCCCCGTCGTATCGAGTACACCGCTGTTAACGTTGAGCGTCTCGAGCGCAAGTTCGAGGACGGCGCTGTGATCGACGGTGCCGCTCTTAAGGCCGCTCGCATCACCAAGAGCGAGTTCGAGCCCGTCAAGGTGCTCGGCAATGGTGAGCTCACCAAGAAGTTCACGGTCAAGGTCGACAAGGTCAGCGCTTCTGCGCAGGCCAAGATCGAGGCCGCCGGCGGAAAGGTCGAGCTGCCGTGCTAAATGGTCTTAAGAATGCTTTCCGCATCAAAGAATTGCGCGAAAAGATTCTTTTTACCATAGCTATGCTCGTCGTGTACCGCATTGGTGCGCACGTTCCTGTGCCCGGCATTCCCTTCCAGGGGATGCTGGGCCTTTTCTCGACCGATAACAATTCGGTCGCCGCAGGTGCTATGGCCCTCCTGAATCTTTTCTCTGGCGGCGCGTTGAGCTATGTGTCGGTGTTTTCGCTGGGCATCATGCCTTACATCACCAGCTCGATCATCCTCCAGATGCTCCAGGCCGTCGTGCCTTCCCTGCATGAGCTTGCCCGCGAGGGCGAGGTCGGTCAGACCAAGATTACGCAGTATTCGCGTTACCTCACCCTGGCTCTGGCAATCCTCAACTCCGTGGGTTACCTCTTCCTCTTTAAGAGCTTCGGCATCAGCTTCAATGGCGCCGGCGCTCCCGAGATCATCTTCGACCTCATGATCGTCGGTACGCTCACCGCGGGCGCCATGCTGATCATGTGGATTGGTGAGCTCATCACCCAGCGCGGTATCGGCAATGGCATGTCGCTGATCATCTTCGCGAACATCATGGCCGGTCTGCCGCAGGCTATCTTCTCCAGCACCGAGGGCAACGCCGGTGGCATCATCACCATGGTGATCATCTGCGCCATCATCCTGCTGGTTATCCCGCTGATTGTTTTCCTTGAGCGCGGCCAGCGCCGCATCCCGGTCTCCTACGCTAAGCGCGTCGTGGGCCGTCGCATGATGGGTGGCCAGACCACCTACCTGCCCATCAAGGTCAACACCGCGGGTGTCGTGCCGATCATCTTCGCTTCGGCGCTGCTGTACTTCCCGGCTCAGATTGCCGTGTTCTTCCCCGGCATCGGCTGGATTCAGGCAGTTGCCTCCGCGCTTTCGACCGGTTGGCTCAACTGGGTGCTTAACGTTGTCCTCATCGTGTTCTTCGCGTACTTCTACACCTCCATGGTGTTCAACCCCGATGAAACGGCCGATAACCTTAAGAAGCAGGGCGGCTTTATTCCGGGCGTCCGTCCGGGTAGGGCTACCGCGGCCTACATCAAGAACGCGCTCAACAAGATCACGCTTCCCAGCGCTGTCTTTTTGGCGCTCATCGCCATCGTGCCTTCGATCATCTTCTCCTTCACGGGTAACCATCTGATCCAGGCATTTGGCGGCACGTCCATCCTCATCATGGTCGGCGTCGTGCTCGACACGGTCGATAAGCTCGAAGGCCAGATCAAGATGTATGATTACGATGGATTCTTTAAATAGGCTAGAGGAGGATTGCTCATGAACCTCGTATTGCTCGGAGCTCCGGGTGCCGGTAAGGGCACCGTCGCACAGGAGCTCGTCGCCGAGTTTGGCGTCGCCCACATTTCCACGGGCGACCTGCTGCGTGCTGCCGTCAAGGGTGGCACCGAGCTTGGTATTCAGGCTAAGAAGTACATGGACGCTGGCGAGCTCGTTCCCGACCAGCTCGTGATCGACCTTGTCAAGGAGCGCCTTGCCGCCGATGACGCCCAGCAGGGCTTCATCCTCGACGGCTTCCCGCGCAACACCGCCCAGGCTGTGACGCTCGATTCCGAGCTCTCCGCCATGGGTCGCGAGATCGACTGCGCCCTTCTGGTCGATGTGGCCCCCGAGGTCATTATCGATCGTCTGTCTTCGCGTCGCACCTGCCGCGCATGCGGTTACACCGGCACCGCTGCCGATGCTACCTGCCCCAAGTGTGGCGGCGAGATGTATCAGCGCGACGACGACAAGCCCGAGACCATCAAGAACCGTCTCGACGTCTACGAGAAGTCCACGAGCCCGCTCGTCGACTACTATCGTGGCCAGGGTCTGCTCAAGTCGGTCAACGGTGACCAGGCTCGCGAGACCGTGTACGGGGATGTCAAAGAGGCTCTCGGTCTATGATCAAGATTAAGTCTGCAACGCAAATCGAGCAGATGAAGAAGGCAGGAGCGCTATCTAAGATGGCGCTCCGCCACGTTGGAGCCATGGTGCGCCCCGGCGTTTCCACCTTTGAGCTCGATCAGCTCGCGGAGCAGATTATCCGCATGCATGGCGGCACCCCGGCCTTTAAGGGTTACGGCGGGTTCCCGGGGACCATTTGCGCATCGATCAACGATGCCGTGGTCCACGGTATTCCCAACCCCGACATGATCCTGCGCGATGGCGATATCATCTCCATCGATACGGGAGCCGTTGTCGACGGTTGGGTCGGCGATAACGCTTGGACGTTTTTCGTCGGCACCCCCACGCCCGAAGCCAAGGCTTTGTGCGAGGTCACGCGCGATTGCCTTAAGGCAGCCATCGAGCAGGCTGTTCCCGGTAACCATATCGGGGACGTCGGTTATGCCGTTCAGTCCCTCGCCGAGTCTCACGGTTACGGTGTGCTTCGTGATTATGTAGGCCATGGCATTGGCCGCGTGATGCACGAGGACCCCAACGTTCCTAACTATGGAAAGAAGGGGAGGGGCGTTCGCCTCCAGGCCGGCATGGTCATTGCCATCGAGCCGATGGTTACGATGGGTTCCAACCATGTGAGCACGGGCTCCGACGGTTGGATTGTTACGACCAACGATCACCTGCCCGCCGCGCACTACGAGAACACCGTCGCCATTACCAATGACGGTCCGGTGATTCTCACCACGGATGCCCAAGGTGCTTGGTGCTCCCTCCAAGGCGGAGAAATGTAACAAGTTCCATTTAGTTGTGGAGCCATTACGAAGTTATTACGATGCGTGCATACGTGTTGTAGAATACTCAATCGCTGTCGTTTTCTAGAGAAAGATGATTGCTTGTGAAGAAGGAAGACGCAATTGAGCTCGAGGGTACGGTAAAGGAACCGTTGCCCAACGCCATGTTTAAGGTCGAGCTCGAGAACGGTCATTCGGTTCTGTGCAACATTTCTGGCAAGATCCGAATGAATTACATCCGTATTCTCCCCGGTGACAGGGTTGTCGTGGAGCTTTCCCCGTACGACCTGACCCGCGGCCGCATCACCTATCGCTACAAATAGCGGCACGCATACACGCACTCCATTTCCGACTGCAGGCTTAGCTCAACCTACGGTCGGATTGTGTGTGAAGACCAGCCATAGTTTTAAACGCCTGCGGCTGGGCGAGTAGATAGTAGGGAAGTAGTTTGAGCGCTACCGAAAGGAAGAACGATGAAGGTACGTCCTTCGGTCAAGAAGATGTGCGATAAGTGCAAAATCATTAGGCGCCATGGCAAGGTCCTCGTCATTTGCGAGAACCCCCGTCATAAGCAGCGTCAGGGTTAAGAGAGGAGACTACGTTGGCCCGTATTAATGGTGTCGACCTCCCGCGTGAGAAGCGCGTTGAGATCGGTCTGACCTACATTTACGGCATCGGCCGCACCACTGCGACGAAGATTTGCGTCGAGTGCAACGTTAACGTGGATACGCGCGTTAAGGACCTCACCGAGGATGAGGTTAACGCCATCCGCGATTATATCGATAAGAACCAGATCATGGTTGAGGGCGACCTCCGCCGTGAGCGCAACCAGAACGTCAAGCGCCTTATGGACATCGGCTGCAACCGCGGCCTTCGTCACCGCAAGGGCCTCCCGGTCCGCGGCCAGCGCACCCACACTAACGCTCGTACCCGCAAGGGCCCGAAGCGTCAGATCGGTGCTAAGAAGAAGAAATAAGGAGCGCTAGATAGATGGCTACTGCTAAGAAGAACGTTCGCGCTGCCCGTCTGAAGCGCGCGGACCGTAAGAACATTTCCGTGGGCCAGGCTCACATTCGTTCTACGTTCAACAACACGATCGTTTCGATCACCGATCCCCAGGGCAACGTCATTTCCTGGAAGTCGGCTGGCCAGGTGGGCTTCAAGGGCTCCCGTAAGTCCACGCCGTTCGCTGCCCAGATGGCTGCCGAGGCTGCTGCCAAGCAGGCCATGGAGCACGGTATGAAGAAGGTTTCCGTCTTCGTCAAGGGCCCCGGCTCCGGTCGTGAGACCGCCATCCGCTCCCTCCAGGCTGCTGGCCTCGAGGTCTCGAGCATCCAGGACAAGACCCCCATTCCGCACAACGGCTGCCGCCCCAAGAAGCGTCGCCGCGTGTAACTGAAAGGATCGTATCAATATGGCAATCGACAGGACTCCTGTTCTTAAGCGCTGCCGTCAGCTCGGGATCGATCCCGCTGAGCTCGGTTACAGCAGCAAGAAGGAATCTATCCGTCAGCCCAAGCGCCGTCGCAAGGAATCTGAGTACGGCATGCAGCTGCGCGAGAAGCAGAAGGTCAAGTTCATCTATGGCGTTCTGGAGAAGCAGTTCCACGGCTACTTCAACAAGGCCCGTAAGATGAACGGCGTCACCGGTGAGAACCTCATGATCATCCTTGAGTCTCGCCTCGACAACGTTGTCTTCCGTCTTGGCTTCGCCCGCACCCGCAAAGAGGCTCGTCAGTCCGTCCGTCACGGTCACTTCACCGTGAACGGCAAGCGCGTGGACATCCCGTCCTACCGCGTCAAGGCCGGCGACGTCGTCGCTGTCGGCGAGAAGTTCCGTGACCTCCTCCCCATCAAGGAGGCCCTGATTTCCTCCGAGCGCTTTGAGGTCCCTGGCTGGCTCGAGGTCGATATCGAGAAGCTGTCTGGTAACGTGCTCGCTCTGCCGACGCGTGAGCAGATCAGCGGTGATATCAACGAGCAGCTCATCGTCGAGCTCTACTCTAAGTAGTCCATCCGGGCTGCTGAGGCTGGAGGTAATACATGTCAGAATTCATTAGGCCTCAGGTTCAGGTCGAAGAGATCAACGAGACGTCTGCTCGTGTCTCCGTCGAGCCGCTCGAGCGTGGCTACGGCGATACGCTGGGTAACTCCCTTCGTCGCGTTCTTCTGTCCTCGCTCGAGGGTGCCGCCGTCGAGGCTATTCAGATCGATGGCGCGCAGCACGAGTTCATGACCATCCCTAACATGGTCGAGGATGTCACCGACATCGTCCTGAATGTCAAGGGTCTTGTCTTCAGGGCTCTCGGCACGACCGACGAGGCGACCGCCACCATCTCGGTTGACGGCCCCTGCGAGGTCACCGGTGCGGACTTCTTTATTCCGTCCGAGTTTGAGCTGGTCAACCCCGAGCAGCACATCGCAACGCTCACCGAGGGTGGCCATCTCACCATGAGCATGCGCATCGGCTATGGCCGCGGCTATGTTTCTGGCGAGGCCAACAAACGCGACAACGATCCCATCGGTGTGATCCACGTCGACTCGCTGTACTCGCCGGTTTCCCGTTGCGCCAAGCTCGTTGAGGCTTGCCGTGTCGGTCAGCACACCGACTACGACCGCCTTGTCCTCGAGATCGAGACCAACGGCTCCATCGCCCCGCGCGACGCCGTGGTCCAGGCTGCCAATATCATCAACCAGCATATGGCCGCCTTTATGAACCTTGCCGAGACCCCCGAGGTCGAGGAGGAGGCTTCGATCTTCGCTCCCGAGGTCACCAACGACAACGCCGAGCTGGACAAGCAGATCGAGGATCTGGACCTTTCCGTCCGTTCCTACAACTGCCTTAAGCGCGCCAGCATTCACTCGGTCCGTCAGCTCGTTGAGTTCTCGGAGAACGATCTGCTCAACATCCGTAACTTCGGTGTTAAGTCGATCGAGGAAGTGAAGGACAAGCTTGAGTCCATGGGCCTGAGCCTGAAGGCTTAATGCTTCGCATATTTGAGGAGAAACTAGACCATGCGTCACAACGTTAAGAAGGGCCTGAAGCTCGGCACCGATGCGAGCCACACCAAGGCCATGAAGAAGAGCCTTGCTAAGGCCCTCTTCGAGAACGACCGCATCAAGACCACCGAGACCCGCGCTAAGGCGCTGCGTTCGGTCGTCGATCCGATCATCACTTGGGCCAAGAAGGGCGACCTGCACTCTCGTCGTCTGGCTATCGCCAAGCTCGGCGATAAGCAGCTCGTTGCCGAGATCTTCGACAAGGCTGCCCAGGGTATGTGGCAGGATCGCAACGGCGGTTATACCCGCATCATGAAGCTCGGTAACCGCAAGGGCGACAACGCTCCCATCGTTATCATGGAGCTCGTCACCGAGCCTTGCACGCCTAAGGCCAAGAAGGCTGCTCCGGCCCCCAAGAAGGCCGCTGCTCCCAAGAAGGTCGAGGCTGCCGAGGAGGCTCCTGCTGAGGAGACCGCTGAGTAGACAATCCGTCTGCATAGGCTATATTCGAGGGGTACGTTCGCGTACCCCTCTTTTTTTGTCGAAATGCCATTGCCTGTTTGTTGGGAGCGCCCATGACCGCGCCGTCTGATTTCAATTCGATTCCAGAGCTCGATGCCACGCTCGTTTTCCGCGTGGCATACGATGGCTCGTCCTATAGCGGCTTTGCCGAGCAGCCGGGACAGACGACGGTTGCGGGTGAGCTGCGTCGAGCCATCGAGACGCTGCTTCGCCGTCCGATCGATCTGACGTGCGCGGGTCGCACCGATGCCGGCGTGCATGCCGTGGCTCAGTACATCAGCGTGCCCGTAACGGACGCTGAGCTCGCCCTAACGCGCCGTAGGTGGCTGCGGGCTATGGATGCCCTGCTGCCCAAAGATATCGCCATCAACGAGGTCTACAAGGCCCGTAAAGGCTTTTCTGCACGTTTTGACGCGCGTTCCCGTACGTATACGTACCGTATTGCCGATCGAGATGCGCGCCCCGTGCTGTCCCGCGGTGCGGTGTGGTGGCATCGCTATCCCTTGGATGTTGAGGCTATGTCTGCTGCCTGCCCCGCGCTGCTGGGCGAGCAGGACTTTAAAAGCTTTTGCAAGGTTGCTTCTGCCGTGGGCAAACCTACGCACCGCTGCGTAATGCGCGCCGAGTTTGGCCATGAGGTTGCGTTTGGCGAGGACATCCTGACGTTTACCATCGAGGGCAATGCGTTTCTGCATTCGATGGTCCGTACGATCGTTGGCACGCTTGTCGCGATTGGCATGCATCGCCGTGAACCCGAGTGGATGCGCGAGGTCATCGATGCTTGCGACCGTACCGCTGCGGGCCCCACGGCTCCTGCCTGCGGCCTTACGTTTATGGGCGTGGATTACGATCCCGCCGAGCTCGTCGTGCTCGACTAGGGGAGGGCTCGACGCGTCGTGCGTCGACACCCATTATCTGTGGGCTGCGCGTGTGCAACATCTGTTCTTGGCGTGCAATACAACCGGTGTCTCATTGCTTTTATTGCCGGGGTGTACCATGAACCACGGTTTGATTCATTGCTGTCGAGAGGACGGATAACTTGGTTCGACGTGGCTCGCATCCGCGACTTTCGGTGATCCTTGTGGTAGAAGGTTCGCCCAGCTATGCGATGCGTGCGCTCGAGAGTATCCAGAACCAAGACCTCTACGATTTGCAGATTGTCGTTGTTTGCCGCGATGCTGCGCCCGGTGTGCGCCATTCGCTTCAAGTTGCTGCCGACAGGGACATCCATATTGATTTGATTGACGTCGAGGACGCGAAGCGCGGCGCTTGCCTTCGTGCCGGTTTTGCTGTCTCGCGCGGCTCTCAAATCATCGCTATGAACGCCGATGAGTGGTTTGCTCCGCAGTCCCTTTCCAAGATGGTCGATATCGCGTGCGATACTGCGGCAGACATAGTGTTCCCCACGGTGTCGCTCGACCGCTATGATGCACATCGAGAACGCCATTCGCGCGTCTTGGATGCTGCCTCTATTGCCATAGAAGACGAGTCTTCTATGGTGACTGGGCTGCCCCAGTTGATTTTGGGCGGCCTAGTCGCTCAGACCTCTGGCGTGATGTATAGCCGTCCGCTGTTTGAGGCATGCCTGTCGCGCGGCAAGGCGTACCGTACGGTTGAGTTTATGGCTTATGCGCTCTCGCAGGCACGATTCCTGTCCGGCTGCGGCGACGCTTGTTTCCACGCGGTGGCACCTAAGCTTACAGATGCCTTTGATCCCACCATGTATGCCAGGATATCCGATGACACTCGAGCGCTCGACGAGCTTGCGGACTCACTCTCGGAAGCAGATAGCGGTGGTCGGCTCAAGCTGGCAAGCCAAAAGTTCTACTTTGCCGGACTGGTCGCCTGCATCGAGAATTTGTGTCTTAGCCCGCATGGAGTGTCGTCAATCGAGCGTTCCGCCCGCATGCGTGATATGCTCGAGGCGCCTCGAACCCGTCAGATGGTCGCCGCGCTCAAGGATAACCATCGGGGACTCGGTTTGTTGTTTGGGCCGATCGCCAGCGCCAAGCCCGCGCGCTGCGTGATGTGTACGCATCTGGCAGCTTTTCTTAACCGGACGGGCGCAAAAACCGCCTAAACGGCTCATTTCGAAACAAATTTGCATAGAATTGTTTCGAAATGCGTTCTTATACACAAAAGCCTTCAAATAGCGTTAAACTATTCAGTCACTGATTGATTGTCTCCGCCATCTTTTGGAGAGAGGGTTTGTATGGCTAAAAAACGCAATGGGCGCCAGGATGCCATTAGAGATATTGTGCGCAATAAGGACGTCCGCACGCAGCGCGTGCTGGTCGATGAGCTCCGCGCTATGGGCTTTGATTGCACGCAGGCGACTGTCTCTCGCGATATTGCCGATATGGGGCTGCGTAAGCTCCCCGAGGGTATCTATGTTCTGGCAGAGGACCTGCACCTGCAGCGTATGGTTTCCGAGCTCGTAACGGGCGTTCTGCGCACCGATAATCTGGTTATGATCAAGGCTCAGCCTGGTACGGCTTCCGGCATCGCCGCCGCCGTTGATGCGGCAGGGTTGCCCGATGTGCTTGGCTCGCTTGCCGGCAACGATACGATTTTGGTTATTGCCCAGACGGCCGAGGACGGCGAGCGTCTCGAGGCGCTGATCAATAAGCTGAGCAATTCTCGCAAGTAGGCGTGCGGGTCGTGCGCTCGGCACTGTGTGCGTGACATGGTGGCTTGTAAGGGGGTATCGACGTTGGTCGGTACCCCCTATATTGTTTGCCGGTATAAAGACCGTCCACCAGGTCGCTTTAAACTAAGGCCCCCGAGCAGTTTAATAAGCTGCTCGGGGGCCTTGTTGCTAATGGCCGGATGATTTCTAGCCAACCGTATCGTCAGGCGTGGGCGAGGGGTCGGGAGTGGGTGTAGGCGTAGGCGTAGGCGTAGGCGTAGGCGTAGGCGTAGGCGTAGGCGTAGGCG
>JAPJOH010000030.1 GCA_030826265.1 Collinsella aerofaciens
GGAGAGAGCGCTCCCGCAAACTGCCTCTTGACAACTTATAGGAGCGTCGGTTTTCTTTTTGCAATTCTTGGCGTGGTTGCCGATGCCCTACCAAACGTAGTAGATGGACCCGTTTCGTGGCGGCCGGGTTGGACATGCGTGTGGCGGCTCGGCCTAGGCACGCGCCTCCGCAAGCATCTGCTTGGCGTGCGCCAGGCTTGCCTCGGACTGATCGCCGCTCAACATGCGGGCGATCTCGGCGGTACGCGTTTCGCCGGTTACCTCGTCCAAATGCGTCTGGGGAACATCGCCCGGTTCCTTGCTGACGACATAATGCTTGTCAGCCATGACGGCGACCTGCGCCAAGTGGGTTACGACAATCACCTGATGCGTAGCGGCGAGATCTGCCAGCACGCCCGCGAGCGCACGCGCCGTGGAGCCACCGACACCAGCATCGACCTCGTCAAACACCAGCGTATCAACACCGTCCGCGTTACCGAGGACGACCTTGCTTGCCAGCATGACGCGGCTGAGCTCGCCGCCCGACGCAATGCGGCGCAGGGGACGTGGCGTCAAGCCGGCACCGCTGCGGTATAGCAGCTCGTAGCTCGAAGGACCAACGAGCGTCCACTCAGCACGGGGAAGATCGCGCGACTCCCAGACGAGCTCGGCACCGCCCATCTCCAAGCGAGCCATCTGGCGGCCGACCTCGTGGCAGAAGCGCGGGGCCGCCGTATTGCGAGCGCGCTTAAGTGCCCTGGCAGCAGCGAACAGCTCGCGCTCGGCGCTCCCGAGTGCCTCACGCGCCTTTTTGATCTGTTCATCGCCATCATCGACCAGCGACAGCAGCTCTTGTGAGCGGTCGCGCATGGCAAAGACATCGTCCATGGTCGGACCCCACTGACGCAGCAGGCCCTTGAGGTCGGAATACCGCTCGCGCATGCGAGCGAGCTCGCGAGGATCGAAGGCGACCCCATCGCGATAGGAACGAAGCTCGTTCGCGCAATCCTCAAGAGAGATGCAGGCATCCGAAAGTGCATCGGCAATGTCGCCCAGTTTGCGATCGACGGTAGCCATTCGGGAAAGCTCCGCCACGGCACTGTTCACGGCATCGAGCGCTCCCCCTTCAGAGGCAAGCGATGCATGGGCATCATTAGCTGTGGCAACCAGTACCTCGGCATGTTCGGAGCGCGGCAGCAGTTCCTCGAGTTCCTCATACTCGCCTGGCTTGGGGTCGACCTCGCCGATGCGCTCGAGGGCAAAACGCGCTTCCTCGACGCGACTCCCCTGCGCACGCGAGGCCTCCTCGACGCGACGGACCTCCTTGGCAGCCGCGCGCGAGGCTTTAAAGCAGGCGCGGTACACATCCAGCGCCTCAAGCGCAGAGCGCCCCGCCCAGGCATCGACCATCGCAACGTGATGCGCCGGATCGAGCAAGCGCTGGTGCTCGTGCTGGCCGCACAGATCCATCATCACGCCAACGCGCTCCGAAAGCTCGCGCACACTGGCGATGCGGCCGTCAATCTTCACGCGGCTGCGGCCCTCGGCAGAAAGGCTACGCTGGACCGTGAAACCCTCCGTGTCGTGTGGACCGTCGAACAGCCGCGCCTCAACGCTAGCAAGCGCCTCGCCCTCGCGCACCGTCGAAGAATCCGCGCGCTCGCCCAAAATAAGCTTGAGGGCCGAGAGCAGCGCGGTCTTGCCGGCGCCGGTTTCTCCGGTCAGAACCGTTAGGCCCGCGCTCGGAACCAGCGTCGCCTCGCGAATGAGTGCAATGTTAGAAACCTGCAGCTCATCGATCATGACGGACTCCGTAGAAAACGCGGCTCACCGAGTTATAGAAGCTCTCGGGGCCGTAATCGAGGAGCAGCACATCTCCGGGCCCGCGGCGCACAGCCACGCTCTCAACGGTGCCGTCGCAGGTAATAAACTGTCCATCGATAGCAATCGCCGGAACACTCGGACGGTCATCAGACATAAAGATCTCGACGACATCACTCGGCGAAGTCAAAAAGGCACGAGCCTGAATGGTGTGCGGCGCAATGGGTACGCAGACCATGCCCGTATAGTCGGGGCTCACGATGGGGCCGCCTGCGGATAGTGCATAGCCAGTGGAGCCGGTCGCCGTGGACACGACCACGCCGTCGCCACGCAGGCGATCGATATGGTGGCCGGACACCGTGATGTCAAACTCGACCATATCGGACAGGGGGCCGCGCGTGAGCGCCATGTCGTTGAGGGCGAACGTGCGCACGACATCCTTCGTACCGTCTTCGCGCACGGACACGATATCCGCAGCGATGGTGGCGCGACGGCTCACATGCAGCTCGCCGGACAGGGCGTCGCTTACGACCTGCAGAATGTCGCGCTCCTCGGGACTCGCAGCAGTTAAAAAGCCCAGGTGACCATAGGAAAGACCGAGGATAGGAATCTCGCGATGGTTGAGGATGCGGGCAGCGCGCAGCAACGTACCGTCCCCGCCGAGCGTAATGACCAGATCGGAGCCATCAATATCAGGCGTGCTTTGAATCTTCGATCGCTGGTCGGCAGCCCATGCGACTTCATAGCCCTGGCGCGTCAGCCAAAGCTCGAGCATCAAGCCGCTCTCGACCGCCTCTTGCTTGTAATAATTGGGAACCAGAAAGACCTTCATAGCATTGCAGCTTTCTCGCTCATAACCGATACCTGGAATTGCAGCTCGTCTTGCGAGCGGTCGCCGGGGTCAAATCTCGTGCCGTACAGGAAAAACTCAACGTTGCCCTTGGCACCATGAATGGGTGACACGCACACATCGACCGGGAAGAGGCCCTTGGCAGCAAAGAGTTCAACCGCCGCCACGAGTGTATCGCGGCGCACGGCGGGATCGGTCACAATGCCGCCCTCGCCCACCAGCGCCGCCGGAGCCTCAAACTGCGGCTTTACGAGCGTGCAGAATGCACCCGTAGGCGCCAGGCACGCCAGCACCGCATCGATAATGTTCGCGATGCTGGTAAACGAGACATCACACACAGCCAGGTCGATGGCGCCGGCATAGCCAAGCTCAGGCAGCTGCGTCACGTTTGTGCGCTCATGCAGCATCACGCGATCGTCCTGACGCAACGACCAATCGAACTGGGCGCGACCCACGTCCACCGAGACAACGGTCGCAGCTCCGCGCTTGAGCAGACAATCGGTAAAGCCGCCGGTAGAGCAGCCCACATCCAGACAGGCAAGGCCCGTCGGATTGATGCCAAAAGCATCAAGCGCACCTTCGAGCTTAAGTCCGCCGCGGCCAACATAGGGAATGCGCCCCTTCACGTGCAGCGGCAGGCCTGGGATCACCTTAAGGCCCGGCGAAGTCAAGCGCTCGCCGCCACTCGAGACCAAGCCGGCCATAAGAGTGCGAAGGGCATCCGCGCGATCGGCGCAGATGCCCTGTGAAATCAGTTCGTCATCAAGACGCACGCGTTTCATGAATGCCATCAACCATTCGTATCCGGAAATGCGGCCTAGCTATCCTGGGATTCGTTTGCCGCATCCTCATCGTATTCCTGCTCGAGCTTGTCGGCCTCACGCGGCGTCAACTCAAACTTGTCGACCATATCGACCGCGCGGGAGCCCAGCTCAATCGCCTCGTCAAACAAATCGAGCGAACGCTCCAAGGAGGTATCCTTGGAGCGAACGGTAGCGATAATCTGGTCCAAGCGGTCCGAGATCTCGTCGAAGTTACGGACAGAACCCTCTGGCATGACTACTCCTCGACGGAGTCGATGTCAGCCCCGGCGGCATCCGCATCCTCGGCCAGCACGCCAGCCTCAGCCTGAGCAACCGCAACCTTTGCGGCAGCCTCGGCAGCCTGGGCCTCCTCGCGGGCGCGATCTTCGGCTAGCAGCTCCTGGTACAGGTCCTCACCCGGCAGCTCCTCGCTGCGAGCGATCTTGCCCAGCACGCCGTTGACGAACGACGCGGACTGGTCGGTGCCATAGGCCTTGGCAAGCTCGACAGCCTCGTTGATCACGATGGCGTCCGAGACCTCCTCGTCGGTGAGGAAACGCATCTCGTAAACGGCGATACGCAGCAGATTGCGGTCGGCGCCGGGCATGCGCATAAGATCCCAGTTCTTGGCAACGGAGCGCAGAGCGCAGTCGATGCGGTCGATATGCTCGTAGGCACCGCGGCAAAGCTCCAGCGCATAGGGGTCGAGGGGACCCTTCGAGATCAGGAAATCGCCCTCGAGGACGCGCTCGAGCGGACTGTCCGTGGCCTCGGCCTGGAACAGCAGCTGCAGCGCCTGACTGCGGGCAAGCGTACGCCCGCGATAAACCTTAAGGCTCAAAGGTTACTCCTTGGGGAAAACGAGGCCGTCGATGCAAACGTCAACACGCTCAACCTCAACGCCCACTTGGGCATCGATGGCGGCGACCACGGCGGCGCGAACGGCCTCGGCGAGTTTCTTGAACGGATAGCCAAAGAACACCACGACGCGCACGGTGAGTGCGAGCTTGTCGCCGACGACCTCGGCCTCGACCGCCGGCTCAGAAGCCGGGGCCTTGGACGAGAGCATCATGGAGACAAGGTTGGTGGCAAGGTCCTTGACGCCAACGGAGGCGATGCCCTCGACATCCGACACGGCGCGCGAGACGATGGCGGTCAGAACATCGGGCGAAATGCCGATGCCGTCAATCTTGATTTCCTGGGGCATGAGTCCTCCTAGAAGAGTTGGTTGCTAGACGCGGGAGACGAACTTGCCGTCGCGGGTGTCAACCTTGATGACCTCGCCCTCGTTGAGGTACATGGGGACCTGGATGACAGCGCCGGTGTCGATCGTGGCCGGCTTGGTGGAACCCTGGACGGTGTCGCCCTTAAAGCCCGGGTCGGTCTGGACGATGGTGGTCTCGATGAACATCGGCGGGGTCACGCCCATGAGCTCATCGTCGGCGAAGAGCAGCTGGCAGATGTCGTTCTCGCGCAGCCACTTGGAGTTCTCGCCCACCATGTCCTCGGGAACGGGAACCTGCTCATAGGACTCGTTGTCCATGAAGATGTAGTCGGTGCCATCGTTGTAGAGGTACTGGAACTCACGGGTGGTGAGCATGACGCTCTCGAACTTGGTGCCGGCGTTGCAGGTGTTCTCGACGACTCGGCCGCTCTTGATGTCGCGGGTCTTGTAGCGCACAAACGCGCCGCCCTTGCCCGGCTTGACATGCTGGAACTCGACGATGGTGTAGACCTTGTCCTTGATACGGAGACCGAGGCCGTTCTTGAAGTCGGCGGTAGAAATGGTAGGCATAGCGACCTTTCTTGTTATGGGCAGAACGCACAAGCGTCCAAATTACATACGACAGAAATTATACACTTGCAGACGGCGCCTGCGGCGAGCGCATAAAAAGAGAACGCGGGGCGTCCGAATCGATCCGGACGCCCCGCCCCAAAAATCTATCGAAATGGGCTAGCAATCGATGACGTGCAGGTCGTGCGGGGTCTTGGTGAAAGGCTCGTAGCCGTTCTCGGTGACCACGCCGTAATCCTCCAGGCGCACGCCGCCCACGCCGGGCAGGTAAACGCCGGGCTCCATGGTGACAACCGAGCCGATCTCGATGGTGTTCTTGCTGCGGTTGAAGTTGGGCAGCTCGTGGATGTCAATACCGACGCCGTGGCCCAGGCCATGATTGTAGTAATCGCCATAGCCGGCATCGCCGATGATCTTCTTGGAAAGCTTGAAGATGTCGTTACCCTCAACGCCCGGATGGATGGCGGCGACGCACTCCTCGTGCGTGCGGCGCACGAGTGCGTACAGGTCGAGCTGCTCCTGGGTGGGCTCGCCCATCACGACAGTGCGCGTCATGTCGGAGCGGTAATCGCAATAGCCCGCGCCATAATCCATGAGAACGAAATCGCCCTTCTCGATCACGCGGTCGCTCGGCACGGCATGTGGGTTGGCGGTGTTGGGACCGCTCGCCACGATGGAGCCGAAGGCAAGGCTGTCTGCGCCGTTGGCGAACATAAAGTTCTCGAGCTCGTTACGAACCTGCTTCTCGGTCATGCCAGGCTTAATAAAGCCGAGCATGTGCTGGAAGGCGGCGTCGGTGATCGACTGTGCGTGGCGCATAAGCTCGATCTCCTCGGCATCCTTGATGGCGCGCATCTTGCGAATGTCGTCGTGCATCAGCGGCAGCATGCAGGCAACGGAGCGATCCTCCAGGCCGCGCTGAATACCCTGGTAGAAGTTAATCTGCATATCGTCCTCGACAGCACAGACACGGCACTTGTTAGCCGCAATCTTGCCGGCGACCCAGCCGGGGATGGTGCCCTCGTCCATGTCGAAGACCCAGGGGCTGCCGGCGGGCGTGTTCTCCTCAAAGCTGTTGAGGTAGCGCGAGTCGGTGTGGAACAGGCACTGGTCGGCCGTAATAAACGCAGCGTGCGGGAACTCGAAGGTGTAGTCGAAGACGCCCTTAACGCCCGTAAGCCAACGAAGGTTGGCCTCGTCGCGCACCACGATGGCGTCGTAGCCACGCTCGACCATAAGGGCACGGACACGCTCGATACGACCGGCAGGACCGGCAGCAAACTCAGACATGCAGATTCCTTTCTTGTTGTCTCTATATAGACGGGACGGGTCTCAACCGAACGACGGAATCGCATGCGATCCGCAACCGATTGGAAACCCGCCCCTCAACATGATACGAAAGACGATGGAAGTCAATAAATCTTAGAGAAGTTCTTTACGAGAAGCCAAGTAGGCGTGAGCATGGCGCTCAAGAACCTCATCCTCAACGTTCGTTAGGCGAATGGCGCCGAGTGCCGCGGGCAGCGGCAACATGCTGCGGTTCGAGCGTGCAAACTGCTGCTTGCGGAACTCCTCGATATATGCGGCAGGCTCCAGATCGAAGGCAAGTTCCTCGATACCAAAGTCCTCCAAGCAGTCATCGACCTCAAAGACGTAATCGATATCGAAATCGCAGGCATCATGTGCTAGGCGTGCCTCAAAGCGAATGCCCTCGGACAACAGCTGGTAGGCAGGGGCCTGCGAAGCGGCATCGCCCAAGCAGGCGCGCAGGGTACGCTCCCCCGTCTTGCCAAAATCGAGCGCATGGCGAGCGCTCGGGTTCGTGGCCATCAGTACGTCCTTGCGGGCAGTCTGAGACCATTGAACGGCATTGACGAGCGCGACCTCCTCGCCCGCGAGAATCTCGGGGACGGTCTCAGTAAACTGATTCCAACGGGACTTACTGCTCGAAAGCATGGTGCCAACAAGTACCACATAGCCGAGCTTGAGGTCCTCGGGGTCCGCCTCGCGAACAAGGTCGAGGTCACACACGACCAAGCCCGGTTCGGGACGGAACGCGATAGCGGGAAGCGCATTGGCCGACGAGGCAATGAGCGGCTTCATGGTCGTCGCGACCGTGAGCATGGCGTCGAAGGTCGTCGGCAGCAGCGCGCACTCGGTTCGGCCACACCACTGGTTGGCGCACCAGCTAACAACCGAGCAGGTTGCGGCATCGCCAACGGCGACAACCAGATCGTCGCAGGAAATGCCGTTGGCAGACAAGGCGCCAAAGATAGCATCGGCATCGGCCAGCGTGGCACCAGCAGGCGAAACCTCAAGGGAGAACTGCGACACGGCAAAACCGGCGTCGACCAGCGCATGCTCGACGACCTCATCAAAACGTTCTGACGAGGCGGAGTTCCAAACCACCATCGCGCGCTTAGGCTTGCCCACAGCCGAGGCAAACATACGCGACAGCTCATCGAACGCGCCCAATCCGACACGGACATCGACGCTGCGGTTTTGGAAATTGATCAGTTGGCGGCGAATCATAGCAGTCCACGCTCCAAAAGCATCTCGGCACAAAGGTAGGAAACGTCCTCGAAGGACTTGTTGCGAATATCAAGGGTAATATCGGCGGCCTGGCGATACAGCGGACGGCGATGCTCAAACAAGCGCGCGGCATGCTCGGGCGAGCGGAAATCGGGGCGCGTGTCGGACCGACGAATCTGGCGAATCGAATCCTCAAAGTCGCCCTCGAGGTACACGCACGTACCCATTTCGTGCATCAGCTCAATATTCACCGGCGTCTCGACGATACCGCCACCGCACGAAACCAACAGACTGCGCTCGCTTTGGAGCGAACGGAGCGCCGAGGTCTCGAGCTCGCGAAAACGATCCTCACCCTCGGTCTCAAAAATCTCGGTTACCGACTTGCCGCAGCGGCGGACGACTAGGCGGTCGGTATCGATAAAACGCCGCTTGAACATAGTGCCGACGTTGCGCGCGAGCGTCGATTTGCCCGCGCCCAAAAAGCCGATAAAGAAGATATGGTCGCAGCCGTGTTTGGTGTGCTGGGACATGACGAGACCTATTCCTCGCAGGGAAGGTCGCGCAGGGCCCGGCGCTCAAAGATACGGAAGATCTGCGTATACCACAGGTCCTGCGTGGCCTGCGGCTTTACCAGGATGGTATCGACGCCGGCGAAGTTGCCGCTCCACACGTCCGTGTAGAGCTGATCACCGATCAGCACCGCCTCGTCGGCCGTGGCGCCGAGGCGCTTAAGACCCGCCTTGAGGGCAAACGGTGCCGGCTTCATGGCGTGGCTGATGGCCTCGAGTCCCAGCTCGCGTGCTGATGCCATGACCTGGTCGCGATGCCAGTTGTTGGACACCATGCACAGCTTAAAGCCTTTGGCGCGGGCGGTATCGAGCCAAGCGGAAACCGCGGCGGGAACCTGCTCGGTGTCGCGCGGCACCAGGGTGTTATCGCGATCGAGCAGAATGGCGCGTTTGCCGTCGGCCCACAGGGTATTAAGGTCGATGCGATCGACCGAGGCAACGTAACGTTTGGGGCTAAAAATCCTCATGCTAATTCCAAGACTGTTGATGCTCTTCGTAGGTTTGCGAGAAGTACTCCTCGTCCTGCGTAATGTAGAAATACAGGTCATCGGAGTCGGTCGGCTCAAGCGTGGCCTTGAGTGCCTCGAGCGACGGAGAGCAGATGGGCGTGGGTGGCAGACCCTCATGCTTATAGGTGTTATACGGACTATCGCTCTGCAGGTCGTCGGCGGTAACCTCGCCACCGGTGACATACATCATAGTCGCATCGCTATTGAGATAGCGCAGACCGTCGAGCTTGCCGGCAAGGCGGTTGTAGAAAACCGAGGCCACATGCGCACGTTGATCGGCGTTGAGGCCCTCGCGCTCAACGATAGAGGCCAAGTTGACGATGTCGTAGTCGGACATCTCCACACCGTAGCGTTCCTTGATCTTGGCTTCGCAGCTCGCAAAGTCAAGCGACTTGTACTCGGTCTTAAACTGATCGAGCATAGCGCGAATCACGTCATCGGCCGTCGGCGAATCGCCCAGCGAATAGGTCTTGGGGAACAAGAAACCCTCGAGCGAATCGTTGGCGGCGCCCTTAAGGAAGCTATAGTCGTCCACGTAGTTGGAGGCCTTGGCCTGGTTGAGGAAGTCTTCCTTAGAGATGCTGTCGTAGGCCTGGGCCACACGGTCGGCGACTTGATCGACCGTCAGGCCCTCAGGGATAGTCAGCGTATTGGAGCCCGCGTTGGGGCCTTCCATGAGCTGCTGAACAACCTTGGTCGCATCCATGAGTGTGGTGAACGAATAATCACCAGGCTTGAGCGACATATCGGCGTTGAGCTTTTTCACCGCCGCATAGTAATCCTTGGGATTTTCTACGATATGGTTCTCGGAGAGAATCGAAGCGATGCTGTCACCCGAGGCACCATCGGGAATCGTGATAGTAACCTGCTGGCCTGCAACGACTTTCGCACCCTCACCGCCAAAGAAGCCCTTGACGGCTGGCACGACAAAGAAAACGATCGCGACAAGCGCAAGCACGGCAACAACGCCACCGATAATCATAGGCACCGGGGAGCTTTTCTTTTGAGCACCGCGACGAGCATGCGTGTTGTAGCTCGAGCGGGTCGCCGGAGCAACGCCATGCGAACCACGAGCGTGATGCGAATGCGATTGGGGGGCCTGCGTTCGCTGGGTAGGTGCCTGCTGCTTAAAGCGGGTGCCGCCTGCAGGCTGGGCCGTACGAGCAGTGGGCTGCTGAACCGCGTGAGAAGCCGAATGCTGAACCGAACGAGCAGAAGGCTGCTGACCCGTCCGTTGAACAGGTTGGGCCGAACGAGAGAAGGACTGCGCCGGGCGCGCGGCAGGCTGAGCTGCGCGCTGCGTCGGCTGTGCCGGACGCTGGCCAGGCTGGGCAGGGCGCGACGCCGGCTGCTGTGTACGATTCGGCTGGCGCGGATCGGAAGCACTAGGCATGCGAAACCTCCTCGTTTTTACGATCGAGCCACGTCTGCAAAAACAGGCTGGCGGCAATCATGTCGATCTTGCCCCTCATCTGCTTTTCGTTGAGTCCCTGCTCGCGCAGGATACGCTTGGCCTCTTGCGAGGACAGACGCTCGTCCTCAAACTCCAACGGAAGATCGAGCTCGTCGGCAATCTTTTGCGCCACAGCGGCAACGCGCACGGCCTGAGGGCCGGGCTCACCGGCCATGGTCAGGGGACGTCCGCTTACCAGGATGTCGGGCTCATAGTCCTCAACCAGGTAGCGGAACGTCTTGGCCATACCGGTGACCTCGGCAGCCGGAAGCACCTTGACAGGCATCGCCATCTTGCCATCACGGCTCGAGACGGCGATGCCAATCCTGGTCTCCCCTATGTCCAGCGCGAGCGCAACCACAGCGACTTCTTAGATTCTTAGGCGCCGAGCGCGGTCTTAGCGGCCGCGAGGGCATCGGCGATGCCGGCAGCATTCTTGCCACCGGCCTGGGCCATGTTGGGACGACCGCCACCGCGACCGTCGACCAGACCCGCGATCTGCTTGATCACGTTACCGGCGTGGAAACCGGCCTTGACGGCGTCATCGGAGCCGGCAGCGAGCAGGGCCGGAGTGCCCTTCTCAGTCACGCTGGCGACGACACAAGCGACAGGGCCGGCGACCTTCTGGTGCACGGTATCCCAAACGTTGCGCAGGTCAGCGGCCTCGAGACCCTGAAGCTCAGCAACAACAAGCTTGTAGCCATTCAGCTCGACAGCACCCTCGATGGCGCTGGAGATCGCATCGGAGGAGCCACCAGTGAGCGCCTTCTTGAGCTTGTTGGACGTCTCGCGCAGCTCGGCCTGCAGGTTCTCCACGCGGGCGGGAACCTCGTCGACGCGGCACTTGAGCGCAGCGGCGGCGGCGTCAACGAGCGCCAGGCGGTCGGCCATGTAGTCGAGGGCACCCTTAGAGGTCACGGCCTCGATACGGCGGACATTGGAGCCCGTGGAGGACTCGGAAATGATCTTGAACAGGCCAATCTCGGCGGTATTGGCGGCATGAGTGCCACCACAGAGCTCGCGGGAGAACGGCTGGTCCTCGGCGCCCACGGAGACGACGCGGACAACATCGCCGTACTTCTCTCCAAACAGAGCGACAGCGCCGGCAGCCTTAGCCTCGTCAATGCCCATGACACGGGTCACAACCGGCTTGGAAGCGAAGATCTGCTGGTTGACCAGGTCCTCGACAGCCTTGAGCTGCTCGGAGGACAGGGCCTCGAAGTGCGTGAAGTCAAAGCGCAGGTGCTCGGGCGTCACCAGCGAACCGGCCTGGGAGACATGCTCGCCCAGGACCTGCTTAAGGGCGGCGTCGAGCAGGTGGGTGGCGGTGTGGTTGCGGCGCAGGAAACCACGGCGCTCGGCGTCGAGCGCGGCGGTCACGGTAGCACCGACGGTCAGCGTGCCCTCGGCAACGTGGGCGACGTGAGCATACAGGCCGTTGTGGTTCTTGGTATCGGAAACGGTCAGCGAAACGCCCTCGGCGGAAAGCTCGCCGGCGTCACCCTGCTGGCCGCCCATCTCGGCGTAGAACGGGGTGCGGTCGAGCACGACCTCGACGTTCTCGCCGGCGGCAGCGGACTCGACGGACTCGCCGTTGCGCACGATGGCGACAACCTTGGCGCCCTCGATCACATCGTTGTCATAGCCGTCGAACTCGGTCGCAGCGACCTTGTCGGAAAGCTCAACCCACACGTCGTTGAAGCTGCCCCAGGCGTCGCCCTTGGCATTGGCGCGGGCGCGGGCCTTCTGGTCCTCCATGCAGGCAGTGAAGCCGTCCATGTCGACGTCGTGGCCAGCGGTGCCGGCGATCTCGACGGTTAGGTCGATGGGGAAACCAAAGGTGTCGTGCAGCTTAAAGGCAACATCGCCCGGAAGCACAGCGCCCTCGGCAAGCGCTGCCAGTGCCTCATCCAGGTAGACGCGGCCGTTGTCGAGCGTCGTGGAGAAGCGCTCCTCCTCGGAGGCAACGATACCCTTGACGAGCGCGACGTTCTTGAGCAACTCGGGATAGGCCTCGCCCATCTGAGCGTTGACCTCGTCGATGAACTTGGTCAGGAAGGCACCCTCGATACCCAGCAGGCGACCGTGGAACACGGCACGGCGGAGCAGACGGCGAAGGACGTACTCGCGACCCTCGTTACCGGGGAGGATGCCGTCGGAAATCATAAAGTCGACGGCACGGGAGTGATCGGCGATGATGCGCAGCGAGCGGCTGACGCCGGAGTAGTCATCGGCGTCATAGGTCTTGCCGCTGATCTTCTCACCGAGCTTGATGAGGTGCTGCATCAGATCGCCGTCGTAGTTGGCGGTCTTATGCTGCATGATGGCGGCCATGCGCTCCAGGCCCATACCCGTATCGAGGTTGCGATGCGGCAGCTCCGGCATGGAGCCGTCCTCCTGGCGGTCGTACTGGGTAAAGACGAGGTTCCAGAACTCCAGGAAGCGGTCGCAGTCGCAGCCAGGCTTGCAGTCGGGGCTGCCGCAGCCGACCTCCTCGCCCATATCAAAGTAGATCTCAGAGCACGGACCGCAGGGGCCGGTGGGGCCAGCGGCCCAGAAGTTGTCGTCCTCGCCCAGGCGAGAGATGTGATCCTCGGCAACGCCCAGGGAGCGCCACACATCGTGGGTCTCGTCGTCCTCGGTAAAGACGGTGAAGTACAGGCGGTCGAGCGGCAGTTTGAACTCCTTGGTAATGAGCTCAAAGGCCCAAGCGCAGGCCTGCTGCTTGGAGACGCCGCCAAAGGAGAAGTCGCCGAGCATCTCGAAGAAGGACAGGTGACGGCCGTCCTCGCCGATGCAATCGATGTCGTTGGTGCGGACGCACTTCTGGCAGGAGATAGCGCCGATCTCCTTCATGGTCTTCTTGCCCTGGTAGTACTCCTTAAACTGGTTCATGCCGGCGTTGGCAAGCAGCAGCGAAGGATCGTCGGGGACGAGGGACGAAGAAGGATAGAGCTTAAGACCGCGCTCCTCAAAGAAGTTGAGGAACTTGGAGCGGATCTCGGCCGTAGTCATTGACGGGTAGTCAGCACTCATAGAGGGAATCTCCTCAGTTTCACATCGAAACAGTTCAAACGTAACGATATTACCATCCCACCGCGCAAGTGCAAAAAAGAGGGCCGGCACAATGCCGGCCCTTCAGCGAAATTGCATGTTAGCGCGTATGAATATTAATCCGAATTACCCCGCTAGTTGTCATCATCGTCCAAGGAGCCGTCGATGCCGGTATTGGTATCGTCGTCCGAGTTGGAATCATCCTCTTTGGCAAAGGGGTTCTTGAAGAAGCCCGTGGCATCGGGCTGCAGACCAGAGAGCTTAATCCAGGGATTATCGAGCTCGGGCTTGGGCATGGCCTTGGCCTCGGGCGCAGTCTCGTTGCCGATGAGCTCGGACTCGTAGATGAAAGTGTCGTCGCCGAGCGCGTCGTAGGCGGCGACCGGGTTGCCATCGGCATCGCGGTACGGCGTGCCCTTAAACACGGCGCCGTCATAGGCCACAAGCTGACGGCCGGTCTCATTCTCGAAGTAGTACACGAAGATGCCCTTGAGGGCCGCACAAAGCGGGATGGCAATAATCATGCCGATGGGCCCCATGAGTGCCGAACCAATAACGAGCGCCGTGAGGCTCATAATGGGATGCACCTGCACTGAGCTCTGCATGACCTTAGGCGAAATCACATTGTCGGTGACGTTTTGCGCGACCATCGTCACGATGAGCGTCCATAACGCCAACATGGGGCTGAACATGAAACCGAGTACCGTGGCGATTGCTGCGCTCACCCAGGGACCGACGACCGGAACCAAATGCATGATGCCGGTAAAGATAGCCATGAGCGCCGCATACGGATGACCGATGATCATAAAACCGATAAAGGCGAGGAAACCACCGCAGATGGACGTCACGACCATACCGCGCATGTAGCCGCCGACAGAGCGAGAAAGGATGGCGACCATAAAGCAGTACGAGGTCTCCTTCTCCTGACCGATGATGGTGCAAATCTCGTGATGCATGCGAGGGTAGTCGCAGGCCATCCAGTAGGCAAGCACCAGACCAAGGAAGATCACGAACAACTGCGAGGCCGTATTGGTGATGAGCGGGAACACACCGCGACCAAGCTCGGCAGCAATCTGAGACACATACTTCGATGCCACGGTAACCAGGGACGAAAGATTATCGTCCAAATACTCCTTGAGCGGCGTGTTGTTGAGCGTCTTGGCATGCGAGATCATCTCATTGAGATCGCCACCCGCAACACGAAGCTGCTCGGGCAGGCGGCTCAGGACTTCCATGATCTGACCAAAGAGAATCGGCGACAAGATGCAAACGACACCGACGAGCACGGCAACAACAACAATAAGCGCGACAAGCGAACCGATGCCGCGATTCACGCCATGGTGCTCGAGCCAGTTGGTGATCGGGGACATCACAAAAGCAATGATGGAACCGACGGCAAGAAACTCAATAACCGGTGCCAGGATGCCCATAAGGTTAAAGATGACAGCGGCGATGACAATGCAGGCGACAACAGCCCAAATGCGCAGCGTCAGAATGCGGGTGTCGCGCAGCACGCGATCGGTTTGTTGGGGGTGCTCACTCATGAACGAATCATCACTCCGTCGGGGTCGATCTTGTCCTGAATCTTCTTAAGCGTGCGGCGCAGCAGACGCGAAACCTGCACCTGCGAGATGCCCAGCTTCTTGGCAATCTCGATCTGGGTCATGCCCTTCACAAAGCGCAGCTCGATCACCTCGCGCTCGCGCGGCGAGAAATCGCGGATGGCTTCCTCGATCACCAGGCGGTCATCGGTAAAGTCGAGCTCGTTGTCATCGTCGGCGTAACGGTCGAGAATCGAGGGCGCATCGTCGGAATCGGACGCACCAGGAGCCTCGATGGGCACCGAGGTATAGGCCGAAGACGATTCCATAGCCTCGAGGACCTCATCGACAGTCACATCTAGATACTCAGCGATCTCCTCAACCTTGGGCGAACGCTGCAGCTCGTTGGTAAGTTTGTCAGTAGCCTGGTTGACCTTGGCCGAGAGCTCCTGCAGACGACGCGGTACGCGCACACTCCAGCCCTTGTCGCGAAAATGGCGTTTGATCTCGCCCAGGATAGTGGGTGTCGCAAACGTGGTGAACTCGAGTCCGCGCTCGGGATCAAAACGGTCGATAGCCTTGAGCAAGCCCAGATAGCCGACCTGCATGAGGTCGTCGAGCGGCTCGCCGCGATTCTTAAATTTGTTGGCAAGAAACCTTACCAGGTTCATATGGGACATGACGAGCTGCTCACGGGCGTCCGGATCACCGGTCTCCTTGTAACGACGAAACAGCTCGCGAGTTTTCTCCTTGTCCCAAGCGGTCTTGCCGCTCCGGGAACGTTCGGTCATATTAGATATCCGCCTTGAGGTCGAGGGAAAGCGTCAGGGGCGCCGTAGTCTTTTCGTAGGAGTCGCACACGCTCGCGAGGATGAGCTCGGCATACACCGCAGCCTGGTCGTCTTCATCGACCGTAGCCTGGTCGCCAAAGGTAATAGTCATGCCAACGTGGGTCTCATCGACATCGAATTTGATGGTGATGTCATCGCAGTCGACCGCGGTGCAACCAAAGATGAAAGCCTCCTCAGCAGCCATGCGGATGTCCTCGATGCGATCGACAGACATAGAGCACAGGGCACCAACGTTGGCTGCCGTCATGCGCACAAGGCGAGCGAGACGCGGGTCACCGGCAACGGTCAGCGTGATAGGGCAGGTTGCTTCGCTACTCATCGCAGGACTCCTCAGAGGTCTCGGCGGGCGTATAGGTGTAATACTGAGCCGGCTTGGATACAGACTTCTGACCATCATCGTCGCCCGCGGCGGCCTCGTCCTCGCCAATTAGGACGCGCTCGGTAGGCTGCTCGGCCTCCGCAGCGGCAGCGGCGAGCTTGCGATCGGCGTCGGCTGCAGGAGCCTTCACCTTATTGAAGAGCTTCTGCACAGCACCGGCGGCAGAGTCGGTCACGCTCGACACAGCATTGCTGGCCTCGGCCATGCTGCCCGTAACCTCGGAAATGTCGCGAACCACGGCTTCGACCTCTACGAGATTGGAGGTAAGGGCATCAACTGCCGTCTTGCTCGACTTAAGCAGCGGCTCCATCTGGGCAAGCGCCGGCGTAAGCTCATCGACAGCGCCATCGAGCTTTGCCACCACAGGCAGAGCCTCGGCGATGGTGTTGTTGAGGTCGTTCACGGTCTTATCGAGCGAGTCGACAACATTGCGGGTCTTGCGCAGGGTAAGCGCGAGCTCAGCGATGGCCCACACGCCGGCAACGGCGAGCAGCAGCAGGGCGATTTGAATGGGACTCATACAAGCCTCCCGGAAGAATCGAAATACAGACGCTTTTCATGGTACCCCAAAGGGGACCGAACATGCCAAGAGCAGCAACGTGGGACAAAATTATCAGCAGCTACCTCGGTGCATTCCCGCTGCGGTCGCGTTCGCTTTGCTCTACGCGCCACTCTTCCCAGCCGCGCCCGGCAGGCTGCCAAAATGCACCGCGTTCCAAGCCATCGGGCAAATAGCGCTGATCGACCCAGCCTTCGGGATAATCATGTGGATACTTATACACACCGTATTCATCGCTGCCCGGGCGATGGCGATCGCGCAGATAACTCGGCACCTCGCGAAGCCCACTAGAATGGATATCGGCCAGCGCCGCATCGATCGAAGCCTCACACGCGTTGGATTTTGGCGCCAAGCACACATAGAGTGCAGCCTGAGCCAGGTTAATGCGGCACTCGGGATAGCCAATGACCTCGGCAGACTTAAACGCGGCATGCGCCACCAAAAGCGCCTGCGGGTCGGCGTTGCCAACATCCTCAGAAGCGTGAATCATAATACGGCGAGCGATAAACTTAGGATCCTCCCCAGCATCGATCATGCGCGCGAGCCAATAGATCGTGGCATCGGGGTCACTACCGCGCATAGACTTAATAAACGCACTGATGATGTCGTAGTGCATGTCGCCGTTTTTGTCGTATGTAAAGCCGCGACGCGGGTTGGCGATCTTCACGTCATCCACGGTGATGGGATAGCGCTCCCCCGCCGCGGGCGCTGGCGTTCCCTCGGTATCGGGACGCGTGACGGCAATCTCGCTCGCAAGCTCGAGCGTCGTGAGCGCCGAGCGAGCGTCACCCGCTGCCAGCGTGCAGATGGTCTTGACCGTATCCTCATCGGCCGAGAACTTACCGTTCAAGCCCTGCGGTGCCTCAAGCGCACGTTCAATAAGCGTGGCGATATCCTCATCCTTCAGATGCTCAAGCTCCACCACACGCCCACGCGACAACAGTGCCGAGTTGACCTCGAAGTACGGATTCTCCGTCGTGGCGCCAATCATAATGACGGTACGGTTCTCAACTGCATGCAGCAGGGCATCCTGCTGCGACTTAGAGAAGCGGTGAATCTCATCGATGAATAGAATGGTGCGGCGGTCGTAGGTATTCAGGCGCGTCTTGGCCTCATCAATCACGCGGCGCAAGTCCTTCACGGTGCCCGTCACAGCGCTGACCTCGACAAACTCGCTCTTAGTATGGCTGGCGATAATATGGGCCAGCGTCGTCTTACCCGTACCGGCCGGCCCATACAAAATCACACTGGAAAGCACGTCGTGCTCGATCGCGGCACGCAACCATGAGCCCTTACCGACGGCCTTTTGCTGGCCCACGTACTCGTCGAGCGAATTGGGGCGCATACGCACCGCAAGCGGCGCATTCTGAAAGGAACGCTCGCGCGTCGAAGCAGAAAAAAGGTCGTCCATAGCCATCCCGTGTATCAATCAAAAACGTTTTCCACTAACAGTATACCGAATATATACGAACTACCGTTCGTTAATATAGGTACGGTGCGGAAACTCCAGACCGGGGAACAGCTTGCTCGTCAGTTCGCAGAAATAACCGTCCGTCATGCTCGCGATATAATCCACCACGGCTTGATCCTTGTCGTCCTGCCAGGCATAGGTGCGATCGTAGTAGGAAAGCTGCTGCTCAATGCGCGAAATATGGTGCTTAAAGATGTACGAGGACTCGTCACCACTGTTTAGATCCCGCAGGCAACGGTCGTAGAGCTTTTCGAACGCCTCGCGCAGCTCCACCTCGGAATCGCCTTCGATACCGCCCTTGCTATAGATCTTCTCGTAGTTCTCGCGCTTGGCTCGGCGGATTTCCTCAAACAGGTCCTCGCTCATCTCGATGCGCGGCTTACCATAGCTGTGCTCAACGATATCGATGGAGGCATGCGTGAGGATCCAACTGTTGTAGGCACCGCCCCGGCCATCATCAAAAGCGTCGGGTGACAGCAGGCCCGCCGCGATCGCATCCTGACGGTCACGACCGACGTAGGCAAGAATATCCGAGATGCGAACGACGCAGCCCTCGAGCGTCATGGGACGCAGATGCCCAATTGCGCTATAGCCCGTGGCAATGCAATCCTCAACCGTCTGGTCAAACTGGTCAAAGGAGCTCATGTCCGAGAGCTCAAACACACGCTGCTCGTACTCGCCGTTATGGCATAGCACGCCGTCGAGCGTCTGGAGCGACACGTTGCGGCCGTACAGTGTGTCGAGCACGCGGACCGACTGCACGTTATGGAAAAAATAACGCCCCGTACGCTCATGATAGATATCGTTGAGGAAACGCTCGCCGGCATGGCCGAAAGGCGTGTGTCCCAAGTCGTGACCCAGGCCAATCGCCTCGATCAGATCGCAATTGAGCCCCAGGGCGCGACCGATATCGCGCGCAATGCGGGAGACGAGCTGCACGTGCAAACCGCGGCGTGACAGATCGTCATTGCTACGGAAGCTAAAGACCTGCGTTTTGCCTGCATAACGGGTGTACGCCGGAAGATGAAGTATCTTTTCGGTATCGCGCATAAACGCCGGGCGCATAAGCGTGCCTTTGTCGGCGGCGCGATCAATACGACGAATGACCTGATCGTCGTTGCAACGATACGGGTTGACATAGCCCGAAGCACGATCGGCGGCAATGCGCTCGACAAGTTCGGGCGACAACGCCGAGGGAATACGGTCCATGCGCGCCTTAATGACGGCCGTTTCTTGATTAGTTGCCATGGCATGCTCCTTAAGAAGGATGCGCAATCGGTTACAAAGTGCAGCCCACGACCTCGATTATGGCAAAAATCGGCACCAAAAACGGGAGCAATGGCAGGGAGCGTGATTTTGTGAAGAGGCAGGAGAGGGCCAGGGCCAGGAGTGCGACGGCAAATGCCACGATGCCACCCATAGGGTCGAGCGTGCAAAGCGCGAAGAGCGCCTTGGCATCCCCCATGCCGATGCCCGGGGCGTGGCGAAGGCGCCGCCAGAGCGACTCAGTGAGCACAAGGGCAAGGTAGAAGATGACCGCAAGACCGGCGTGGTCAAGCGCTGTGTTCAAACCGAGGTCGAGCCAAACGCCCGCCAACGCCGCCACGGCACATGCGCCGGCAAGCCCATTGGGAAACCGTCGCTCTCGGGCATCAATTGCCACGCTGGCAAAGATGCAAATCCAAAACGGGATATAGACCATCGGACTCCTCCTCGAGCTGCATCGCAAAAGCAAAAACCACCACAAAGGTGCCTGTCCCCTTTGCGGTGGTTTTGGTGGTGGTTATTTGGCGCCTTGCATGACCTCGTCAAGGGTAACGTTGACGGCGTGCTGCGTCGGCACCCAGTCGACCTTCAGGAACAGCGCGGCCACCGTGATGGGGATATAGCTGAACATAAAGATCGGGAAGGTAAACAGGTTAGTCACCAGGCGCCACTTTTGCGCGCAGTGAATATGCTTGTACTCAAAGATAGTCGTGAGCAACGCCAGGATAAAGAACGTCTGATACATCATGGCGAAGGTCATAATGAGCGAAGCGGCGCACGCCTGCATCTCGACTTCGGTTGCCAAGAAACCATGCGAAAGGCCACCCACAATCAAGAACGTCGCATTAGCGAGCATCGAGATCAGCGATAGCAGCATACCCGGGGCGATCGTCATGAACATGTCGTAGGCGGCAAAGCGATGATAGCGGAACGTCGACTTGACCAGATGCTTACCGTAGGTAAAGAACACCTGGTAAAAGCCCTTGGTCCAGCGCATACGCTGCTTCCAGGATGCCTTGAACGTCACGGGTTGCTCGTCAAAGAACTCCGCCGGCGCATAGCCAATGCGAATACCGTGAATAGCGCAGAACGTAGTGAACTGAATGTCCTCGGTCAGCGTGTGGAACTGCCAACCGTGCATGCCCTCGATAACGCTTGACGAGATAAGGTAACCCGAACCCGAAACAGCGCAGGACGTCTTACAGATATTGCGCGCGTTGTTGAGGAAGCGCGCCTCGCGTAGATACCACGTGGCATTAGCAGCCGAGATCCACGAGCTGCCGAAGTTCTTGGAATTGCGATAGCTCGTGACCACATGGAAGCCCTGGTCAAAGGCATCGTTCATCTTGGACACGTAATCGCGGGAGATAACGTTGTCGGCATCGAAGATAAAGTAGCCCTCAAACGTGTCGGGATACTCGTTGAGAATGCGATCGAAACCAAAGTCCATGACCCAGCTCTTGCCCTTTCGGGCCAGGTCATTGCGCTCGTAAACAATGGCACCGGCCTCGCGCGCGAGCTGCGCCGTGTTGTCGGTGCAGGCATCGGCGACCACGAAAACCTCGATAAGCTCGGACGGATAGTCCTGGTCCTTGATGGAGCGTACGAGATTGGCAATTACGGCTTCCTCGTTATGCGCCGCGATAAAAAAGGCATAGCGATGGAGTTTTTTGGCCTTGGGAGGCGCGACCTCGCCACGAAGAGCGCCAATGACAAAGAAGACCACCTGGTACAGAAAGCAGACCGTGAGCAGCGTGACGACAATCTGGTTGAAGATCACGATGGGTGTGTTGGTTTGTAAAAAGGCGAGCATGCAGGCTCCCAGCAACGTGTAACGTAAACAATCGTATATCTTACCGCAGGCTTACCGAGTTCAAGAAACCACCTAATACTGGCTAGGCTTCGAGAAGACCGAGCTGCGGAACGATGTCGTCGCCGGCGGCAGTGCGACCAAGCGAACGCAGGGCCAGATCGTCCAGAACCGCGGCAAGATCCCACGGCAGCTCATCACGGCACTCAATGCGCTTCCCCGTTACGGGATGATCGAACGCAACGCGCCAAGAATGCAGGAACTGCCTGGTCAGGCCCTGATCGGCACGCGCATCGCACTTGCCGTAGAGCGGATCGCCCACGCAGGCGTGGTTGATATGGCGCATATGCACGCGAATCTGATGTGTGCGGCCCGTAAACAGGTGGCACTCAACGAGCGTATAGCCGTCGTCAAAACGCGTGGAATCAAAGCGCTCGAGGACCTTAAAGGTCGTAATGGCCTGACGGGCAAAGGGGTCATCCGAAACCGCCATCTTCACGCGGTCGCGCGTGGAACGGGCAATACCGGTGTTGATAGTGCCCTCGTCCATGGCGATGTGACCGTGAACGAGCGTGATATAGCGACGGTCGAGCGTGCGCGTGCGGATGAGATTCTGAAGCGCGCGCTGGGTGTCGTCGTCTTTTGCCGCGAGCATAAGGCCCGAGGTATCGCGATCCAGGCGATGCACGATGCCGGGGCGGTCCTCACCCTGCACAGTACCAAGATGATCGATGCCGCAGTGGTAGACCAGAGCGTTCGCAAGGGTGCCGCTCTCGTGGCCATGGGCGGGATGGCACACCAGGCCCCGCTGCTTGGAGAGCACGATAAGGTAGTCGTCCTCGTAGCGGATATCGAGGGGAATGGCCTCGGGAATCACGTCGGTCGGGTCGTGCGGCTCGGGCAAGTCGACCGAGATGCGATCGCCGGCGCGTACGGCGTACTTTTTAGAGAGACAAGTCTCACCGTTGACGGCAACGGCGCCTCCCTCGATCAGATGCGCGCAGGCAGAGCGCGTGGGACAGCCATCGTTGGCGCCCAAATAGGCGTCAAGACGCTGACCAGCGGAATCGTCGGCAACAAGAATATGGATGTCGGCCATTAACGCTCATTCCTTTCGCGAATCTTGCGGGCACGCTCCCCACGCTGCTTGGCTTTGCGCTTAGCGCGGGCCTCATCACGGGCATTGAGCTCGGCAGTCGCATCGACTTCGCGGGCAGCAGGGCTCAAGAACATGTAGCCGATGAGGGCAAGCACGACGCCTACGGTGATGCCAATATCGGCCACGTTAAAGACGGGAAAGTCGATGAAGGTGGTGGCAATAAAATCGGTCACGAAGCCAAAGGCCAAACGATCGATAGCGTTGCCGATAGCACCGCCCGCAACCATCGCCATGCCCACAACCTCAAGATGGGCGAGCTGGGGCGCACGAACGAGGTACACGGCAATAGCGATAATGACCGCCAACGCCAGCACGGCAAACGCGATGCCATGCCCCTCGCCCATGCTAAAGGCGGCTCCGATATTGCGGACAAATAGAAAGTCGATCACACCGGGGATAACAGTCACATGCAAAGCGTCGCCCACGGCACGAACCGCAAGCTTGGTCAGCTGGTCAACAAGCAGCACAACCAGCGCCACCCCACCAGCAACACCCAACCGCCAACGCAAAGGCGGCGTCATATCCCCAGCACGACCCAAATCAATCCCCTACCCTCAAGAACATCGAATTACGTTTAACGTAAGTAACCATCTTATAGTGACAAACGCCAAACATGCAGCATATTCACCAACGCTGGCGAAATAACCAGCACAAAACAAAAGCGACATTCCGAATAACGGAATGTCGCTTGATAGCTTTCGACTAAGAGCGAAAGCGAAAGAAAGCCTTTAGCTCCAGCAATGGAAACGCCGCGCTATCGTCACCAACAGCGAAAACGTCCCTAAGCGAGCAAGGTGACGTGAAAGAGGAGGGAAGCGTACTTTGGTACGCGACCGACGATTGAACGTCAGATTGCCGCTTAGGGGCGTTTGCAGCGTCGGTAGGTTACGGCGTTCTACGAACGCCGTAACCTACAAAGCACCAGCGCAGCGCTTGCAGATATGCGCGTGGCCGTTGTACTCGCCGACGGTGGTGCGGTAGTTCCAGCAACGGTCGCAGCACTCGCCCTCGGCAGCTTCAATGGCAACGGAGAGTTCCTCGCCCTGGGTCAGCTCAACATCGGAGACGATGTAGAACTCGGCCAGGTCGACGGCCTTATCACCGGTCAGCAGCGCGTACATCTCGGCGGGAACGACCGCCTTGACGCGGACCTGCTGGCTCTTGGTGAAGGTGCCGGCAGAACGGGCATCCTCAAGGGCCTTGGTCACGGCGCTACGGAGCTCGAGCGAAGCCTCGAGCACGCCCTCGAACTCATTGGCCTCGTCGACCGTGATGGGCGACTTGTACCAATCGAGCAGCGCGGCGTACTTCTGGTGATCGACGCAGCCAGCGGGCGCATATGCCATGGCCTCGTCAACCGTGTAGGACAGGATCGGCTGCAGGTCGCGCATGAGCATCGAGAAGAGCTCGGCCAGCACGGTCTGGGCGCTGCGGCGCTCGAGCGAGCCGGGCTTATCGCAGTACAGACGGTCCTTCAGGGCGTCGAGGTACACGTTGGAAAGCTCGGTAACCACGAAGTCATAAAGCGCACGGTAAGCGCGCGGGAACTCGTAGCAAGAGTAAGCGTCGTCGACCTCGGCCTGAACCTGAGTCAGGCGGGCAACCATGAGCTTGTCGAGCGGCAGCAGGTCGGCAAAGGCGACGCCGTCGGTCTCGGGCTCAAACTGACCCTCGAGCTCGGAGAGCAGGAAGCGCAGCGTGTTGCGGAAACGACGGTAGGCATCGGACGTACGAGCGAGAATCTCGTGGTCGATGGAGACGTCAGAGCTGGTGTCGACGGAGGCAACCCACAGACGGATGATATCAGCGCCCATCTCGTCGCAGACCTTATTGGGGTCGATAACATTGCCGAGCGACTTGGACATCTTGCGGCCCTGACCATCGAGTGTGAAGCCCTGCGAGACGACCGCCTTGTACGGAGCATGGCCGTTGGCACCCACCGAGGTGAGCAGCGAGCTCTGGAACCAACCGCGGTGCTGGTCGGAGCCCTCAAGATACACGTCCGCCGGGTACTCAAGCTCAGGGCGATACTCGCAGACGGCCTTCCAAGACACGCCGGAATCCCACCACACGTCGAGGATGTCCTTATCGGCCTTGAGGTGATGACCGCCGCACTTGGGGCAGACGCAGGCCTCGCCCAGGTAGCTCTCGGGAGCGTCGGTGAACCAGGCGTCAGAGCCCTTCTCGTGGAAGAGCTTGATGACGGCGTCGAGCGTAGCGTCGTTCATGACCTTCTCGCCGCAGTCGGCGCAGGTGTAGCTGGGGATAGGCACACCCCAGTTGCGCTGACGGCTAATGCACCAGTCGGGACGCTGCTCGACCATGGCGCCGATGCGGTTGGCGGCGTGAGCCGGATACCACTTGACGTTCTCGCGAACCTCCTTGCCAGCCTGCTCACGCAAGCCGGTCTTGTCCATCGAGACAAACCACTGGTCAGTAGCACGGAAGAGCACCGGGTGTTTGCAGCGCCAGCAGTGCGGATAGCTGTGCGTGATCTTCTTCTCGAGGACCAGGGTGCCGCGCTCGCGCAGGAACTCGATGATGTGCGGGTTGGCCTCATCGGTATCCATGCCGCTGAAGGGACCACCGGTGCCAAACTCCTCGCCGGTGTAGAACTTGCCGTCATCATCGACCGGCATGCAGATGTCGGTAATGCCCTCCTTGAGGCAGGCAAAGTAGTCGTCGACGCCGTGGCCGGGCGAGTTGTGGACGATACCGGTACCGTCATCGACACCGACGTAATCGGCCAGCAGCGCCACGCCCTCAACACCGTCAAAGATCGGCTGCTTGTAGTGGATGTGGTGGAAGGTCTCGGCGGGAACCACATAGGGCTTACCGTCGACCATGACCGGGGTGTACTCCCAGCCAAACTCCTCGCAGCACTTGGGAGCCAGGTCCTCAAGCATGACCTCGGCGCGACCATCGTGCTCGACGGCGACGTAAGCGGCGCCGGGCTTGAGGGAGACAGCCTGGTCGGAGGGGATGGTCCACGGCGTGGTCGTCCAGATGATAAAGTCGACCGGGCCGTCGAAGTCCTCGAGGCCGGCGGGCTTGGAGGTCATCTCGAAGCGCACGAAGATGGAGGGGCTCGTCTCGTCGAAGTACTCGATCTCGGCCTCGGCGAGTGCGGTGTGGCAGTGTTTGCACCAGTGAACGGGCTTGTGACCGCGATAGATCATGCCCTTGTCGAACATGGCCTTAAAGACCTCGATGTCGGCGGCATCGTGCTGGTGATAGAGCGTCAGGTACGGGTTGTCCCAGTCGCCGAGCACGCCCAAGCGACGGAAACCGGCCTTCTGCAGCTCAATATTCTCGACAGCGAACTTATTGCAGAGCTCACGGATCTTGGCCGTGGAGGTCTGGTTGAACTTCTCGGTGCCGAGCTTCTCCTCGACCTTGTGCTCGATCGGCTGACCGTGGCAGTCCCAACCGGGGACATAGGGGACCTCAAAGCCCTGCATCATCCAGTAACGGTTGATCATGTCCTTGGAGATCTTATTCATGGCGTGGCCGATGTGGATCGGGCCGTTCGCGTACGGAGGGCCGTCGTGCAGCACGAACTTCTTGTGACCCTCGTTCTTCTTCAGAACTTGCTCGTAGACCTTGTTGTCCTGCCAGTCCTTGAGTCGCTTGGGCTCGGACTTGGAAAGACCGGCACGCATGGGAAATCCGGTTTTGGGCAGATTCATCGTCTGCTTGTACTCGTTTGCCACGGTACCCCTTTCTTGTCGTGGGCGCGCACGCCCTCTGGGCACCAAAAAAAGCGCCCGTCCCTGCAAGCTGGGACGAAGCGCCACAAAACGGGCCGTGCGCCCGCAAAAGCTCTTCGCTTAACCACCCAGCTTAGATGCCCTCGCCCGCGTCGCCGCGCGCTCGCATCCGTTACTCGGCTGGCCTGTATCGACGACCATCTCGGCGATGTCTACTAAGACGAACCTGTGCGGCACGTCCGTTGGGACCGCAGCTCCGGGGTGATTTTCATCGGTCGCACGCACGGGTTCTCAGCACTCCCCGCTCTCTGTGGCATGCGGATGGCCGACTACTCGTCCCCATCAACGCTTATGCGCTGTATGGTAGCACGGTCCGCGCCGGCGAAAAACCCTCAACACTGGTTTTATACGTTCGAAATTTCTCACGGCTGCGGACCTTCTCTTGGAGCAAAATACCTGAAAGCACTTTATCGAACGAAAGAAGGTTGCTATGCGCACGATTGGAATGAGCGACTACACCGTTGGCGAGGATTGCTTTGACGAGCTGCCCACCGCACTGGCGGAGTACGGAGCGACCAAGGTCGCGATCATCGGTGGCAAGCGTGCCCTGGCTGCGGCGCTGCCGGACATCGAAGCGGCGCTTGAGGGTACCGATGTCGAGGTTCTGGAAACGCGCGTCTACGGCACCAACAGTACGCGCGCCAATATCGCCAAGGTCGTGAACTCCCCTGCCTGCCAGGAGGCTGACGTGCTCATCGCCTGCGGCGGCGGCAAGGCGCTCGACACCGTTAAGACCGCGGCCATCGAGCTCAAGAAGATCGTTTTCACCGTCCCGACGATCTGCTCCAACTGCTCTGCCGCGACCGCCATTGCCGTCGTGTACAACGACGACGGCTCGCTCGAGGGCTATTCGTACCCCAACCGCCCCGCGCACATCTTCATCAACCCCAAGATCATCGCCGAGGCTCCGGCGGAGTACTTCTGGGCGGGCGTGGGCGATGCCCTGTCCAAGCAGCCCGAGGTCGAGTACGCCACGAGCGCCGGCAACCTGGAGCACACCGCAGGTCTTGGCCTGGCGCTCGCACACACCTGCTCCGAGCCGCTGTTTACCTATGGCGTGCAGGGTCTTGAGGACGTTCGCCAGAACCTGTCGACCGAAGCCGTCAAGCAGATCGCGCTCGATATCGTGGTCAACACGGGTTATGTCTCGAACCTGACCAACCAAAACGATTACTACTACAACTCGAGCGTGGCGCATGCGTTCTACAACGCCACCTGCAGCATTCCGCGCGAGGGCACCTACCTGCATGGCGAGGTCGTGAGCCTGGGCGTGCTGGTGCTGTTTGCCTACACGGGCGATACCGAGAACCTTGAGCGCTACTCAGCCTTTAACAAGCAGATGGGACTGCCCGTGACGCTTGAGCAGGTCGGGCTTTCCGAGTCCGATATCCCCGCCCTGTGCGAGTACGCGCACACCACCAACGAGTGGAAGCAGGGAAACCCCGAGCCCTTCACCGACGAAAAGTTCGCCGCCGCCATCAAGGCTGCCAACACCTACGGCCACTCTATCCTGGCCTAACCGGCCAAAACCGCCACAAAGGGGACAGGCACCTTTCTGGTGGTTTTATATTGCTCCAGCATTCAGTTCGTACTCGGAACGGTAAACAGAAACGAACAGAGGCAGGGTATCATCGTGGTGATGGTATCCTGCCTTTTGTTTTGCGGGATCAAGGTCGCTTTATGCGAACTTGATCGCCACTTATATGGCGCATTGATGGCAATTGCTTCGTACGTGCATACCGGGAGCCTGTACACCTCTGGCAAGGCGTAACACACTAGACTTTGTTCCAAAGTCCGTGTGCTAAGGGGGCAGGCCCCTTAGAATTCCTGTGGAGTGTGTACGCACGTACGCAGGAAAACG
>JAPJOH010000003.1:0-40526 GCA_030826265.1 Collinsella aerofaciens
GGTCTTTCATGCAGCAGGGGCTCTCAATGTTTTTATGTCCTGCTCATATCGTCTGGTACTGATCAGCCGAGATCTCATTCCACTCAACAGGGCATGTATAAGATTGACCATTTGAATAACTGGCCGACATGCTAGACGGAAGCGCGGGGGCAATACCAGCTGCGGTCCATGCCCATGAGCCATTGCTGGTTGAACGGGGGACGTACACCTTAAGTACGCCACTCACTTCGTAGGGCTCCGCAAGCGTAACCCAATTACTATTTACGCTAACGCCGGTAATCTGTCCGGTGATGGGAATTTCGGATTCCTCCGTCGCCGTATCAAATGCCGCCTGCGACTTTTCGTCCCAATTAACATAAGCCGAGGTCTCGGTGCCATCCGACAGCTTTACCTTAACGCTCGAAGATTGGATCTGGCCGTAGTAATCGGCGCCGACGTATTTTTCTAGAATTGGGTTGGCATCGATCGACTCGACCGTGATTCCGCTTTCGTTGCTCATCGCGGTGACATTGGAGGTGTTTACTGCCGCCGGATCTACCGCGGCCAGATCAGCCGCCGCAGCCTCGATAATCACGCACTGCTTAACCGTCTGCGTGGTGCCAGCGACGGTACCTTCAAACTCATACGAGCCGGCGGGCAGTTGTGCGAGAGTTGTCGGGGCATCGGCACCGTTCAACTTCCAGGTGACGTTTTCCTGCTTGGTGGTACCGCTCTCGTAGGTTGCCGTTACAGTTTGGGGCAGCGTGGCATCGGAACCCTCGGCAACGTGCAGCTCGTTCAGGCTGGCAAAAGAGGCAATCTTATCTTCACTCTGGTCTTGCGATGTTGGCTGGGTGGTGTCCGCAGACGCGGCAGACGCACCCGTCACATCGCTTTGCTCGGCAACGACTTGGGTGGTATCACCCTGCATCATCTCGGCGAATGCCTGCGGCGGCACCGAGCCGACCGTCATCGTCAGAGCCAGACCCGCGGTAATGGCCGCGTTGACATGCCTTCTGTTCATGTTTCCTCCCGACACGCTCAACGGACCAAACAGCACTGGTCCGATTGGCAAGTTAAGTTGAGCCTATCCTTCGCCGATGGAGGTTTGCAATATGCTACAGGTTAAGCGGCATAAATGGTTTCGTAAACGGGAGAAATCAGATGACGTATTTAAGTGACGAAGGGGCAGTCCCTTTGTCACATTCCACCAACACCGCGCCACAAAAACAGCCTATCTACTACGTTTAACCCGTATGGATCGACCACACCCGCGTTTTCGCAAAACTGGCAAGCCTTCTACCTGCAGTTTTAATTTTGCATTTTTCGGCGTGGTCGAGGGTAACCGGTCAAACGTAGTAGATAGGCCAATTTCGTGGCGAACAGGTCAAATTAGCTGCCCTGCGAGTGGCGTTAACGCAGCAGGCCGGCTACTTCGCCGGCTAGGGTGATGGTGCCGGCTGCTACGAAGGGCTCGCCCGCGGTCTCGAAAGCCGCGAGGGCCTCGGGCACGCTCGCGTACACGCCCGCGAGTTTATCGGCGTCCACAAGGGCGGCGAGCTCCTCTGCCGGCAGGGCGCGGTCGGAATCGGTCTGGGTCACGACTACGCGCGGAAAGGCGGGAATCAGCACGTCGACGATGCCCGCCACGTCCTTATCGGCCAGCGCGGCGCACAGCAGCGTGGGGCGGTTCTCCACGCACGGGTCGATCTCATCCAGCGCGCTGACAAAGTTCTCGCAGCTCTGGGGATTATGACAGGCATCGATCAGCTTGAGCGGTTCAGTTCCCAGCACATCAAATCGACCCGGCGTGGGACAGCCCATAAGCGAAGTTTCGAGCGCCTCGTGGTCGAGCTCGCGGCCCAAATAACCTTCGCACAGCATAATCGCGCACGCGGCATTCTGCGGCTGATACGCCGGCTTGACCATGCTCGACGTATAGATCACACGCGGCGTGGTGCAGCTAAACTCAACCGTATCACCCACGTGCTCCGGCACCTTAGTCGTGGCATGGTTCACCACCAGCGGCACGATGCCGCACGCGCGGCAACGGGCATCCATCACGCGTTGAACACTCGCCTCATGCGTGCCCTCGCCCAGCACAACCAGACGTCCGGGCTTAATGACCGCAGCCTTCTCCCCCGCAATGGCCTCGAGCGTATCGCCCAAAATACGTGTGTGATCGAGTCCGATGCCCGTAATGGCAACGGCGACGGGATCGGTCGCGCTTGTGGCATCCCAACGCCCGCCCATGCCAACCTCGAGCACGGCAACATCCACCGCGGCCTCGGCAAACACGACAAGTGCAGCAGCCGTCAGCAGGTCAAACGGCGTGATGGTATAGGCGCGCTCCCCCGCCGCCACACGACGCGCATTCACGCGACGCCCCGCCTCGACAGCCGCCGAAACGCCACGGGCAAAGGCCTCATCGCTCACAACGCGCCCGTCAACCTCCATGCGCTCGGGATAGCGCACCAGCTGCGGCGACGTATACAGCGCGGTCTTGAGCCCCTCGCCGCGAAGGATGGCGGCCGAAAAACGCGTGGTCGAAGTCTTGCCATTGGTGCCGGCAACCTGAATGCAATCGAAATACTCGTCCGGACGCCCCAGCTCATCGAGCATATCGACAACCGTCTCAAGCAGAGGCCCAGCATCCCCAGAAATCCGCCCCGTATCAGCAGCAAGCCCAACAGCCTCATCAAACGAAAGCAACTCAAACGAGAAAGGAACGACATAAGACCCAGAACGCTTAGCCATAACCCAAAGTCCCCTCAACATAAAAAGAGGCCCGTACACAACAACGAGCCCCTCCCATTCAAAATATCAGCCAAACACCGCTTTGCAGCAGAATCAAGGCCACAACCCAGTGGCCCTAATACGCCAGTTGCAAACAACCACGTAACCGCACCAGGAGCGGCCCGACGCTTTGCTCGATACAAGTTCCGCACGCAAAGGACAGCACTTAATGTGCTGTCCGTCTTGCGCAGGACTGTCCGCAGTAGCGAGCAAAGCGTCGGGACGCGCCCCTCAGTAAGACCTACGAGAAGTCAGCAACCTGAGCAGTCAGCGCCGCCAGGATCTCCTTGAGCTCAGCTGCACGGTCCCTCTTCTTCTGGACCACCGCAGGCGCGGCCTTGGCCACAAAGCCCTCGTTGGCCAGCGTCTTCTCGCAGCCGGCGAGCTCCTTCTGGGCCGCGGCGATCTCCTTCTCCAGACGTGCCTTCTCGGCGGAAAGGTCGACCTTGCCCTCAAGCACCACAAAGACCTCAACGCCGCTGTCGACCACGGCGATGCTCGCGGCCGGCTTCTCGACGTCGGTACCCATGACCAGCGAAGCGGTGTTGGCCAGCGGCTCGATGGTCGAGCGCAGGCTCTCGAGCTTCTCGATATCCTCGGCACCGGCGCGCACGACCACGTCGAGCTCGGCCTTGGGGCTCAAGCGATAACGCGAACGCGTGGCGCGGGCGGCGGAAACGACGGCGCGGCACAGCTCAAACGCGCGCTCGGCGTCCTCGTCAACATACTTGGCGTAGTCGGCGGGCTCGGGCCACTTGGCAATCATGAGCGCCTCGGCGCGATCCACGTTGCCCTCGGCGTCCAGGTCGAGCACGCTCGCCGGCATGTTGTCCCAGATCTCCTCGGTGACAAACGGCATAAGGGGGTGCATCAGGCGAATAGAAGTGTCGAGCACAAAGATCAGGTTACGCTGAGCCTGCAGACGGCCCTCGCCCTTCAGGCGGGCCTTGGTGACCTCGACGTACCAGTCGCAGACCTCGTTCCAGAAGAACTGCTGCACGCCGCGGGCCATGTCGCCAAAGGTGTAGTTCTCAATACCCTCGGTGACCATCTTGACGGCCTTGGCCAGGCGGCTGAACATCCAGGCGTCGGCCGGCGTCTCAACGACGGGCTCACCGGGCGTGTAGCCCTCCATGTTCATGAGCAGGAAGCGGCTGGCGTTCCAGATCTTGGTCACAAACGACTTAGCCTGGTCGGTACGCGGGCTGTCGATGAGCTTCTTGGTCTTCTTATCGATGTTCGCGTCGAACTTGACATCCTGGTTGTTGGTGCACAGCGTGAGCAGGTTGAAGCGCATGGCATCGGCGCCGTACATGCCAATGAGGTCCATGGGGTCAACGCCGTTGCCCTTGGACTTGGACATTCGGCTGCCGTCCTTGGCAAGGATCGTCGGGTAGATGACGACATCCTTAAACGGCACCTCGTCCAGGAAATACAGCGAGCTCATGACCATGCGGGCGACCCACAGCGCGATGATGTCGCGCGCGGTGACGAGCGCCGTCGTGGGGTGATGCCCCTCGAGCAGCTCCGGCTTTTGCGGCCAGCCCTGCGTGGCGAAGGTCCACAGCTGCGAGCTGAACCAGGTGTCCAGCACGTTCTCGTCCTGATGCACGTGATGGCCGCCGCACTTGGGGCACACGTCGGTGTCCTCGGTAAGGGCGTCCTCCCAGCCGCAGTCCTCGCAGTAGAACACAGGGATGCGGTGGCCCCACCACAGCTGGCGCGAGATGCACCAGTCCTTAAGGTTCTCCATCCAGGTGGTGTAGGTCTGCGTCCAGCGCGCGGGGTGGAAGGTGACTTTGCCGGAGTTGACGGCGTCGAGTGCCGGCCCCTTGAGCTTGTCAACGGCCACGAACCACTGCTCAGACAGCCACGGCTCAAGCGCGGCGTCGCAACGGTAGCAGTGCATGACGGAGTGATCGAGGTCCTCGACGTGGTCGAGCAGGCCGTGCTCCTCGAACCACTTGATGACGGCCTCGCGGCACTCATCGCGGTTCATACCGGTAAACTCGCCATAGCCCTCGACGACCACCGCGTGCTCATCGAAGATATTGATTTGCGGCAGGTCGTGGGCCTGACCCATGGCATAGTCGTTGGGGTCGTGAGCCGGGGTGACCTTGACAAAGCCAGAGCCAAAGTTGGCGTCGACGTGGTAGTCGGAGAAGATGGGGATCTCGCGGTTAACGATCGGCAGCATGACGGTCTTGCCCACGAAGGCAGCCTTCTCGGGGTCCTTCGGAGAGACGGCGACGCCCGTGTCACCGAGCATGGTCTCGGGGCGCGTGGTGGCAACGACGATGTAGTCCTGGCCGTTAACCGGCTCGGTCAGCGGGTAGCGCAGGTGCCACAGGTGGCCCTTCTCGTCCTTATACTCGGCCTCGTCGTCCGAGATGGCGGTGGTGCAGTTGGGGCACCAGTTGACGATGCGCTTGCCGCGGTAGATCAGACCGTCGTGGTACCAGTCGCAGAAGACCTTGCGCACGGCCTGGGCGTAGTCCTCGTCCATGGTGAAGCGCTCGTTATCGAAGTCGACGGAGCAGCCCATGCGCTTGATCTGCTCGACGATGATGCCGCCGTACTCGTGGGTCCAATCCCAGCAAGCGTCGACAAATTTGTCGCGACCGATCTCCAGGCGGCTGATGCCCTCGCTCTTGAGCTTCTTGTCGACCTTAGTCTGCGTGGCGATACCGGCGTGGTCGGTACCCAGCACCCAGCGCGTGGACTTGCCGCGCATGCGGGCCATGCGGATGATGGCGTCCTGGATGGAGTCGTCGGTGGCGTGGCCCATGTGGAGCTTGCCGGTCACGTTGGGAGGCGGAATGGTGACGGTGCAGTCGCCCACGCCCTCACGGCGCTTGTAGTAGCCGCCGTCGAGCCACTTCTGCAGGATCGCCGGCTCGTTGGTCGACGGATCGTAGTTCTTGGGCATTTCTTCCATATATCTCTCCCTGTCCCGCCGGGGAGGAATGTAGGCCCGATTTTCGCTCGGTCAGGTCCTGGGCTCGCTCGAAGACCACATTAAGTGGTCTTCGGCTCGTGCGGAATCTACGAAAATCGGGCCTACATTCCTCCCCTTAGGTATCGATTACTTCAGTCTGATATGACTTCGCTGAGGCTTAAACAAACACACAGAATAACACAGGTAGTTGGGGTTATTGCGTATATATAAAATAGCCTCCGACCGCGGATGGTCGGAGGCTATTTGCAAACACGTTTTAGGCTGGTTTAGCCGTAAATGCGCTGGGGTTGTTCTTCGCCCTTTACGGAGGCTTCGGTCACGATGACCTTGGCGACGCCCTCCTCGCTGGGAAGGTCGAACATCGTCTGCTGCAGCACGTCCTCGCAGATGGAGCGCAGGCCGCGGGCGCCGGTCTTGCGGGCGAGCGCCATGCGGGCGATCTCGTGCAGGGCGGCGTCCTCAAACTCAAGCTCAACGTCCTCGAGCTGGAACATCTTACGGTATTGACGCACCACGGCGTTCTTGGGCTCGGTCAGGATCGACACCAGGTCGTCCTCGTCAAGCGCCTGCGTCTGGGTGACGACGGGCGTACGTCCCACAAACTCGGGGATCATGCCAAAGGCGTTGAGGTCCTGCGGGAGCACCTGACGCAGCAGGTCGTTCTCGTCGACCGAGGTGGGGCCGGCGATCTCGGAGTTAAAGCCCACGCCCTTGTTGCCCACGCGATCGGCGATGATCTTGTCCAGACCCACAAAGGCACCACCGCAGATGAACAGGATGTTGGTCGTGTCGATCTGCAGCAGCTCCTGCTGGGGATGCTTGCGGCCGCCGGTGGGCGGAACGCTGGCCACCGTGCCCTCAAGAATCTTAAGCAGCGCCTGCTGAACGCCCTCGCCCGAAACATCGCGGGTAATGGAAAGGTTCTCGGCCTTGCGGGCGATCTTGTCGATCTCGTCCACGTAGATAATGCCAACCTGCGCGCGCTCAATATCGCCATCGGCGGCGTTGATGAGCTTGAGCAGGATGTTCTCAACATCCTCGCCCACGTAACCTGCCTCGGTAAGGGCGGTGGCGTCGGCGATGGCAAACGGCACCTCGAGGATGCGCGCGAGCGTCTGGGCCAACAAGGTCTTGCCGGTACCGGTGGGACCGAGCAGCAGGATGTTGGACTTGGCGAGCTCCACCTCGTCCATATCGTCGTAGAGGTGCGAGTCCAAGTCGTCATCAAAGGCAGACACCGCGGCGCCGCCCTCGATCACGCGGCGATAGTGGTTGTACACAGCCACCGACATGGCGCGCTTGGCGTCCTCCTGGCCCATAACATAGGCCGAAAGCTCGTCATAGATCTCGTGCGGCGTCGGCACGTGCGTGATGACCTGGCGGTCGTCCTCGAGCTCAAATCCCTCGGTCTCGGGGTCCACGGCGGGCTGGGATGCAGCCTGGCCGTGGTCGTTGAGGAAGCCCGGCAGCTTGCCGTTACGGGCGGCGTCCATAAAGTCCGAAGCCAGCGACTCCTCCAGAATCTCGGAGCAAGCGGCGACGCACTCGTCACAGATAAAAATGTTGGTCGGGCCCTTTACGAGGCGACGGACCTGGCCCTGCTCTTTTCCGCAGAAGGAGCAGCGGATAGGGTTGCCGTTCTCGTCAAAGTTGTCCTGCATGTTTCCTGCCATCCTAGGCGTCCTTCGCGGCGAGATCGCGCGAGGTGACGATACGGTCGATCAGGCCGTAGTCGAGGGCCTCGGCAGCGGTCAGGTAGTTGTCGCGCTCGGTGTCGGCCTGGACCTTCTCGATGGGCTGACCCGAGGCGTCGGACAGGATCTGGTTGAGCTCGCGACGGGTCTTCTTGATCTCCTCGGCCACGATCTCGATCTCGGTCTGCTGACCCTGGGCACCGCCGCTGGGCTGGTGAATCATGACCTTGGAGTGCGGCAGGCAGAAGCGCTTGCCCTTAGCGCCGGCCGAAAGCAGCACGGCAGCCATGGACGCGGCCATACCGACGCAGATGGTGGAGACCTGCGGCTTGATAAAGTTCATGGTGTCCAGAATCGCCAGGCCGGAGTAGACCTCGCCACCGGGCGAATTGATGTAGAGCGAGATATCCTTCTCGGCATCCTGACTCTCAAGATGCAGCAGCTGGGCAACGACCAGGTTGGCGCTGACGGAGTTGATCTCCTCGCCCAAGAAGATGATGCGGTCGTTGAGCAGGCGCGAATAGATATCGTAGCTGCGCTCGCCGCGCGGCGTCTGCTCGATAACGTATGGCACGAGGGCGGAATCGAACTTGGCGATCATACGCATCTCCATTTCTCTCTTGCGGACCAAATTGGTTCTAGATAAACGTACGGTGCCCGCATGCTATGCATTGGCTGGCACCGTACGAAGCAACCGGATAACCGGTGTATAACTTTACCCCATCACGGGCGCACGCATGCGCTCGCGGGCAAGGTGGCGAGAATTACTCGGCGTCCTTGGCGGTCTCGTCGACCTCGGTCACCTTGGCGTTCTCGACCAGGTGGTCGACGGCCTTGGAGCGACGGATGGACTCGCGGACGGCAGGCATGCGGCCATCGGCGATGAACTCGGCCTTGGAAGCCTCGACGTCCTTGACGCCGGCCTTCTCGAACTCGGCGTTGATGTCGTCCTCGGTGACCTCGATCTTGAGCTCACGGGCGAGGGCGTCAAGAGCCAGGGACTCACGGGCAACGTCGTTGGCCTGCTTGTGCAGGTCGCCGATGAACTGCTCCATAGTCAGACCGGAAGCGGGGAGCCAGGTGTCCAGCGTCATGCCGCGGGCAGCGAGGTTGGACAGGAAGTTCTGGCCAAGCTCCTCAAAGACGGACTGCTCGTAATCGGCATCCATCTCGTCGAGCTGCAGGCGCTCGGCGAGAGCGGAGACGCAACGGTTCTCCTTCTCGGCCGGGAGGCGGGAAGCCTTGTCCTGCTCGATCTCGATCTTGATGGCGTCGCGCATAGCGTCGATGCTGTCAAAGCCAAAGTCGGACTTGACGAGCTCGTCGGTGAGCTCGGGGGTGTTGCGGACCTTGATGCCCTTGACGGTGACCTCGACGGTGTGGGTCTCGGCCTCCTCGCCCTCCTCGACCTCGTCGGTCCAAGTGACGGTCTTGACGTCGTCGACGTTAGCGCCGATCAGGGCCTCGTTGAACTCCTTGGGGTTGCTGTCGCTACCGGCGATGAGCATGCGGCCCTCGGCGGCAAAGTTGTCGGCGTTCTCGACGGCCTTGAGGTCGACGGTGACGTAGTCCTCGGCCTCGACGGCGCGACCCTCGACGTCCTCAAAGGTGGCACGGTAGTTGAGGAGCATCTCGACCTGGTTGTTGATCTCGGACTCGGTGACCTCCGCAGGGGGCATCTCGATCTCGACGGCGTCGAAGGAGGAAAGCTCAGCGGCGGGACGCAGGGAAAACTCGACGGTGTAGGTGTAGTCCTCGTGATCCTTGGCGAGGTCGAGCTCCTTGTAGTCACCGTTCTTGGTGGGGACGATGTCCAGCTCGTTGAGGACGGCGGGCTCGTTGGCGGCGATCAGGTCGTTGGTGGCCTGAGCGAGGGTAGCCTCGACGCCAAGAGCGGAGTCGATGACCGGACGGGGAGCCTTGCCGGCGCGGAAGCCCGGGAAGCGGTACTTCTTGGCGGTGTCCTTGTAGGCCTTCTTGATCGCGGCGTCGACGTCGGCGGCCGGGATGGTGACCGTAGCGGTGAGCTTGGCGTCCTTGACGTCAGAAGCGGTGATGTTCAACACGTTCCTCCTCATACTGCCCAGCTTATCTGAGGTGCTGGTACCTTTATGCAACAAAGTGTCGCGACGGCAGGAGCCGACGCAGGTGCGATGGTGCGGGCGAAAGGACTCGAACCTTCACGGGAATCCCACCAGAACCTAAATCTGGCGCGTCTACCAATTCCGCCACGCCCGCATGAGCGCACAGACTAGGAATGATAGCAGATACGAACGGCAAGCGCACGCACACCTTTTACACGCTCACGACCTCACCACGAGTACAAAAGGCGGGACGAGTTGTCCCGTCCCGCCCATTACGACTTGTTCGCTAACCCGCTACTCCCCCAGCAGGGCCTTCTCGGGCGTGATCGGAAGCGAGCGAACCTGGTGGCCGGTGGCGTGTGCGACGGCCGAGGCCACGGCGGCGAGCGGCGTGTTGATGACGACCTCGCCGATCGACTTGGCACCAAACGGACCCGTCGGCTCGTAACTCGGCTCAAAGGCCACGCGAATGCTGCCGATATCCAGGCGCGTGGGCAGCTTGTAGCTCATAAAGTTGCCGGTACGCAGGCGGCCGCGGTCATCGTGCTCGACGATCTCGTAGAGCGCGTGACCGATGCCCTGGGCAATGCCGCCCTCGGCCTGGACGCGCGCGAGCGCCTCGTTGATCACGGTGCCGCAGTCCACAGCCGCCGCGTAATCCACAACAGTCACCTTGCCGGTGGCCTTGTCGACCTCCACCTCGGCAATGCCGGCCATAAACGGCGGAGGCGAAACGGGCAGGCAGGCAGAGGCATGCGAGGTGAGCGCGTCGCCGCCCGCGATGTTCTTGACGCACAGGTTGGCAAAGTCGCGCAGCGTGAGGTAGCGGTTCTGCTCGCGTGCGGCACGCTCGTCGGACAGGCGCACGTACTGGCCATCGAAGACCACGTCGGCAGCGTCCACGTCCCACATCTGGGCGGCCTTGGCGCAGATCTTCTCACGCAGCTCGGTCGCGGCGTTCTTGGCGGCAAGGCCCGTCACGTACGTACCCGAGCTCGCGTACGAGCCGGCGTCAAACGGCGACACATCGGTGTCAACGCCGCGCACCACGATCGTCGAACTCTCCACGCCCAGCTCCTCGGCGGCAATCTGCGCCAGGATCGTGTCGACGCCCATGCCGTTATCGGTGGCACCGGTGCCGATGGTAATGAAGCCGTCCTCTTCCAGGCGCATGTCGATGCCGGCGATATCCACGTTGGAGATGCCCGAGCCCTGCATGGTGAGCGCGCAGCCCAGAGCGCGCACGCGGTCGCCCAGGTCCACGGCCAACGGCTTGTCGCGCCAGCCGATCATGTCCATCGCGCGCAGCAGGCAGCGGTCGAGCGCGCAGGCGTTGAGCTTCTCGTTGTAGTACTGCGGCATGATCTCGCCCTCGCGCACGATGTTCTTAAGGCGCAGGTCGGCGGGGTCCATGTGCAGCATGTCGGCGAGCTCGTTGACGGCGCTCTCCACGGCAAACTGGCCCTGGGTGGCACCGTAGCCACGATACGCGCCGCCGCGGTTGGTATTGGTGTAGACGGCGTCCCAGCTAAAGCGGCTCGCCTTCACGTGGTTGTAGATGGGCAGGCTCTTGTGGCCCGAAAGGCCGATCGTCGTGGTAGCGTGCTCGCCGTACGCGCCGGCGTTAGACAGCGTGTGCAGATCGATGGCCGTGATGGTGCCGTCGTTCATGGCGCCCAGCTTGACGGTCATCTGCATCTGGTGGCGCGAGTTGCCCGCGGTGATGGTCTCCTCACGGGTGTAGCAGCAGTAACTCGGACGGCCGGTCTGCTGCGTCACAAACGCAACGAAGATCTCGCAGCAGCCCGTCTGCTTGGAGCCAAAGCCGCCGCCGATGCGCGGCTTAATGACCTGCACCTGCGACTGCGGGATATCGAGCGACTGCGCGACCATGCGGCGCACGTGGAAGGGCACCTGCGTGGAGGTGGTCACCGAAATGCGGCCGAAGGCGTCGGTCGTCGCGAAGGCGCGGAAGGTTTCCATGGGCGCGGTCTGCGTGGCCTGGCTGGTGTAGGTGCGCTCAAAGACGATGTCACTCTGGGCGAATGCCTCGTCGAGGTTGCCAAAATCGCTGGTACCGCTGCACACCAGGTTGCGGGGCACGTCGCCGCCCTGCGGGAACATAAAGGTCACGTCGCCCTCGGGGTGAACCACGATGTCGTTATCGAGTGCCTTGGTAAAGTCGAGCAGCGGCTCGAGTACCTCGTAGTCGACCTTGATGAGCTTGAGCGCCTTGTCGGCGGCCTCCTCGGTCTCGGCAGCGACGATCGCCACCTCCTCGTTTTGGTAACGGACGAGGTTCTCGAGAATCAGGCGGTCGTAGGGACTCGGCTGCGGATAGCTCTGGCCGGCGATGGTAAAGCGGCGCTTGGGCACGTCCTCGTAGGTGTAGACGCCCACGACGCCGGGTACCTTAAGGGCGCGAGACGTGTCGATGGAGCGGATCTTGGCGCGGGCATAGGGGCTGCGTTTGAGTTTGACGATGAGCGCGCCGGCGGGCACCATATCGCCCGTGTAGACGGGACGACCCTCGAGCAGCGCCTTTGAGTCCTTCTTGGGCTGCTTGTGGGTGATCTGCTTGTAGGAGACGCCGTCGCAGCTGGTGTCGTTGACCGGCAGCTCGGGCATCTCGAAGCCCACCTGCACGCCAGACTCGTTGAGGAAGCGCACGATGGCGCGCAGCTGGCTCTCGTAGCCGCTGCAGCGGCAGAGGTTGCCGGCGAGCTGGCGCGAGAGCTCCTCGCGCGTGGCGACGAGGCTCGGGTCCTCCTTGGCGGCGCGGGCAAGCGCCAGCACGTTCATGATGAGGCCGGGGGCGCAAAAACCGCACTGCTCGGCACCTTCGGCAGCCATCGCACGGGCCAGTGCCTCGGATTCGGCCTTAAGGCCCTCAAGCGTGGTGATGGTATGGCCCTCGACGCGCGCGGCGGGAACCGAGCAGCTCAGCACCGGGTCGCCGTCAAGCCACACCGTGCACAAACCGCAGTTGGTGGTTTCGCAGGCGCAGCGCACCGACGCGCAGCCCTGCTCGCGCAACAGCGCAAAGAGCATGGTGTCGGGGGCAATCTGAACCTTGACCTTACGGCCGTTGAGCGTAAAGGAAAGATCGATGAGTTTGGCAGCCATTAGCGCACCTCGCTAGAATCGACGCCGGGCACGCGGCGGCAGGAATACTCGTCCGTGGCAAACTTGGGGACCTGCACGGTCTCGAGCTCGCGGGCAAGCGCGGCAGAAAGCTCGATGCCGGCGGCGCGGCGCACGGCCTGCACGGCAAGCGGCGCCGAGATGCGGCGACGGTACTCAGCCGAGCCCCACAGGTTGGTGCCGTAGCTCAGGGCACGCACGGATACGGCCAGTGTGCGTAGCTCGTCCTCGGAAGGCTGCTCGCTCACCAGGCCACATGCCTCGCCCTGCAGCAAGGTCGCGCGCAGCGGGCGGGCGCCCACGGTGACGTGCCAGGAGCCGTTCCACCAGGCGGCGGTGACGTTGAGCGAGGGGAAGTCGGTCGCGGCCTTGCGCACGGCCTCATAGCTTGCGCGGTAATCGTGCTTAACGACCGCCACGTGCTCGATCACGTCGCGCACGTAACCCATGTCGACGAACTCGGCGAGCGGCACGCGGCCGGCGCCCGTCAGCTCAACGTACGAATCGAGCGCGAGGAAGGCGGAGAGAACGTCCGAGAAGCCAAAGCGGCCGTAGATGCTGCCGCCCACCGTGGCGGTATTGCGCAGCTGCACGCCCACGATGTCGTGGACGGCGAACTCAAAGACATGGTTGACAAGCGCGTTGAGCCCGGCATGACGCTCGAGCTGGCGCAGGGTGCACATGGCACCGATGCGAAACTCGGTCTCGGTCTCCTCGATCTGATCGAGTCCGCAGGCCGAAAGGTCAATCGCCGTCGCCACACGACGCGAACCCAGGCGCATCCAGATGCCACCGCCCACAATCTTGTTGTTGCGGTTCTTCTGCAAGAGCTCATAGGCTTCGGCCGCGTTTCCAACACGGACGTAGGTACCGAACTTGAGCACGTTCTCCCCCATCTCTCCACTTGTCCAGTACTTTTAAGTGTACCAAACGAGGGGCCGCACACCGTTTTAGGACAAAATCCACCCACCCATCCATAACTTGCGGTGAAATACGGACTGATTAGCCGTTCTGGGACGCTAAACAGTCCGTATATCACCGCAAGTTATGAGGAGTCCTCCGGGATAGAAAAGGCTCCCAGCCGGAATGGCTGGGAGCCTCATCACAGGCTATGTCGAGCGAAGATTTAGCAGACGCCCTGGGCGAGCATAGCGTCGGCGACCTTCAGGAAGCCGGCGATGTTGGCGCCCATGACGAAGTTGCCCTCCTGGCCGTACTCCTTGGCGGTGTCGTCCACGTTGTGGAACATGCCACGCATGAGCTGCTCGAGCTTGCCGTCGACCTCCTCGAAGGTCCAGGACAGGTGCTCGGCATTCTGGCTCATCTCCAGGCCAGACACGAGCACGCCGCCGGCGTTGGCAGCCTTGCCGGGCATAAAGGCGACGCCGTTCTCCTGGAAGTAGGTCGTGGCCTCGATGGTCGTGGGCATGTTCGCGCCCTCGCCGACCACCTTGCAGCCGTTGGCGACGAGCGCCTGGGCGTCCTCGAGCAGCAGCGTGTTCTCGCGAGCGCAGGGCAGCGCGATGTCGCAGGGCAGCTGCCACACGCCGCGCCCGTCGCCCTCGTGCCACACGGCGTTGGGCTTCTCGTCAACGTACATGGCGAGCGTAACGCCCTTGTCGTGGCCGGAGCGCTTCTTGTTGTAGACGTGCTCGAGCACGGTGTAGTCGATGCCGTCGGGATCCTCGACCCAGCCATGGGTGTCGGAGCAGGCCAGCACCTTGCCGCCGAGCTGGGAGACCTTCTGGACCGCGTAGATGGCGACGTTACCGGAGCCGTGAACGACGACGTTCTTGCCCTCGAAGGAGTCGCCGCGGCTCTTGAGGTACTCGTCCACAAAGTAGGCCAGGCCGTAGCCGGTGGCCTCGGTACGGGCGAGCGAGCCGCCAAAAGAGAGGCCCTTGCCGGTAAGGACGCCGGTCCACTCGTTGGTCAGGCGCTTGTACTGACCGAACAGGTAGGCAACCTCGCGGCCGCCAACGCCCAGGTCACCGGCGGGAACGTCGGTGTTGGGGCCAATGTGGCGATAGAGCTCGGTCATGAAGGACTGGCAGAAGTGCATGATCTCGTTGTTGGACTTGCCCTTGGGGTCAAAGTCGGAGCCGCCCTTGCCGCCGCCCATGGGAAGGGTGGTCAGGCTGTTCTTGAGGATCTGCTCCAGACCCAGGAACTTGAGCATACCCAGGGTGACCGTCGGGTTAAAGCGCAGGCCGCCCTTGTAGGGTCCAATGGCAGAGTTGAACTCGACACGGTAACCGCGATTGACCTGAACCTTGCCCTGGTCGTCGACCCAGGGAACACGGAACATAACGATGCGCTCGGGCTCGACGAGGCGCTCAAGCAGGGCGGCCTCCTCGTACTCGGGATGGGCGTCGAGCGCCGGCTGGATGGTGCCGAGGATCTCGGTCGCGGCCTGGATGAACTCAGGCTGCTCGGGATAGCGGGCCTTGAGCTCGTCGAGAACTTTCTGCGTGTAGCTCATGCTTCCTCCAATTGATGGAAAAGAAAAGTGTCGTTCGAGGCGCCCCATGCGCCCCGAGCTTTATCGAGTATGGATAATATCGCACTGTTGCAGCAAAGTTTCGCATAAGCCGACGAGCAGATGTTTCGTTTTGATTACGATGCAGGTAGAAGCGTTTTTGAGTGCCTGACGTGCAAAACCCGTGTTTCAAACCTGTTTCGTCCACGTGTTCTAAACCACCACATTGGGGACAGGCACCTTTGTGGTGGTGTTGGTGGTTAGAGGACGAGCTGGTGGTAGTCGGCGGGGGTTACGCGGCCCTCGGTGGCGGCGCGGAAGGCGGCGAGGGCATCGCCCGAGAACGGCATGGCCCAGCACAGTCCGCAGCCGGCGGTGATGGAGCCGGGCAGCGGCGTGATGCGCCCAGGAACACCGGCGGCAAGGCACAGCTGTTCGCATTCCATCACATCGAAGGTGCTGTCGAACGACACGATGATTTTGCGTTCATGGTCGAGAGCATCACCGGACGGGCCTTCGCGGTGTGCATCGCGATACGCCGCGGCGGCCGCTTCCTCTTCCGCAGTATGTCCACAGCCACCGCAACCGCAGGTACAGGGTTCGGACCCGTCGCAAGTGCAAGGTTCTCCCGTGTCGGGACAAATATCGTGAGACATGGCAACTCCAATCGTCTAGGCGAGTAACTCGGCCGCCGCAAACTCCTCGGGCGTATTGACGTTCTCGAAGCAGAGCGTCGAGCCGGCGACCGCGACAATCTGAGGCTCGTCCAAATACCCGGCATTCACCCGGTCGATCAGGCAGCGGATTCGCTGACGGTCATCGGCGAGCAGCTCTTGGGCAACCGGCGCACACGCGACACGGCGCCAGACGGCGCAAAGCGGCTCAATCCCCCGCTCCTCGCGCGGCACGCACACGTCGAGTGCCTCGGCCTCAGCACGATCGGCAAACGCGCCGATGAGTTCCGGCGAGACAAACGGCATATCGCAGGCGACGATCGCCACGAGCGGCAATCGGGCCGCGGCCAACGAGCTCGCGATGCCGCGCATGGCACCGGCGGGACCGTCGACGTCCATCACCACGCGGGGGCGCAGGCCATCAAACATAAACTCCTCAAGATAGGCAAGCTCGCTGGGACGCGAAGTCGTCACGACCAACTCGCCGGCAACTGGCGCCAGCCGACCCAGCACGCGCTCGATGAGCGGCTCGCCGCAAAACGCCATGCGCGCCTTATCGCAGCCCATGCGCGACGACAACCCGCCCGCCTGGACGACACAAGAAAGATCGGCACGTCTTACGGTAGTCATACGACAAAACACCTCCATCGGCATGCTCGAAACCCGATGCACGAAGCTAAATACAGCCGCCGAAATAGCGGCGCTACGAAAAGCTCGTGCAAAAACAAAACAGCGCCTTTGCGGCACGCAGCAAGACCGCGAGCACAAAAGCGCTGGTAGCGTATGGCGGGAACGTATGTGAATCGAACACATCCAAGACGTTTTGCACGCCTCGCAACGGTTTTGAGGACCGCGGAGCCCACCGGAGCCCATCCGTTCCCAAGTGCGGCGGTATTTTACCAAACCGAGCAGCCAATCTAGCGCAGGGAGCGCAGGCCGCCGGCATCCTTGTCGAGCACCGTAAAGCGCACGGCATCCAGGTGCTCCAAGATGCTGATGGCGCGTCTGCGCGACACACCCAGGGCCTCGCGCAGCACGCTCGTGGTCGCAGCGCCGCCGGCTGCCTCAATGGCGACGGCGACGAGCTCACGCGCATGGGCCTCGGCGGCGGCAGACAGGGCAACGTCGCGCTCGACCTTAACGATCGAGCGGTTGAGCGAAAGCTCGCGCAGGGCACGCGTCATGGTGTCGCGACCGAGCTGCAGCTGTTCGCCCACCTCGGGAAGCGCCGGTGCATCCAGGCCAGCCTCGTCAAGCAGCGCGACGATGCGCTCGCAAGCCTCTCGCACCACGCGTGCCGCCGCGGCGGCCGAATGCGGATCGAATACCTCGGCGCCCTCGGCGGCGCACACGCCACGCGAGCAGCCCTCGGCAATCAGAGCCGAGGCAACGCCTTCATCAGCGGCAGGCCACGCAGCATGGGCAACGGCGCCAGGCGTAAAGCCCGTCTCCTTGGGGGCAGCCGCGTGCATGGCGGACAGGGTCGCCGCCAGCGTACCCATCGCGGCATCGAGCGCGGAAGCATCTGCATACAGCGAGCCATCCGAGCCAGCAAGCGCGCAAGCAGCGCCCTTCGCCACCAACTCGCGCAACGCCGCCTCAGCCTCACCGGCAACAAGATCGAGCGCCGCGGTAACATCGGCAGCCGCAACCGGCAGCGCTTGCAGCGCCAGCCACGCATCCACCGCGCACGCAATATCTCCAGCCTCGAGCGCCACATACAGCGCACGCTCTCCTTCGGCAAGCTCGCGCGAACGACGGCAACGCGAAAGCAGCACACGCCCGCCGCCAATGAGCATAACGGGCGAATAGGACAGCACCACGGCATGGTCGCCGGCACGCAGCGGAAGTGGTTCCTCCAAGCGTACCTGCACCACTCGCGTCTCGCCCACCGCCATGAGGGCCTCGCCCTCCATGAACATGATGCGGCCGACGACTTCGGCCGTACCCGCCATCACATGCACGCGCGCACCCGACTCGAGCACACGCGGCTTGGCTCCCTCGCGACCCAAATACGTAAACGCCATCATAAAGCGCAGCGTCTGGCCAAAGCGACCCTCCACGCCCAGCATCTCGCCACGGTCAAGCGCCGCGACGCCATCGCCAACCAGGTTGAGCGCCACACGCTGACCGGGCAGCGCCTGCTGCGTGTCGCCATGCACTTGGATCCCGCGTACGCGGCAGGCCGTGCGCGACGGCAGCGCAACGAGCACATCGCCCACCGCAACCGGCGCATCGTGCAGCGTTCCCGTCACGACGGTGCCGGCGCCCTTGATCGTAAAGCAGCGGTCAATCGGCAAGCGCGGCGCGGCATCGGTACGCTCGGCACGGTCGCGGCAGGAATCCCAGCAGGTACCAACCTGATCGTCAAGCGCGGCCAGCAGCGCGTCAATCCCCTCGCCGGTCTTGGACGACACGGGGACCATCGGCGCGCCCGCAAACACGGTACCCGACAAAAAGTCATCGACATCGAGCTCGGCAAGCTCGGTCATCTCGGCATCGGCCAGGTCACACATCGTCAGCGCCACCACCATATGCGTGACGCCCAGCAGCTCCAGCACGTGCACGTGCTCGCGCGTCTGCGGCATTACGCCCTCGACGGCCGAAACCACCAGCACGGCAACGTCGATGCCTGTCGCACCCTGCACCATGGCGCGCAGGTAGTGGGCATGGCCGGGTACGTCGACCAGGCCGACGATCTTGCCGCTCGGCAGTGCCAACTCGCCAAAGCCCAGCTCTACGGTCATACCGCGGCGGCGCTCGACCTCCAGGCGATCGGGATTCTTGCCGGTCAGCGCCTCGATCAGCGCCGACTTACCGTGGTCGACGTGGCCCGCCGTGCCAACGATAACAGGGCATTCCACCAACGCTTCGGCCCCACTCATCGGCGCGCCGCCTTGGCAACGCATGCAACGAGCGTCGATGCCGCCGTCTCGATATCGCGGTCGCCCACGAGTGTGCGGACATCAAACAAAATGCGATCATGCGAGGTGCGCGTGACGACCGGCGTGTCGAAGTCCCGAACGAGCGAGCGCTTGAGTGCGTCGACCGTCAGGCGCTCATCAACAAGACGCACGGCAACGCACGTCGTCGGCAGCTCGACGGTAGGCAGCGAACCGCCGCCGGGAGTCGACGACTCATCAACGATCTCCAGCTCAACAGCACACGGGCAGCCGGCCTTATCGAGCCCGGCGACCATACGATCGCGCAGCTTGCGGGCACGTCGCTCCAAATGGGCCTGCGGAAGCGTGAGCATGTTGAGCACCGGCACCTCACGATGGGCAACATCGGCGCCATCCATGTAGATACGCAGCGTGGCCTCGAGCGCCGTGAGCGCCAACTTGCCCGGGCGCAGGGCGCGCATAAGCGGATGCGACCCACAGGCCTGGACCAGATCGCGACGGCCCATGATAATGCCCGCCTGTGCTGCACCGAGCAGTTTATCGCCCGAGCACGACACCAAATCGAGCCCCGCCGCAACCAAAGCCGGCGTAGGCTCCTCGCCGCCGCGCACCAGGATGTCATCGGGCAACAGCGCGCCCGAACCCTGGTCCTCGTAGAACAGCAGACCATGCTTGTGGGCCAGGGCGGCGAGCTCCCGAGAGCCCACCTCCTCGTGAAAGCCCTCGATGCGATAGTTGGAAGGATGGACCTTGAGGATCATCGCCGTATCGGGCGTGATGGCGCGCTCATAGTCGTCCAAATGCGTGCGGTTGGTGGCGCCGACCTCGACGAGTTTGGCGCCCGAAGCCGCCATGACATCGGGGATGCGGAAGCTGCCGCCAATCTCGACAAGCTCGCCGCGGCTGACGATAACCTCCTTGCCTGCGGCATGGGTCGCCAGCACCAGCAACACTGCGGCGGCATTGTTGTTGACGACCAGCGCATCCTCGGCACCGGTAAGCGAACGGATGAGCTGCGCGGCGTGCTCCTTGCGCGACCCGCGCGAACAAGTGTCCACACTGTACTCGAGCGTGCTGTACCCGCGCGTAACCTCGGCCACGGCCTTGGCGACCGACTCCGCGAGCGGGGCGCGGCCCAAGTTGGTATGGATGACCACACCCGTGGCATTAACTGCTGGGCGCAGGCTCGGCAGCGCGGAGCGGTGCGCACGCCACTCGATGGCCGAAGCCAGATCGCGTTTAGAGCGCGGGGCGGCGCCGGCGCGAATGGCGGCGCGCTCCTCGTCGAGCTCGGCCGTCACGGCGGCATGCACCACCGCGTCGCAGGTCTCCCCCACAGCCTTCACAACTGGCCACTCTGCGAGCAGCTCGTTGACGGAGGGAATGGCGCGCAGTCGGGCGCGTACCTCATCGGACATGTTCTGGCTATCGCTCATGTGCGGCCTTTCAAAAGAAACGTGGATCAGTCAAATACATTAGCTGAGTCAATTACTCGTTATTATCCTCGCGCGCCGCGATCTTTTCCACGCGAACGGCGTTTTCCTGGGTGAGCGCGGCGCCCGTCAACGGGTCCCAACGCAACGGCGTATGGTCGAGCGGGCCCACGCCCAAGCCTTGAGCGCCACCGGCATCGGAGCCAAGCGAACGCCCACCGGGAGCAGCCGACGTAAAGATGCACGCCGGATGCAGATAGGGCGTCGTCTCCACGCGTACGCGATCGCGGCCCATATCGCTCACGAGTTCGACGATCTCGCCGTCGGCAATGCCCATGTGCGCAGCAGCATCGACATTCATCTGCACGGCATCCAGGTCCGATCCAGCCTCGGCGGCGCCGGCCGCCGCGAGCCCGCGCGAAGTATGCGACTCAAAGGGACGGTTGCCGCTAATGAGGCGAAACATTCCCGGGCCGGGCTCCACCATGGGAGCGATCCAGTTGGGTACACGACCCAGACCGGCTCGTTCCCATACGTCGCTTGCCAGCGCAATTTTGCCGCCATCCAAGGGAATCACCGGCTCACCCGTGCGCGACGGCAGCGCCACGCCCGTATCGGCCCAGTCGCGCTCCTTGAGCTCGTCCAGATCGATCCCAAAAGGCGCCACCTGGGCAGCCGCCAGATCGTCAGGCGTAAACTGGAAGTACTCGCCCACGCCACACGCCTGCGCCAGACCGGCAAAAATCTCCCGACCGGGACGCGTGTCATCATGCTGCACAGGCAGCACGGCGTTGCGGTAGAACACGCGCGAATCGTTGGCGCCCACGACCGTTCCCACGCCGCGGTCAGCCTCCAGATACGTCACGTCGGGCAGCACGAAGTCAGAAGCACGCGCCGTCTCGGACCAGCGAATATCAATCGTCACGAGCAAGTCGAGCTGCTGCAAAATACTCAACCAAGCCTGTGCATTGCCATAGCCCGCACCGGGGTTACTGGCATAGACGATGAGCCCACGCAAATCGCCAGCAAGAATCGACTGACCGATGGTCGTGCACAGGCCGCGCACCGGATCGACTAGAGGATAGCGCTCGGACCCCAGCTTGGGCTCGCGCGGCACCGGCGGCGCCGCAAAGCGCGTGGGATCGAGGTCGCCCAACACAAGCGGCGTGGGCGGGTTGAGGGCACCGCCCGCGTGTCCGATGCAGCCCAGCAGCACATCGACCAAGCAGATAGCGCGCGCGGTCTGGGTGCTATTGGCATACGCGATACCGATGCCACCATGAAAGCCCGCATCCACCACGGCGGCAGGCGCGGCGGCAGCCAGATCGCGCGCCGTCGCGACAATCTCTGCGGCCGGCACGTCGCACATCGACTCGGCCCACTCGGGCGTCCAAGCACGGGCCGCCTGCGCCAACTCGTCAAAGCCTGTGGTGTAGCGGTCCACGAACTCGTGATCGTACAGGTCCTCGGCAATCAAGACGTGGACAATACCCAGCAGCAACGCCAGATCGCATCCAGGACGTACGCGCAGCCAGCGGTCGGCAAGCGCGGCCGAGCCGCTGCGCCGGGGGTCAACCACGATGATCTTCGCCCCGCGCCGGCGCGCATCGTTGAGCGCGTCAACGGCCCCCATCGTCGACGAATCGACAATGGAACGCCCCAGGTACATGATGCAATCGGTATGCGCCAGGTCGGAAGCGGGACTATAGCCCAGGCTGTGCTCCCAACCGGTAAGTCGGCTAACCTCGCAGGCGCCATCGGCACCGTACACGTTGGGCGAGCCGAGCGCGTGCATAAGACGATAGGCCCAGTAGCGGTCGAACGAGGGCACGCCGAGCGTCATGCCCAGCGCACGAGGCCCACACTCGCCAACAATCCCCAAAAGACGCTTGGCAATCTGAGCAAACGCCTCATCCCACGAAATCGCATCGAACCCCGAACCATCAGCTCGTCGGCGCATGGGGTGCACAATGCGATCGCGCTCGTCAAACGGCATTGCCAGGCGATGCCGTCCGCGAGCGCACAGGGCACGCGCCGCGCACGGATGCTCCGGCACCGGCAACTCGGCCACCACGCGACCGTCCTCAACGCGTGCCGCAAAGGCGCAATCGGCATAACATCCCCCGCATGTGGTCACCACGGCGCGACCGTCACGCTTTACAGCAGATGCCATCTTGATTACCCCTTTCATCAGCCAAACACAACAGGCCAAAAGCCCGGCAACGAGCCCCAGACCCAAAAAGCCTCCCGCACGGCAACGCCCCGCGGGAGGCCCAACGTCAAACAGACGATACCTTACGCCTCGGACTTCTTGGCGTAGATAAACCAGTAGCCGAGCGCGACCAGAACCGCACCGCCCACGATGTTGCCCAGCGTGGCGGCGGACAGGTTAAACGCAATGCCCGCGGCGTTGAGCGCATCGGCGCCGACGACGTCGGCACCATAGCCGCACGCGTGCATCACGGCACCCATGGGCAAAAAGTACATGTTGGCGACGCAGTGCTCAAAACCGCAGGCCACAAAGGCGGCGATAGGCAGCAGAATGCCCACAACCTTATCGACCACGGTCTTGCCGGCGGTACCGATCCACACGGCCAGGCACACAAAGATGTTGCACAAAATGCCGCGGAAGAAGATCGTCACCCAGTCGATCGTCACCTTGCCGGCGGCGACGCTCACCATGGAATTGGCGACCGCCTCGCCGTTGAGCTTGTAAATGCCGGCCATGTACACCAAAAAGACGATGAACAGGGCACCGACAAAGTTACCAAGCCACACGACGAGCCATGCCTTGAGCATCTGAGCCAGGGTGATTTTTTTGCTCTTGAGCGCGCAGACCATAAGCGAGTTGCCGGTAAACAGCTCGGCGCCGCACACCAGCACGAGCACCAGGCCAAGGCAAAAGCACAAGCCGCCCACGACACGCTGGGCGCCCCAGCCCAGCGTGCTATCGCTCAAGAACACGGTAAAGAACAGGCCGCCGAAGGCGATGAACGCACCGGCGAACATTGCCAACAGAAAGGCCTTTGCGACCGGCAGGTTGGCCTTGGTCACGCCGGCGGCCTCGGTCTTGGCCTCGATCGCGGCGGGTGCCAGGCAATCGGGAGCGGGAAATTCTGCCTTGGAATCTGCCATGTCAATCACTTCTTTCCTAATCAGCAGGGACAAGCGCTCCTATTGCTCTTGCCCCAAGCGGACAAAGTGGGAAAAGTCGTTGGCGGCCACGGCGTCGTACACGGCGTCGACGGCGTCAAAGACTTCCGGGGACATGGGGTTGTAGAACTCCGTGTCGCCCGGCTGAATCCCAACGAAGACGATATCATCACACGATTGCTCAATCTCTTCGATCAGAATCGACAAAGGAAGCGAATGCGTGGTGAACATCGACTTGCGGGCCACATCGTGCTTGTCGAGCAAGCGGATGGACCCGACGGGCAGCGCCATGTCGGCGGCATCGACCAAAACCAAACGCGGCGGACGCTCGCGCTTGACCTCGATGATGTCATCCTCGGGCGTCTGACCGCCGTCGATGGTGTACCAACCGGCGATAGGCGTGTCCTCCATCTTTTTGGAGAGCACGGGGCCGGCGGCATCGTCGGCGCGCAGCACGCTTCCCGCCGTGAGCACGATACCCGCAAATGGGGCGCCGTTCACACGACCATCCACAACGCGACCCATTACTGCAACCTTCCCGTCAGATACACGCCCGACACATCGCGCACGCGCTCAACCAGATCGCGGAACTTCATCAGAAACGCGACCTGCTGGGCATGCAGGCCAAAGTCGTCGTCGAACACCGAGATGCCGGCCTTGGCCGAGCCGCGAAAACCGCGCTCGTCGAGCAGCGTGTCGCAGGCCTCGAGCAGCGACGGCACCGCCGCCTTGTCAAGCTGGCACTCGCCAAAGGAGCGGATGGCCTCGAACTTGGTCTTGGCCTCCCCCTCCGGCAGCGCGTCGACGAGCGAATAGAAGACATCCACCGGCACCGACAGGCGCGGCTCAAAGCAATCGAGCACGCCGGTGTGGTGGCCCACGGCGAGCGTGTAGTACAGCACGTCGCAGGCCTCCTGGGGAACGTCTTCCTCGGTCTCCACAAACTTACGCGTGAGCTCATAGAAGACCACCTGGTCGGGCGCATGACCCAGGCAGGGGTCGGCGACGCCCTCGGCGGCCTCGTCGCTTGCGCGCGAGGCATCGCCAAAGGAGCCGCCGAGCATGCCGGGACCCGCAAAGTAACCAGAGCGGTCCGTAAGCTCCATCTAGCGACCTCCGGCCAGCACCAGATCCTGCAGCGCCGAGTAGACCTCAACGCGGCGAGGATCGTCCTGCTTGTCGATGAGCAGCGCCATGGCACCGCGGATATCGCCCTTGGGCGCACCCTCGAGCGTGTCCATAAACTCGTTGGCCAGGTCGCGGCCGTAACGGTAGCCGCTCATGGCACGAGCCTCGCGCTCGATGGCAACGCGCAGCTTGTACGGCACGCCGGGGTGCAGGATATCGGCCTGCTCGCCGGCGGCCTCCACCGTGGTCTCGGCATGGAGCTTTTGATCCAGCAGACCGAGCGCCATGGCAAAGCCGTAGATGGTCTGCGCAGGGCTGGGCGGGCAGCCGGGGATGTAGACATCGACCGGCAGAATCTTGTCCGTGCCGCCCCAGACGCAGTAGTTGTCGTAGAAGATGCCGCCGGTGCAGCCGCACGCGCCATAGGACACCACGATCTTGGGATCGGGTGCGGCCTCAAACGCGCGCAGGGCCGGCATGCGCATGGCACGCGTCACGGCGCCGGTGTACAGCAGCACATCGGCGTGACGGGGCGAGGGCACGACCTTGATGCCAAAGCGCTCGACGTCGAAGACGGGCGTGATGGAACCGAAGATCTCGATCTCGCAGCCGTTGCAGCCGCCGCAGTCGACACGGTAGACGTACACCGAGCGCTTGATCTTCTTAAGAAGGGTCGCCTTGGCCTTCTCGATGCTCTCGTCGAGCTCGATCTTGGTCGGGCGGTACTGAAGCCGCTCGGGCAAAAGCGTGGGTTCGGCCATGGTTACTCCTCCTTCGTTTCAAAATCCATGATGATGCCCTCGACCGGCGCCGGACCGGCGGGAATCTCGGGCGCATCGGGGTTAAGCTCGCGGTCGATATACTCCGGGTTCACACCGTGGCCGCCCAGATACTCCATGCCGGGGCCCTGGGGCTCACCGGACGCAAGCGTCTCGATGGCAGCCATGCCGTGCGCGTTGCCGGTCTTTACGGCCGAGGCGGCGCGCAGGGCGTCGAGCTCGCGCTTGCACTCCTGGCACATACCGACGGTACGGGCGGCCTGCTCGGCCTCCATGCCGCCGGCCTTTTGCAGCAGGCGCTTAGCGTAGTCGATCTCCTTGTGCGGGGCGAACGGCTTGCCGCAGCGCGAGCAGTGCTCGAGCGTGTAGACGCTCTTGCTGGTGAGGTCGTCCTTGCTCATGACGGCCAGCTCAAACTCCTCGGTGAGCTTGATGGCCTCCATGGGGCAGGCCTCCTCGCAGCGGCCGCAAAAGATGCAGCGACCGTAGTCGATCGACCAGGTGATGGTATCGGCCGCAAGGTCGGTGTCCATGCGAATGGCATCGGCCGGGCACGCCACGCCGCAGGCACCGCAAGCGATGCAAAGCTCGGCATTGTGCTCGGGCTTGCCACGCATGTCCTTGTTGGTGGGGAACGGCGCAAACGGGTACTTGACCGTCGCGTCGCCGGCCTTGGCGTTAACCTTCCAAAGCTTCAGCATATTAGAGCGCCTCCTCATCGAGCGGAGCGGCCATGGTGCCCTCGCCCGCGAGCGGCGACTTGTCGCGCCAGACGTTCTCGAACTGCTCCTTGTCGAGCGCGTGGTCGCGCTTGGCGGCGACATCGGTCACCGTCACGCGGTCGGTGCAGGAGTAGCACGGGTCGAGCGAGCCGACGATCAGCGCCGCGTCGCCCACGGTGTTGCCGCGGAACATGTAGCGCAGGACCGGCCAGTTGCTGTACGTGGCGGCCTTGGCGCGCCAGCGGTAGCACTTCTGGTTATTGCCGAGCATGGCCCAGTGCACGTCCTCGCCGCGCGGCGCCTCGGTGGCACCGATGGCGTACTTGTGCGGGGTGTACTCCCAATCCGTGGTGAGGATGGGGCCCGACGGGCAGTTCTCGAGCATGGTCTCGATCATGTCGATCGAATCGTAGACCTCCTGGATGCGGACGGCGGTACGGCCGAAGGCATCGCAGGTGTCGGCCGTGGCGGCATGCATCTTTTGGACATCCGGATCGGCGTAGCCGTCGAAGGGATGGTCAAAGCGCACGTCGCGGGCATAGCCAGAGCCACGCATGAGCGGGCCGACCGGCGAGAAGTCGCGAGCGATCTTGCGGTCCAGAATGCCGATGCCACTCGTACGCTCAATAAAGTTGGGCGTAGAGAGCAGCACGTCGACGAGCTCTTGAACCTCGGAGCGCAGCTGGTGGATGGTCGTGAGCGTGGAGAGCTTCTGCTCGGCCAAAATGTCGCGACGCACGCCGCCGATCACGTTGAGGCCGTAGGTCTTGCGGTGACCGGAGAGCTTCTCGGCCAAGTCCATGGACTTCTCGCGGACGCGGAAGAACTGCTGGAAGCCGGAGTCGAAGCCCGTGTAGTGCGACGCCAGGCCAATGTTGAGCAGATGCGAGTGCAGACGCTCGACCTCGAGCATGATGGCGCGGATGTACTGGGCGCGCGGCGGGACATGGATGCCCTGGGCACGCTCGACGGCCTCGGCATAGGCCACCGAGTGGGCGCAGCCGCAGATGCCGCAGATGCGGTCGGCGAGGAACGTCACGGCGTCATAGTTCAGGCGCGTCTCGGCAACCTTCTCCATGCCGCGGTGCACGTAGAACAGACGGTAGTCGGCGTCGACAATCGTCTCGCCCTCAACGAACAGGCGGAAGTGGCCGGGCTCGTCGGAGGTAATGTGCAACGGGCCCATGGGGACGAGCGTCGTCTCCTTGCCCTTGGTATCGGCCAAGAACTCGTAGTTTTCCATGTCGCTCGCCGGAGCGGGACGGAAGCGGTAGTCCATGGAGTCCTTGCGCAGCGGATACAGGCCGCTGGGCCAATCGTCGGGCAGCACCAGGCGACGACGATCGGGCAGACCCTCGGGAATCAAGCCGAACATGTCGCGCAGCTCGCGCTCGCCCCACACGCAGGCGGGGACGAACGGCGTCACGGACGGGAACGTCATCTTGGCGGGATCGACCTCGGTGCGCACGGTCACCCAGCCGGGATCCTCCCCCTCCATGGAGATGACGTAGTACACGGCGTAACGGCCGCACAGACTGCGCTCGTCGTTGCCGATGATCACGGGAATCCAGCCGTAGCGCTCGTAGTACAGATAGTGGACGGCCTCGGGCAGCTTGTCCTGCTTGACGGTAATCGTCAGCTGGTCCTCGCATTGCCACTCGACCTTCTCGATGCAGCCCGGAACGGCGCGGCGCAGGGCCTCGACATGGCTCTCGCAGCGACGGGCATACACCTTGTTCTCAGTTTCAATCATTCGTTACTCCACCTCGCTCTGAGCGGTCTCGGTACCGAACACAGCGCGGTACATCGGCGTCGCGTGAAGTTCCTCGGTGTTCTGCTCGAGTACGATGCCGGTCGCGGTCTCCACACCGTGCACGAGAGGCAGCGGGGTGGCGATGCCAAACCACAAGATCATGACAGCCAGGATGATTTCGGGGATAAGCATGAGCGCCGGGGCCTCATGCTTGCCCATGCCCTGGGGCGCATGGCCGAATACCGACTTGAGTGCGATGCGGGTGAGCGCGGAGATGGCCACGGTAAGGCCGAGGGCGACCACGACGACCAGCCACATGGGACCGGCGGTAACACCGGCGACAAAAGTCAGGAACTCGGAGATAAACATGCCAAAGGGCGGGAAGGCACCAAGACCGAGCAGCGCCAGGACGGCGAGCGCGGCGGTTGCGGGGGCAACCTCGACGACGCCCTGGATCTTGGCCAGGCTACGCGTGCCAAAGGCGTGCTGGATGTTGCCGGACACGCAGAAGGCAAGCGTCTTGGTAAAGCCGTGGAACACGCAGTGCAGCAGGGCCGCGGCGATACCCAGCGGGCCACCGATACCCAGGCACAGGGCGATAACGCCCACGTTCTCCACAGACGAGTACGCAAAGCGGCGCTTGAGGTCGTCCTGGCGAAACATCGAAAGTGCCGCCACCAAAATGGACAGCGTGCCGACGATCAGCAGCAAAAGTTGCGGATACTCGGCGCCCACGGCCTGGATGGTAAAGCCGTAGAAGCGCATGATCACAAGCATGGCGCACTTAAGCAGCACGCCCGAGAGCAGGGCCGAGACAGGGCTCGGGGCCTGGGAGTGGGCATCGGGCAGCCAAGTGTGCATGGGGAACAGGCCGGCCTTGGTGCCAAAGCCGATCACGATAAACGCAAAGGCGAGGCGCATGAGCGTCGGGTCGAACTGGTCGGCATACGGCAGCACGCACGACAGGAACGCGGCCTCGTGGGCGTTGGGAATCACGTCGGCGGCGTTGGCGTAGATCAACAGCGTGCCGAACAGGCCAAAGGCCACGCCGGCGGTGCAGACCATCGCATACTTCCAAGAAGCCTCGAGGGCCGTCTTGTTCTTGTAGATACCCACGAGGAAGACGGTGGAAAGCGTGGTTGCCTCCACGGCGGCCCACGTGAGGATCATGTTGTTGGACAGGCACGCGAGCAGCATGGTGAACACAAAAAGGCTAAACAGCGCAAAATACTGCTTGGCGCGCTCGGCGGGCATGGAGCCCTCCTCGATATCGGCCTTTACATAGGGCAGCGAGAACAGCCCCGTAAGAAAACCGATAAAGCCGATGAGCAGCACAAAGATGGCGCCCAGCGAATCGAGGTGGAACCACAGGCCAAGAGCGCTCGCGGTTTCGCCGCTCATAAGGACGTCACCGGCCGTCATAATCGACAGCACCAGTACGGCTGCGACGGAGACCAGGTTGAGACCGGCAAATACGTTATAGGACGTATTCTTGGGCAAAAACGCCATGACCAGCGAGAACACCAAAGGAGTCGCGAGCAGGGCGAGAATCAACGTTTCCATGGACTACCCCCTCAGCTCGGACAGGTCGCGCGCATCGAGCGAGTGGGAGTCGTCCCAAATGCGACGCACGACGATGGACATGATGATGACGGCAAAGATGGCGTCGGTGGCGATACCGATCTCGATGATCTCGGGAGCGGTGGGGGCCAAAAGCGCGAGCGTCACGTGGCTGCCGTTTTCCATAAGGCAGTATCCAAAGATCTGCTTCATGATGTTGCGCTGCGAGATGATGCAGGTGAGGCCCACAAAGAAGTGAGCGAAGCTAATGGCGAGCGCAGGCGTTGCGACCTCGGCCGTGGGCAGGCTGATCTGCGTCACGACGGCAAAGCAGATCGCGACCTCCACGGCGATGATGCAAATGGCCCACGCGGGCTTAAGGCCGGCCTTGAGCGATGCGTCGCTCGGCTCGCCCATCTTCTTGTACGCACGGTTGAGGATATAAGGGACCAGGACGACCTTGGTGATAAAGGCAGATCCGGCCCACATAAGCAGCTCCTGCGCACCGGTGGTGGCACCGAGCGTAGCGAGCAGTCCCACGAGCACCAGCGACTGCACCGCATACCAGTTGATGGCATGTTTGATGTTCTTGGAGACGACCACCATGGTGGACGTGACGATCAGAAGGCCGCCAAGGATGTTGACGATCGAATAACCCATGTCGTTCTACCTCCTAACCGATCCAGCTGGCCGAAAGCGGGCCGCTGACGATAACCATGATGATGAGCACGATGAACACGAATGCCATCGCGCGGGGAAGCGGGGCTCCCGCAGCGACCTCGTCGCTCGGCTCGCCGGGCAGGCAATAGCCCATCCACTTGAGGAACCAGGCGAAGGTGGCGACGGTCTCGGCGACCATAATGCACACGAGAACCAGGATCGCAACGTTGCCGGCACCCACAGAAAAGCCGCCGGCGATGATCTGGAACTTCGAGAAGAACGTGTTCATGGGCGGCACGCCGGCAATGGCGAGCGCCGCGACACCAAAGCCCACGCCCGAGATCGGGTACTTCTTTACGATGCCGCGAAGCTTGGGCAGCATACGCGTGCCGAGGGTAAAGGAGAACGAACCGGCGATCAGGAAGAACAGCGTCTTGGCGAAGGCGTGGTTAAAGATGTGGCACACGGCACCGTCAAAGGCCAGCTGGCTGCCAAAGACCGAAAGACCCAGACCAAAGAACACATAGGAGAGCTGGGCGATCGTGGAGAAGGCCAGCAGGCGCTTCATGTCCTTTTGCGGCAGGTACATAAGGAAACCAAAGAGCATGGTGACCATGGCGTCGATAATGGCGACCCAGCCCACGATCTCGGGAATCTCGCCGGCAGAGACGAGTGCGCGCGCGAACACGCACACGCCGATCTTGACCATCGAGGCGCCATGCAGGTAGGCCGAAACAGGCGTCGGGGCCTCCATGGCCGAAGGCAGCCACATGTACATGGGGACCTGCGCGGACTTGGCCCAAGCGGCAAAGAGCACCAGCAGAAGGACGATGGCCTTGAGCTTGGCGTCAAGGCCGGCGATCGCGGTGATGGCGAAGGTGCCGGTGTGGGCAAACACGATAGCAGCGCCCAGATACAGGCCGAGCGCACCGATATGCGTAATGATCAGGGCCTTCATGCCGGCCTTCTTGGCCGTAGGCGTCATGTAGTAGCTAATGAGGCCCCAAGAGCACGCACCCGTGATCTCAAAGAACACGAGCTGGCCCAAAAGGGTCGAGCTGTACACGAGGCCGGCCATGGCGCCAATGAAGGTCGAGAGGTACGCGTAGAAGCGACGACGCGGTGCGTCGGGATGCTCACGGTTATTCTCGCTCATATAGGGAATCGAATAGATCACGACAAGCAGGCCGATACCCACAAAGGCGGGCGCGAGCAGCGTGCTCATGCGATCGAAGGTGAATCCCATGACGAGGGTCTGCCCAAACGAGATCAGGGGGACCTGCGTGTCGGGCATGCCGGCGCCGGCGAAATTCGCGGCGAGGGCGATGGTGCAGGCCGTCGAGACGGCGGCACCCAAAACGCTGAACCACTTGGCGTACGGACGGGGGAACAGGGCGACGAGCACCGAGGCCACCATCGGGGCCGCAATAGCGACCAAGCCGAGAAGGGACAGACTGACTGCAAATGACATTGTTTCTCCCTTCTCCTACACGCCGACGACCACGAAGACAAACGCCAGCACGGCGATGCCCACGACGGCCCAGGTCTGATTACCGAGCACCTTAAAGCGCGAACGCGAGCAGGAGTTCTCGATCACGCCGCATACGACAAAGTCGATCAGGCACTTCACCAGGAAGATAACCGCGCCCAAAACGGCGGCGGCGCCCACGGTCGCGGGCTCGCCCCAGGGGACAAAAATCGCGCAGAACCAGGCGACGACCAGGACCTGCTTCATGGACATGGCGAGCTTGGCCATGGCGAGCGACGGGCCGGAAAGCTCGGCGAGCGGACCTTCCTGGAGCTCCTGCTCGGCCTCGGCCTGGTCAAACGGCAGCTTGCCGAGTTCCATGTAGCAGGCGATCGCAAAGGCAATGCCGGCAAGGATCACGGCGACCGGTGCGTCGATGGCACCCGTCATGATGTGCTGACCCATGGTGGCGATGTCGGTGGAACCGCACACCAGGGCGGCGGCAAACAGCGCCAGCAGCATGGACGGCTCGATGAGCACGCTCATGAGCAGCTCGCGGACGCCGCCGATACCGGCGTAGGCGTTGGACGAATCCACACCGCAGAGGGCGAAGAAGAAACGGGCGAGCGCCAGACTGTACATGATGGTGATGGCGTCACCAAAGACCGGGATGGGGCTTTGCGCCGTAAAGAGCGGCAGGCCCATCGCGAGCATAAAGGCGACGGCGAAGAACAGCGGCGGCATAATGCGCAGCGCAAAGCTCGCGTCCTCGCTCTGGGACTCGGGGCGCGCAAAGAGCTTGGCCAGGTCGCGATAGTCCTGCATGATGCTGGGGCCGCGACGGTTGTGCATCTTGGCGCGGATCACGCGGCCGAGACCGGAGAAGAACGGCGCGACGGCCATAACGACCACGCCCTGCAGAACGGCAAGTACGATGTTGTTCATGCTCTCCCCTCCTTAACCCATTTGCACGGCGAGCACGAGGAACACCACGAGTGCCGCGACGATGTAGCAGATATAGATGCTGTAGTTGCCGCCCTCGAGCTTAGTCGCGAGGTCGGCGAGCTTCTCGACACCCTTATGCGGGGCATCGACGAGAACCTTGTCGGGCACGGGCTCCACAGCCTCGGCCACACCGGTGAGCTTCTGGAAGAAGTGCGCGATGGACCAGCAGACGGCCGTGCAGCGGTCACGCAGCGTGTAGAGCGGCTGCATAAACCAGGACACCTCGGAGGCAAAGGTCGTGGCCACGACGGGCATATGCTCGTTGGGAGCATAGCCGCATGCCCACGGCTGAGACTTCTGCACCTTACCGACGGTCTTGAGCTTGCGATAGCCGCAGGCAAGGCCGACAAGCACCACGAGCGCAATGGCGATCGCGGGCGTGGAGGTGGCAGCGCCGGAGTACTGGTTCATGAGCTCCATGCCCTCGGCGGCAAACACGCCACCGTACGGATGCAGCACGGACGCGGCGACATCGACCAGCACGGGCGCGATCACGGGAGCGCCAATGCCCAGCACGACGCAGATGGCCGCGAGCAGGCCCTGCGCAAACACCATAGGGGCGGGAACCTCCTTGGCATTGGCCGCGGCCTCGGAGCGGGGCGCGGAGGCAAAGGAGACGCCATAGGCCTTGACGAAGCACGTGACAGCAAGCGCGCCGGTAATGGCGAGCGCGACGGCAGCGAACACGGCCACGATCATGACGGCCTTGTCGCCCTGCATGGCGGCGTTAAAGAGCGACTGGTAGGTAAACCACTCGGACACAAAGCCGTTGAAGGGCGGGATGGCCGAGATGGCAAGTGCGCCAACGAGGAAGCAGATGGCCGTTGCCGGCATACGACGGAACAGGCCGCCCATCTTCTCCATATTGCGCGTACCCGTGGAGTACAGCAGCGCACCGGCGCCCAAGAACAGCTCGCCCTTAAACATCGCGTGGTTAAACGTGTGGTAGAGGGCGGCCATCAGAGCCAGGACGGCAATGCCGACAGAGTTGAGCGCCATGGCGGCCATGGAGGCGCCGACGCCGAGCAGAATGATGCCGATGTTCTCGACGGAGTGATAGGCCAGCAGGCGCTTGATGTCATGCTCCTGCAGGGCGAAGGCCACGCCGAGGACCGACGAGATCGCACCGAAGACCATGACCATAAGGCCCCACCAGACCTGAACGCCCGAGGCGGAGAGCAGGTCGAGACCAACCTTGAGGATACCGAAGATACCGATCTTGATCATGCCGCCGGACATGAGGGCCGACACGTTGGACGGCGCCTCGGGATGTGCCTTGGGCAGCCAGCCGTGCAGCGGGATGATACCGGCCTTGGCGCCAAAGCCAAAGAAGGCGAGCACAAAGCACACGGATGCGACCGCGGGGCTAAACTGCGTGGCGCGGAAATCCGCAAAGGCAAACGAGCCACCGGCAAAGTTGGTCATGGTGAGGAAGCTCGCCATGATGAGTACAAAGCCCACGTGCGCGATCACAAAGTAGAGCCAACCGCCATGGATGGAGTTCTCGTTCTCCTCGATCACGACCAGGAAGTACGAAGTAAGCGACATGAGCTCAAAGGCGACCAGGAACCAAAACACGTTGTCGGCGGTGATGACGAGCATCATAGACGCCACGAAGGTGTTAAAGAAGAAGCCGGCGCGGCCCTTTTTGCCCGGGTACTCATCAAAGTAGTTGAGACCGTAGATCGAACCGGCAAACGCAAGCACCGAGATGAGCGCCACGAACAGGCCGGACAGCTGATTGAGCAGCAGCTGGAAATGGGCAAACGGGAAAAACACGATGGTATCGACCGACGTGACATTGCCCAGCACGGCCTGGATACCGGCCACAAACGAAAGCACCGCGGCGACGGCGCCGATAAGGCAGCCGGCGGTCTTGGCGGCGTTATCGGCCTTGATCAGCAGAACCGAGGCGAGCGCACCGATGCACGAGACGGCAAGCGATGCGATAAACAGCGTCATGCTATCCATTGTTTACGCTCCCTTCTGCTTTCTCGGACAGGCCCTGGGCCACAGCGGTAACGTCGACGACCGGACCGTTTTCGATCGAGCGCAGGCGCTTGGCCTCGTCAAGCTCGCGATCGGCCGCGCCGCCCATGACGGTCAGCGCCTTGGTGGGGCACGCCGCCACACAATGCGGACCGTCCGGATCGAAGGCGCACAGGTCGCACTTGACGGCACAGGTGTACTGGCCAGGAGCCCACGTCAGCAGGCTGCTCAGGGACTTAGGATACGAAGGCGTCGGGTCGCACATGCCTGCGACACCGGCGATAGACGTGCCATCGGGATGGATGGCTCCGAAGGGGCACGCGATGGCGCACAGCCTGCACCCGATGCACTCCTGCTCCTTAACGTGGATGCGATCACCATCGTGCTCGATGGCATTCACCGGGCAGACCTCGGCGCAGGGGGCACCCTCGCAATGGTGGCAGGCAAGGGCGGCCGAAATGCCGCCGGTCTTCACGAGCGCCAGACGCGGCGTATCCTGAAGACCCTGCATCCGGTGGGCGTCGGCACAGGCGGACTGGCATGTTCCGCAGCCGATGCACCTCTCCGGGTTGATGTCGATGAAGCGGTTCATCCCCACTTCCTTTCAAAATAACGGGCCGGGCTCCCGAACGTACGGGACGCCCGGCCCAAAAAGCCAACGAGAACGGGACTACACGATTTGGTTCACGTGAGTCTCGTCGTCGAACTTGGCGGCGCCGGGCTCAACGTCCTGGGGAGCGGCGGCGTCCACCAGAGCCTGCTTGAGCTCGGTGTACTGACGCTCCACCTCGCCCTCGGCCCAGACCTGGTCGGCGATTGGATCGACCTGGCAGGCGGAGAACTTGTCCTCGGGCGTATGCGAGACAGGGTCGACCTTGTGAATGGTCAGCTCGTTGCACTTGCCGATCCACCACTGGTAGGTCATGTAGACCGTGCCCTTGTTGATGCGGTCGCTCACGTCGGCGCGGCTGTATACCTGGCCACGGCGGCTGTGAATCGAGACGATGTCGCCGTTCTTGATGCCGCGCGCCTGGGCGTCCGCGGGATTCATGCGGACAAAGCCGGGCTCGTCGGCGAGCAGCGCCAGCGTCTTGCAGTTGCCGGTCATCGAGCGGCAGCTGTAGTGGCCGACCTCGCGGACGGTGCACAGGATGAGCGGGTACTCATCGTCGGGAAGCTCGGAGGGAGCCTCCCAGTCGTGCGCCATCAGGTTGGCGCGGCCGTCCTTGGTGGTGAACTTGCCACCAGCGAACATGTCGGGCGTACCGTGGTCGTTCACATCGGTGCTCTTGACCGGCCACTGGGCGTAACCGCCCTCGGGAGCCATCTTCTCGTAGGTCGCGCCCACAAAGTTGGGGCACAGGCTAATGCACTCGTTCCAGATCTGCTCGGTGTTGTCATAGTGCATGGGGTAACCCATGCGCGTAGACAGGTCCGCGAAGATCTCCCAGTCGTGACGGCACTCGCCCTTGGGCGGAACAGCCGCGTCAAAGTGCTGGAAGCTACGGTCGGATGCGGTAAAGACACCCTCGTGCTCGCCCCAAGAAGTAGCGGGCAGGATGACGTCGGCGAGCATAGTCGTCTGCGTCATAAAGATGTCCTGGCAAATGAACAGATCCAGCTCGGAGAGCGTCTTGCGCATACCGGCCGAATCGGGCTCGGTCTGCACCGGGTCCTCGCCGTAGTTGTAGAAGCAGTGCACCTTGCCCTCGTCGACCAGGTGGCCCAGGTCGGTGAGCTTGTAGCCCTCCTCGAGCGGGAGCTTTTCCTCGGGCACGCCCCAAGCCTTGGCAAACTTGGCGCGAGCGGCGGGGTCGGTGACTTTCTGGTAGCCAGGGTACAGGTTGGGCAGCATGCCCATATCGCAGGAGCCCTGGACGTTATTCTGACCGCGCACGGGCGCGAGGCCGGAATTGGGTTTGCCGATCTGGCCGGCAACGCAGGCAATGGAGGCGATGGTGTGCACCGTCTTCAGGTTCTGCTTCTGCTGGCATACGCCCATGCCCCAGCCAATGATGGCAGAAGGCTTCGCCGTGGCGTACATCTCGGCAGCTTGGTGGATCAGCGCGGGATCGACACCCGTGATGTCCTGTACGGATTCGGGAGTGTAGTTCTTGATGGTCTCCCACCACTCGTCAAAGCCGTTCGTGTGCTCGGCGACGAATTCCTTGTCGTAGAGGCCATCGTTGACCAAGCAGTTGGCAAAGGCGTTGAGGAACGCAACGTTGCAACCGTTCTTGATCGGAAGGTAGAGATCGGCGATACGCGCGGTTTCGATATGGCGCGGGTCGGCGACGATGATCTTGCAACCCTTTTCTTTGGCTCGCACGATACGCCTTGCGACGATGGGGTGCGAATCGGCAGGGTTATAGCCGAAGAGGAAAATGCAGCCCGCATCCTCCATACCGGGGATGGAGCATGACATGCAACCTGAACCAACCGTGTCCATCAGACCGAGGACAGTAGGGCCGTGTCAAGTACGGGCGCAGTTGTCTACGCTGTGGGTGCCGATGCACGCACGCGTAAACTTCTGCATGACGTAGTTCGCCTCATTGCCGCCGCCTCGCGAAGAGCCGGTGGTCATGACAGCGTTAGGACCATATTCGTCAATTATGGCCTGCATCTTAGATGCGGTGAAATCCAGTGCCTCGTCCCAGCTTACGCGCTCAAGATCCGCGCCCTTGGTGCGGCGGATCATCGGGTGCAGTACGCGAGGAGTCAAGATCTTGGTGTCGTTGATGAAGTCGTAGCCGCTCATGCCCTTAAGGCACAGCTCGCTCTGGTTGGTGATGCCGTTGAGCGGTTCGGTACCCACGACCTGGCCGTTTTGGACCAGGAGGTTAAACTGGCAACCGGCGCCGCAGTACGGGCAGATCACTTTATGCTTCTCCATGACACCCTCCTTCCTTTCTCTGCTACCGAATACTCGGTACTTATTTGACAATCATTGGGCCTGTCGCCCGACGCTTACGCCTCGTTTTCGATGGTGGCGCGGGCACGCTCGGCAGTCAGTTCTGCCAGACGCTCCTCGTCCACCAGGGTGAGGCCCTTGGTCGGACACGCCTCGGCACACGCCGGACCGCCGGGACGGTCCACGCACAGGTCGCACTTGAGCACGAAGCTCTTAGTCTGCGAACCCACGCGAACGTCACCCATCAAGACGGGGACCTGCGTGGTCGCCACGCTCACGGCGCCAAAGGGGCATGCCATGACGCAGCTCTTGCAGCCGATGCAGTTGTCCTCGTTGACGCCTATACGATGGTTCTTTGGATCAAAGAACAAGGCGCCCGTAGGACAGGCCTTCGCGCACGGGGCATCCTCGCAGTGATGGCAAGCCACCGGTGCGGAGATCTCGTACGTACGCGTCACGCGCAGGCGCGGCGCGGCGATGTTGCCGGGGATGTCGTGCGCCTCGATGCACGCCGCCATACAGGTTTGGCACCCAATGCAGCGTGAGGAATCGGCTACGACTCGTTTATTGCCCATGTTGTTCACTCCCTCCTGAATCCCATGCCGGAGAGACCCTGTCGACGTTGCCCCGGACCGCCCGTGGTCCGGCATCGGCGTATCGAGTGCATGCGGCGAAACAGGCACTTCGATAGAATTCCTCCAACGATATACAGGTTAAATATACGCAGTTGCAGGTGGCAAACTTGAGCATAGGCCCTGCAATACGGGTGTATTGCAGTGGTTTTAGCAGGTTGGAACTATTCTCGAATAGCTATAAAGGTGAGTGTATTACATGCGTACATCCAGGGGAGATTTCACGCTCGTTTATAAAGGATGTAATACGTTTGATATATATTTCGCGCTCATTAACTTGAGTGCAATAAAGCAGTGGTTATAAGATTGGCTATTATTAGCCGATGTTGTATTTGACTATTCAAATTGCACGCTCATTAAGGGAGGCCAGTGATGTCATCGACTCAAAAACGAGCCATCCTGCAGGTGCGCATTCGCGAGGAAGACAAGCAGCATGCCGAGCGTCTCTACGACGCAATGGGCACATCGCTCGCCGAGGCTGTCCGTCTATTTGTCGCGCAGAGTATTTTGATGCGCAAGCTCCCCTTTCAGCCGGTCGCCGTGCGCTCCAAGGACGGCACGGCCGCCTATGGACTGCTCAAAGCATATGGGGACCCCAATCGCCGCTCCGAGGAGCGCAATGCCTGGATTGAATACCTAGCCACAGAAAGCGACGAGTCGGTTTTGGGTCCCGAGGAAGTAGATATCCATGAGTAGCACCATCATCGACGAGACCGTCATCCTGCGCTACCTGCTTAACGACGACGAGGTCCTGTCGCCGCGCGCCGCCAAGGTCATCGCCACGCGCACCGCTCGCGTCTACCCCGAAATCATCACGCGCGTCGTGGTCACGCTGCGCGACGTCTATAAGGTTCCCCGCGTTGAAATTGCTGCGGCCATGAAAAGGCTGCTCGATGACGTCATGGTCGACGAGCCCACCGTTGTCGCCCTTGCCGTCAAACTCTTCGGCAAGACCCATATGGACTTTACCGACTGCCTCCTCGCAGCCCGAACCGCCATCTACAACGATGATGTCGTGAGCTTTGGCAAGCCCATCATCCAAGGCATGATCGATTACCGCCGTAAACGCCAAACCGCCGCCGACGCCCGCGACCGCGCCGCCGAAGCCCGCAGCCGAAGCACCGACTCCACCATCGACAAGCTCCGCCACCAATCCCGCCACTAACCGACAGGCAACGGCATCGCCCGTCCCTCAACCCCATCCCCTCTTAAGCTGCGGTGAAATAGTTCCGATTTAGGCTTATTCGAGCCTTTCAGGAACTATTCCACCGCAACTTTCTGTAAGGGTGGTTTTTAGTGCCGCCGAGGGGCACCAATCAACCGTTTGCCGATATGTTTGGCTACGACTCATGACTCTGACCTGCCCCGTCAAGCTTTTGGTCAGTTCATGGCAAGGTCAGGCGGGCCAAATATGGGATAGCGTAGTGTCATTCACTCCCCCTCGAGACCATGGGGTCGAAAATGAGTCATGATAAACGCTGTACCAAACCGCAATTAGAGCTGTTCTTCCGGTTATTCGAGGCCCATCATGGCGGGCACCTGTTTGTAGCTACCAAAAAATGGGATGAACGCTGTGCCTACGCGCTCATGCAAAAAGAGATGATTATTCGACTCTACAACCATGTCTACGCTGATCCCGCGTATTGGAATGACCTCGGCGTCGAAGATCGCATCTTTCAATTGGCATCCGCTATTGCGGTCGTTGAACCGAATGCCGTGTTTTGTGGAGCAACGGCGGCACTGCTCTATGGCATCGATTCTGCATATTCGCTTCTCGACAAGGTGCAAGTGCTGTTGCCGCGTTCCACCAGACGCGATATGTACGAATTCGTTGAATACCGACGCTGGCGGCCGGGCGACGTATGGCAGCTCGGTCCTTTTACGTTAACGAATCCATATCGCACGGTGGTCGACATCGCCCGAACTAACGCTTTTCGATATGCACTAGGCTATGTCGACGGGTTGGCTCGTGAGTATGGTGTCGAGCGTGAAGAATTGCGTGCATATGCACAAACGAACTGCCGCGGACTGCACGGCATCGCGCGCGCATTTGACGTTTTTGAACACATGGATGGCAGATCGGATAACGGTGGAGAATCCGAAGCACGGGCGGCAATGATTCTGGCGGGAGTTGCCGCTCCCGAACTTCAGGTTGAAATCACTCGACCGGGAAACGCCGGCTATTATTTGGCAGATTACGGCTGGCAGATGCCAAACGGCTCTTGGATGCTGGCTGAGCTGCATGGACTAGGCAAGTTTGAGGACGATGCCCAAAATGATCCGGAACATACTGCGGCAAAAACCTATCGAGCTGCCCTCATGCGCGACGCGAACCTGCGTGCCATGGGCCACAACGTCATTCATTTCAAGCTCTCAGACACCTACGATGTCAAAGCGTTCGGCTCCATGATGCGCGGCTACGGTATACCAACCACAAAACCCTACGCAGACTCCTGACCGGCTGTCCTCATCTTCTCGACAACAGAGCCCATCATCGACCCAGCCCGCTCGGCCTCAATAAGTTGCGGTGTAATATTTTCGTGGTAAAAGCTTTTTGGGGTTATCCAGGAACAATTTAACCCCACCATAGGAGGGGTTTGTGGGTGCCCCGCCTGTTTATT